>JBGUWL010000151.1:0-36817 GCA_045221075.1 Acutalibacteraceae bacterium
CGCAGTAGATGAGCAGGAACTCATAGAGTACGAACAGCGCACCGAACACGATCGTCGCAGCCAGGCGCCAGCCGCCGAACGGCTGTCCGTTGAGTGAGATGATGAAATTCGGCAGAATGCAGCACAGGAAGATCACGCACAGCGGGATCAGCCGCGTCCGCGCAACGTACGTCGCCATCTCGGCTCTCGAAGCGTTATCGGAGAACAGCTCCCGCTCCTCCGCCGTCCCCTCCGCCTTTTTGCGGAAATACAGCCAGCCGAGGCATTTCGCGAAGTATTCCCAGCCGAAGTCCCGCATCATCTGCAGGTAATCCTCGGTCTCGCCCGCATTCTTGTAATCCATCCGGTAGACGACGTCCTCCGGCTCGCATTCCTCAAAGACATAGAAGCACGGCGGCGTCAGCTTTACAAGCTTCCAGCCTTCGCTGTGCTTTTGGGAAAGCCACGCCTCTTCCTCTTCGTAATCGGCGATCGTGAAAAAGTGTACAAATGTTTTACGCATCAACGTTCTCTCCTTTGCTATTCCGGTATAATCGTTCGATTCGTTTGATCTCCAGATTCAGGATCTCCGTCCCGAGCTCCGTGATCTCATACAGTTTTCGCTTGTCCTCCTCGCGGCAGAAACGGATCAGACCGTCCTTTTCCATCTTCGCGAGCGTGCCGTACATGGTCCCGGCGCTGATCGTGATCGCTCCGCCCGTCATCCGCTTCACTTGTGCGCTGATCCCGTAGCCGTGCTGCGGGCTTCGGAGGCAGAACAGGATATAAAAGCCGGTTTCCGTCATCGGCACATATACGCGCCGGATCTTGTCGTTCATATGTCCTCCTGACTATCTTGGTTCGATATATCGAGCTTCGATACATATTATATCGAGGCTCGATATATTTGTCAAGTATTTATACAAAAAAAGACTTACCGTTTTGCGGTAAGTCAGAGGAAGCGTTTTTACGGATTGTCTACGATTACGCAACGCATGCGGACGTCGTTTTCGTCCGTCGGAATGTCCGGGTCCATCGCCGCGCGGAAGCACAGGCAAATCGTTTTTTCCGCGTTGCCGCAGAGAAACCGATCGTAATACCCGGCGCCGTGTCCGAGGCGTCTGCCGTCCGTCCACGCCGACACGCACGGCACGAGAATCAGATCCAGATCGTCCACCGCGATCGTTTCCGAGCAGTCCTGCGGCTCCAAAATCCCGTATGCGCCGGGCTGCAGATCCGAAAGACCGTGGATACGTACCGCGAGCATCTCAGCCTTGCTGATGCACTTCGGCACATAGACCTGCTTCCCGTCCCGCAGAGCCTGCCGGATGATCGGAAGCGTGTCCGGCTCGGTCGGCATGCTGACAAACAGGAAGATCCGCTCGGCGCGGGCATACTCCGGCGCGGCAAGCACCTCGCGGCAGATGCTTTCGCTTGCCGCCGTGCGGTACGCGCTCGGAAGCGTCTTCAGCCTTGCGGCGATCGCTTTGCGAAGCCGTTTCTTTTGTTCGCGGAGTTCCGTCTCGTCCATATTCGTCCTCCTCTTATACGATCATCCAGATCAGCAGCATAATCCCGACCAGCAGCAGCAGGAATACGAAGTTGAACAGCGTGTATTCCACAACGTACCGCACGGTCTTGCTCGGGTTGTTTTTGATGTACTCGCGAAAGGTGATCAGACTGGCAAGCGACGCGATCAGCGTTCCGACGCCGCCGATGTTGACTCCCACCAGCAGCGCGGGATAGTTGTTCGTGAACTGTGACAGCAGAACCGCCGTCGGCACATTGCTGATAAACTGGCACGAGATGACGCTGACGAGGAAGGTGTTTTTCTGCAGCAGACCGGAAAAGAAGCTGCGCACCGCTTCGATCCTGCCCATATTGCCCGCAAACACGAAGAAAAACACAAACGTGAAGAGGAGCGGATAGTCCACCTCAAGAAGCGCTTTCCTGTCCAGGACAAGCAACGCAAGCGGAATGACGATCAGTCCGATCCAGTACGGAATCCCGCGGAATACGATGACGATCGACAGCGCGAACAGCAGCAGATACAGCGTTGTTTTCAGCGGCGGAAGATGGATTCTTTCGTCGTTGATGACGAGCGACTCCGGCTTGACAAAGATCAGGCAGCAGATCGTAATCAGCGTGACGGAAAACGCGAACGGCGGCGCCATGATCCGCATGAATTCGAGATTCGGGATGGAAAATTTCGTGTACAGATACAGGTTCTGCGGATTGCCGAACGGCGTCAGCATGCCGCCGAGGTTCGCCGCAATGTTCTGCATGATGAACGTGAACGCCATGTACTTCTCTTTGTTCGTCGTCGTCAGAACAAAGAATCCCAGAGGAAGGAACGTGAGAAGCGCCATGTCGTTTGCAATCAGCATGGAGCCGATAAACGTGATGTATACCAGCGCAAGCACGCTCATGCGCGCATTTTTGAACAGACGCACGACCTTGCGCGCCAGGATATAAAAGAAACGGATGTTGCGGAGCGCGCACACAACGGCGAGCACGCAGAACAGACAGGTCAGCGTTTTATAGTCGAAATAGGTCAGGTATTCCCGATCCGGCGGAACGATAAACATCGTGATGATCGCGGCAAGCAGCGCGATGAGCATCACGAAATTCTTTTTGGCAAAGCCTTTTATCGTCCGAAAAACGACGTTGTTCCACAGGTTGCTCTTCATTCGGCATTCCTTCTGTCGGTCTTTCGCACCGACCGCCGCTATTATATCCGTCTATTCCGGGCGTGTCAATGATGTAGAAAAAGAAAAGCCCTCGCGCGGAGGGCTTTTCCGGATTAACCGAAGTTGACGTATACTTCGTTGATGTCGGGATCCTGATACCATCTGTCTTTGATCGACCAGGAAATGTTGCGATATCGAATCGAATCGGCCAGTTTTGTCAGTGAAGCTTTTGCGTTGTCCGAAAGGTTCAGCAATCGATTTTTGATTTCTGCCTCTTTTTGTTTCAGTTCGTCGTCTAACCGTTGTTCTTCCGACGTCCAGTTTGATTGGTTTTCTTTCTTCTCACGCCAGGTCGTCCGGGCATAGAGATCGGCAAGCTCCGACGATTCTTTCTCGTACGCGTTATGCAGCGCGATATAGTCCTGATAGCACGCGATGTAGTACGTTATCTGCTCTTCCGAAAACGTCTCGCCCGCATCCTTCTTTTGCTGAACCTGCGTCAGCACTTTTTCGATCTGATGCAGACGCTTAATCGTTACAAACCCGATGTCGTTCAGCCAGCGTTCATACTGTCTTGTGCAGATTCCGACCGGCTCTGTGTCAATGTCATAGACTTCCTTGATCAGATCGATCCGGTTTTGTTGATCGACATAAGCAAATCTCCAGTACACCTCGATCGTGCCGATATCGCCGGACATCGCTCTTGTCCGGATACGGTCTGCCGGCAGATTCGCCGCAAAGTTCACCAGCGCCGCTGTCTGTCCCAACGAAGCGTTTGTATAAACCCCGCTGTTCGCCGCCGATATCAGATCCGGAATCTGCGAAAGCTTTCCCTCGGACTTCAGCTTTTTAAAGATGGCAACCATCATCCTGCGCTGTCTCGCCGTGCGGGAACTGTCCAATCCGTCCGCGCTTTGGCGAATGCGCAGATACCCCAGCACCGCGTTCCCGTCCAGGTGCTGCATCCCGACGCCGTAAGACCTTCCGTTCATGGATCGGAAGGCTTGATCCACGTCGTAATCGATGCCGCCGATCGCGTCGACGATATCAATGACTGCCTGAAAATCGACGCCGTAGTAATACGGAATTGAAACTCCGCCGAGCCACTGTTCCGCCGTACGGCAGGTCAGTTCAAATCCATCCTTGAGATCGTCGGATTTCCCCGTTGTCTTGAACTTGCCGCCCAGTCCGACATTGAATACGCCGTTCAGCTTATAGAAGCCGGAATGTCCCGGGATGGTCGTGAATGTATCGCGCGGCAGCGTTATAAGGTCCGCTGTTTCCCGGTCAAAGTTCACGGCAATCACCATCATGGAATCGGTATGCGGCATCGTCCCGCTCGTCGTCCTTCCGTCCTCATAGGCATCGATGCCCATCAGCAAGATGTTCAGGATTCCCTTGCGGCCATCCGGCTCTGTCGCTTCCGCTTTGTTTTCCGGAACTGCGGTCGACGTCGGCGTTTCGGCCGCCTCATATCCATCCTCCGGCTCCGTAACGGGAATATCGAACGCCGGCTTCATCGGCGTTTTCTCCGGAATCGACGTTGTCGTCTCAAATCGGAACATCGTTTCCGGCTTGTTCAGGATTTTATTCATATAGACGGCAAAGATGATCGCTGCAATCCCCAGTACGAGCGCAACGCTCCCCAGAACAATCAGCAGCGTCCATTTTGATCTGTTATTCTTCGATTGTTCTTCAGTTTTTACAACACCCGATTTCTTCAATTCTTATATTCTCCGCATCATTTTTGAACCTATTGTATCCGTCATCTTACATGTACGTTTTTTGTATTGTATCATAATAATCTATGTCTCACATTATCATTTTTGAAGGATTCATATAGTCAATCGCTGTAGCCATTTCTTTTAGAATAACTAATGGAATGTCATTAGCTTTAGCCGTTTATACAGTGCCACATTCCAGAGGATTATTCATATCTTTTTATTCAAACAGTTTTAACTGATTATATAGTTTTTTTCGATTATTGATGTCAATTGTATCTTTAATGGAAAAGCCAGGACGCTTTTTAGATATTACTTGATAAGTATAATGGCAGCACACTAAACACCATGCTATCGGCATACTAAAAAAGTGTTTTGCTAGAGATGGGTACTTTCTCTTTGCTTTCCAGCTGATTGCAGAAATAAACGATCCTACTATTGATTTCTTTGATATTTTTCTTGTATTAATATCTCTGATAAAAGCACCCTGATTCTGTCGCGTAATACTTTTTTCCCCAAAGTTTCCACTCGCTAAAATATCTTCCATCAAATCATCTAATAGAACACAATTATCAATATCAGCCCATGATTGTTGTGGTGCTCCCAAATAAACTGTTCCCAAAGCAGTCAATACTTTAGCATACGTTAGTAAACCCACATCATTGAAAACAGTCAACAAATCTTCTGTGTCTTCTTCAGAAAGACCATTGACCAGTAAAGTCCAGTCACATAAATGTCGTAAACCAATCCCAGTAGTTGTCATGTGCGCTGCATTATGCAGTAGAACTATGATAGCATGATGGTAATCATTTGGCACATTACAATTCACGTAATTATCATAATAATAAACACTATCTTCAATTACATTATTAAAATAATTCTGTATTTCTTCCTTTCCCTCCGTTGGAATTCCGGGTGGGTTCCAATGCATTTCATATTTAATTCCATTTAGGGTGTAGCTGCAATGAAAGCCATGGAGGCCATCATCGCATCGTTTCATCCCCTCTTTTTTGAGAATCATCGAACACTGTTCCAGATCTTTTTCTTCGACAAGAAAATCCACATCCCCCATGATTCTATCGATTGGTTGGGAATAATACCTTGCAGAGGCACACCCTTTTAAAATAACATAAGGTATTTTATTCTGGCTCAAGATTTCATGTATGTAAGTATGCGCATGAACAACTCGGATATTCATAGCTGTGTACTTGTAAAATACCGAATCCCAGGAATTCTTTATTTCTACTGATAGCAGATCACGAACTGCTCTATAGACAATTAAGAACACCGCTTGATCTTCCGCTTCCTTTAGGACTGCATTCCAGTCTGTGTCCGTCGGAAAAGAGATATCTCCGTTCCAAAGCGATTTATGAATCACCTGCAAGAGGACCTGTTCCGTTTGATTCATGTTAGTCTCCGAAATGTATCAATTTGCTTGTGTTTGTATTGTATCATAAATGCACGACCTTACCATGCAACGTTACCACTTACTCTTGAAGCTTTAGCAGTATTGCTATCGTTCTCTCAATACCTGTTTTGATATCATATCTTGGTCTCCATCCGAGTGCTTGTAGCTTATGTCCATCTATCCTTGCTTTCGTTGCCGTGCTATAACCTGCTGCTTCAATTGCATCGGGTATTTCATACACAACTTCTTTCCCACTAATCCCCGCTATAACCGATGCTAAGTCTTTCAGCATAATATCGCTGTGTTCCTCAGCTATATTATAAGCCTCTCCGTTTTCACCGCAGAGAAGAATAGTTAGTAATCCCGATACCGAATCAGCGACATACAGATAGCTGTAAATTTGTGTCCCCGCTGACTTAAGGACAATGTTTTCTCCGGCAATGCCTTTTTTGATGAACTGGCTAATAGCCTTTGTATCAGACATTAGCATTGTCGGTCCGTATGAACGAGTTAGACGCGGAATCACCACATCAAGTCCTTTCTGCGCTTTGTAAGCCTGACATAGAGCTTCTCCACATCTTTTGCTTTCCGGATATCCGGCTCTCATCGTATTCGAATTGATGTAACCGCAATATTTTTCATCAAAGAATTCAACATCTCCTCGGTTTTCACCGTAAATCTCATTTGACGATGCGAAAGCAAAGCGAGTAGCATGATGCGCAACAGCAAAGTTCAGCATATTCTGAAGACCAACGATATTCGTAGTGATGGTTCCGATTGGATCTGTGGAATACTGCAGCGGATGGGTATTTGATGCAAGATGCAGTACATAATCTACAGTTACCAAATCATTGCAAACAAAAGGCTTCTTAACGTCATAAGGAATGAAAACAAAATGCTCATCCTCTGAATACTTTGAAAAGCGCTCTCTTGCTTTCTGCTCATTTCGTCCAAGAGCATATACCGTACAGTTTAGATCAGAAGATAGATCCTTTTCCAGTATTACATCAATCAAGAAGCTTCCAATAAGACCGGTTGCTCCGGAAATCATGATGCTCTTATCCTGCAGTTTCTTCCATGGGAGGTCGAGATTCGCGACATTTCGGATATCTTCAAGATAGAGAGAATTGGAATAAAGATTCATAGGAAATCACCTCACCATCATTTTTTGAGCAGCTTCAAATCGCCGCATGGGTGCGAGGGAATGACGTCATGCCTAGATTTGTTAAGAAGAACTTTCTCCGCAAACGCTTTAGTCGCTGTCTTTCTCCCCAAATAGAAATAGGATTTATAAATCGATTCTTCTGAGTAGGTCATGATTTGTGCCAGCGCAGGAATCGGGTTATAGTCATCCTCAAAAATTGAACTCTCACTGTCAAACTCGGTGAATGCTTTGCACGTTTTCACGAGTCCATCCCTGATCGCTAGATAATCCTGAGGATTAGGAGGCGGGTTGTTGATGTCATAGCTGTCTTTCTCTCGAAGATATTCTTCTTCTTTTACAATCGTAAAGCAATCTTCAAGGCCTGCAAATCTGGAATGTGCATCCAACTCCTCAGTATCGATCACGCAAACTGGCGTCCCGAAGGCCGTCGCAGGTAGAGCTGCATGAAGCGCAATCGTCACAACGCAATGAGCGTTATGATATAAAAACAGCATAAACTTGGCCAATTCCAATCTCTGCTCAACGGAAAAGCAAACGTTCCACAGTCGTTCAACACACAGAACACGCTTATCGGTTCTCTTCTTTATCTCATCCACGACGTTTTTAGGAGCGTCAACGCATAAAATGTAATCATCAAAGAACCGATGCTTCATTTTGGGATTAGGAAGAAGGGTCGTTGTCAAGCACCCGCTGAAATAGGCGTTGATCCCATAGGATCTTAAAAAATCTGCCGTAACCGTGTCTCTACACCCAATAGGCGCATGCTTCTTGAAATATGCAATGGTCTCGGCGTTCATGAATTTCTGATTACGGATCCTGAATTGCAAATGAAAAGACGTAAAAAGCGGTCTGATGTCTTCGGAAGGTGGGAAATGTGCGCCTTCCCAAAGCCACCAGTGATTCATAATGACAGAAACTTTTTCATCGCAATGAAACTGATCCGTTCTTTCCCTGTGAACGACATAATCGAGATGCGGTAAAAAGCGGAGGGAAGCCAGACTCTGAATCTCCTCCCCGATATTTTTAGCAGATGTAACCAAAACACCGTATTTCATATACTCCTCCCGAACTGTAGTCAAATCATACAAACATGTTCCTCTCAAACGAGCTTAATCTTATGCCAGACTCTTGCGGACCCCGGAGGCAGAGACATGTATTCTTCGTATATCCTTCCGTAGTTCTACCTACATCTGAACGTTAGATTTTACTTCAGCCAGTTGTCCTTGTCTGATTTCAAATATGCTTTGAACATTTCCAGATCGTCCTTTGTTGTAAGCTTAATGTTTTTGTCGGAACCGGCTGCAAAGAACAATCTCACCCCAAGTTCAACCATCATAGTATTGGTATAATGAGATCCGTAAATCCCGATCTCCTTCTCATACGCCTCATGGTACTTACTATCAAGCAGATCGAATCGATAAGCCTGCGGCGTAGATACTCTGCGAAGTGTTTCGCGAGGAATAAACTTAGTTGTGCTGATCTCATCATCAATGACAAAAATCTGCTCGTTGTATGGAAGAGAGGTGACAGCATTACCATATTGTTGTGCCTTTCTTATTACATCTGTTAGCACTGTCTCGTCTACAAGCGGTCTGATTCCATCATGGATAATGATAATATCCTCAGGATTCGCTTTTCCTTCTAGGTTGTACACTCCGTTTCGAATGGACTCTTGACCGGTGCTGCCGCCGGAGACAATCCATTTCAGTTTGGTAATATTAAACTGCTTCGCATACGCCCAAACCACATGATGCCAACCGTCTATACAGACAACCTCAATAGCATCTATCTGAGGGTGCTTCTGAAATCCCTCAAGCGTGTAAATAAGCACAGGCTTGTCATAAACATTAATAAACTGTTTAGGAATGTCTTGTCCCATTCTTGCGCCGGAACCACCGGCAATAATAATTGCTGTAGTCATATTGAGTACCTCTTTCTCTTCAATTTATTTCTTAAAACACTCTTTTGAAATATACTCGCATACCTTCCTAGCCGCATTGCCTGACTCATATGAATTGAAATCAAAAAAGTGCCTTATATAGATGGTTTTGAAATCAATCTTATCTAAATCATCAATCGTCTCAAGAAGCTGTTTAGCATTTTCACAAGCTATAGCAGGCCAGGTATCAATAGAAGTATATGTCCCTCTTTCATCATCATATTCTTTTCTATCGGGAACCCATAACAGACATGGTTTGTTAGTAAGAGCAAAATCCCACATGGATGAAGAATAATCTGTTATGAGCATGTCTGAAGCCGCAAGCAATTCTTGCATATCATGGTAATCAGATACATTAATTATTGCCACATCACCTTTCTTTTCAAATGCTTCAGAATTATTATCAACGTAATAATGACCTCTGTATAAGAATGCGATATTCTTTTTTTGTGTTTTTTGCAATTCTTCGATTAATGCATCCCTTGGTAATTCGAAACCGTTACTGTATATATTGTCTCTGAAGGTTGGCGCGAATAACACGATGAAGCTATCACTTAAATCATAAATCTCACGCACCTTTTTCCCGGCTTTCTTTACCAATTCATCCGAAAAAAAGATATCATTTCGTGGCATACCAGTCTTCAGAATTTCACCCGCAAAGCCATACGCGTCCTTAATGTTATATCTGGTAAAAAGATCAGAACTTGAAAGCCACACGTCTGTTCTTTTTCGAAGTTGCTGTATCTGCCATTCTTTTCGCTTTGATGCGTTTTTAGTAAATGAATCCCCAACTCTCTTGTAAGCGCCACCTGCATGCCATGTGCAGATAACCTTTTGAGACTTTCTTTTGGGTAAATAGATCGGATCTGTCATATTTGAAATAACAATTTTAGCAGAGAAACGATAATACATGTATTTCAGCGAATTCTTTTTTATCGAAGTTATTCCAGAGGGAAGAACCTTACCTTGTGGATCTATAAAAGACCAAACTAGGTCATACTTTCCATTTCCATGTGCCAGAAGATACTCACAAATATACTTAGGATTACAAGAATACGACCGGCCCCCGAAACTTTCGAATAGAATTCTGTTCTTATGAATCGGAAAGATATAAAAAACACGAAATACAGTTGTTGTAATTTTGCGAATTGCAATGTTGCATATATCTTTTAATGTATACATGTATTTAACGCCCCGTAATTACCTATAGACATCCACACTATAATTCCACCTTGTAGGCGGCATGATATTCTCTTTTTTCTTCCGGTGGGATCTGCATGTAATCTCCATATAAATTTCTTAGGTAAATATCATAGTTTTGCGGAATCGAAACCTTGTATCCGCAAAATGTCCCTGTTGTGAGTTCCTCGTATACTTTAGAAGGCACTATCTCCTTCTCATAATTGATTCCGGAAGGAATGCCCATCCAGCCAGTTTCTTTTTTTTCTCTCCCAAGACGATTGCAAATTGACAGATAAAAGCGTAATCCTCCAAGGTGTGAAAAAACTGAACCCATTCTCTTCCTAAAAGTATAATACGTATTAAGCTCAGAATCCTTTTCCGCCTTTTCTTCAATCACAGGTGAAGGATATACATAATCCGCGCACACACTTGAAGCCTTATATGCAAAATCATAGATTTTTGCTTTTATCTTTCTTTTCAAGCCCGGTTTAGGTACATTCTCAATGACAAACAAATCGATGAATAGATGCCCGTGTTCGGGAATCGCTGCTGTTGGAATCTCAACGTAGACTGAATGCTTTTTATATATTTTGGGTTGTTTGCAAATTACATATTTGTCTTGAAGCGGTTCAACAAGTTCATACTTGTCAGATAATACCTCAGCGAAAATGCTTTTAAATCTTTCATACTCTCTTCTCAACATCATCAAGTCGATATCATCATCCCAAGGAATAAATGCTCCATGCCTTATGGCGCCGAGCAAGGTTCCCCCGCTAAGCATATACTTGATGTTGTATGCATCCAGAACGCGTTTTATATCCAGAAACATTTCAAGTAACGCCTTCTGGAGTCTATTCAGTTTCTCCCCTTTTAGCTCGTATTCTTTAAAGCATCTGCTGTAAAGGCTCTTACTCGATATCACTTTGCTCTCTCCGTATTGATTTCTGCAGTCTTTTATAGCCCGCGTAAAACTCTTCAAATCGATCTGAAACAGGAAGGTACTCGTTATAGTTTGAATATCTGATTTTCAAGAACTCATCCGGATTATTGGGTAAATAGCATTCAAAGCCATCTTTTTCATAAATAATTGGCGGTTCAAAAATAGATGTCGGGAAAACCTCCCCTCCAACAGCCCAAACAATGCAGTACTCCGATTTGCCAATATCATATTTATAGAGCAAGTCATTACATCTTTTATTAAACAGTTTATTCGGCTCAATATGCATAAAAAATCTCAACATTCTTTTTATGTAATAAACCATTTTGCTCCTTTTTGAATTGCCTTTGCTGATCGGTTGATTTCGAATCGCTCTATAGTAAAAGACTCTCTTAACCCGCTCATCAAGCCTTCTTAAAGCAACAGGATCCGAGGGCGCTCCAATCAAATAGAAAATGTCGATATGAAAGACTTCCGGGTCACGGTTTTTTCTGCAGACTCTTGATTCACATAAGTAATAATTTCGATCAATAAAGTTGGATACGACATAGTAGTCTTCGGGCAATTCTTTCTGAAGAATTTCGATAGACCGTTTCGCATCAGAAATCGAGATCAATATATCAATATCAGCATCCCACGGAATCATGCCCTTATCACGAACGATTCCCAATAACGAGCCGAAGCCATAATAGCAATGGATCGAATTCTTCTTGAATATCTCATGGACAATCGAATACATTTCTGTAATCTGATCCTGAACTGCCTGAAATTTAGAATACGCTTGATCAATATACTGATGTATCTCATTACGAAACTCTTCCCGCTGCATTATTGTTTTCTCCTCTTCCACTCTGCTTTTAGGTGATTCACAAAATAAAAAAAGGCTATATTTTTAGTAAGAACACACAAAAGTAAAAAAGCCAAGATTCCTAAAAGTATTTGGACTACGAGGCCGAAGAAATTGTGCGGCAATACCCTACCCGAGAGTAGTGTGACAAAACACATAACCACCGAGATCCACAAGTTTGGAAACAAATCTTTAATCTGATCATTATAGTTATAACCTATCAGTTTTACATTCGGATAGCTGTTGACTAAAACCTGAATAAAAGTACATACCACGTATGCAAGCGCCAATACTTTTGCCGATCTTGAAAGATAAACAAAAACAGCCAGAACCAAGAAGTAGCCGATTTTCTTAATAATCTCTATTTTTAAATATACGTCACTTCTTCCAATTGCTTTGATTGTCTCGCAATTGCCTATAGCGATAACATTGAACATGTTGCAAAGGCAGAATACCCTTATATAATAAGCCGCCTGCTGCCATTTGTCTGTTAATATAACAGTAATGAAATTATCTGAAACTGCAAACATTCCCAGCATAATTGGGAATATGATAAAGGAAGACAGTCTCATATATAGCCTTGTATACTCAAGAATCCGATCTTTTTTGTCTTGATACTTGGCTAACACCGGGAACAAGACCGCTGAGAGCGTATTCGTCGCAGTTGTTGATAACATAGACGGGAAGCTCTTCCCCTTCGTATAGAACGAAAGATCATTTGCATCAAAACGCAGTCCGATAACGAGCGGGGATATTTCAGTATAGACTGCTCCCAAGAGTGACGAGAGGAATAATTTCCAGGAGTACTTAAACAATGATTTTAATCGACTAAAAGAAAAAGCTAAGGATATTCTAACTCTTGTCGTTATAATAAGTATGATCGTGTCGATCACTGTGTTTGTCATCTGTTGGGCGATCAACGACCATGCACCAAATCCATTTAGGGCCATGTAAATCCCGACAATTCCCGAAACAATCGTTCCCCCTAACGTTGCAAAAAAGAATTTTCTAAACAGCAGGTTCGATGATATATATGCGCACCATACTGCCTTGAGCGCAGTCACCGGGAAGGTCAGTCCCATAATTCTAATCATGGGAACCAGTATTTCTTTATGATAGATAGATGCTATCGCCGGCGCTGAAATATATAGAATGAAATATACGACCGCAGAAAACCCCAAGCTGGTAAATGTTACTGTGGAGTAATCTATATCATCCGAGTCTTTTTTTTGTATGAGTGCAGTATTCAGACCGCTGGTGATAAAAATATTAGCAAAAGTGAAAAAGACATTGATAATACCTACAACACTAAACTCTGTAGGTGATAGAATTCTTGCTAATGCGATTGATACAACTAAGTAAATACCTTGTGCAATGAATCGCTCCAAAAATTTCCATATTACCCCTGAAAATGCTTTGCTTTTTATCTCAGAGTGATTCATGTTTCATCTCCATTGTTCTGGTCGGATAATACGAATCGTTTTCAAAAAAGACTGCTGTAAAGAAAGCTATTGGAAAGCCCCTATACGATTGCACATCAAGTGTTAAGCCCGTAACGACAAAGCCCAAAAGCGCAATAACCCCCATATAATTTTTGTTGGCATATGCCGTTTTAACACACTGTACAATCGCTGTAATAAGAAAAGTCGTTCCAATAAACCCTCCTTCAATAATCGCATTGACGAACACATTATGAGCTTCATACGGATAAGTTCGACTGCTTCCATAGTAGTTTACGGTTTTTGGGAAGGATCCGTGTCCATATCCGAAAATCATGTGAAAAACATCCGAGTTTATATATTTTTTTATTCCAGCAATCCAGATTCTTGTTCGGCCAGTTCCTCCACTTGTCAGCACTCGTATAATGGAAAACCTAGATAGTAGCTCTTCTGATAGACTTGTTGCGAACAGATACACCGCGAACAGCACAAGCACTCCCAGTATAACAGTTTTCCATCTCCCCTTTTTTCGATATAAAGCCACCCATATGATCAATTCCGTGATACACATCAGCAGCGCTCCTCGTGATCCTGTAAGAATCACTGACGCAAAAATGCCAATTAATGTGATCGCTGGCAGAAAGCTTCTTTTTTTACTAAACTGTACCAGCAGTGCTGCAAGAATAATGCAAGTCCCACATCCGAAATCATTCGGATCCATTGTACTCGTAATACGAATAACAATCCGCCCTGCATAGGTATTATTGATGTTTAACAGTGTCGCGCCGATTACTACGATACTGCTGAACAGGAAAGCCTTTCTCAGCAATTCCGCTTCCTTTTGCGAATATGCTCTGCAAGTTGTAAAAATCAGTACAACGAACGATATTGCGAATGTGGTGAAATAAAAGGTAAATGAGAAGACTCTATTCCACAGGCAGGAAAGCAGTGCGTATCCCATATATGCATAAATAGCCCAATATGCTTTTCTAATCCGTATATACCCTCTAGATATGATTTCAAAAGCAGAGCAAGCAAGATATGCCAAAGCAATATAGTTCAAAAACGAAATATTGCCAACAATTCCTGATAATGCAGTTGATATCGGCAATAGCACAATAAACATTACCAGTATATATGAACTAAGTTTTACTCTATTACTATCAGACGCCTCCTGATTCGCAATCATATTATATTTCTCTGACAATACTGTAGCATCTTTCATTCTTTATTTCTTTCCTAACATACATATTTCTTTATACTTCTCCACTGTGTTCATAGAAACAGAATCCCAATCGAACTCATTTTTCACGTATTCTCTCGCTGTTTTTCCTTTTTCCTTCCAAAGCGCTCTCTCTTCTATTGCAGTTTTTATCGCTCTAGCCAGCGTGGAAGCATTCATCCCGCCATTCCATCCCGCTCCGATCGTTTCGATATATCGGCCAACGTTCGTTCCATCTGTGAGTAGGCATGGGATAGCATAGCTCATTGCTTCCAATACTCCCATCGGCATACCCTCATGTCGGGAAGTCTGAATAAAAACATCGGAATCCAACAGCTTTTGCTCTTTCGTCGTTCCGGATATTGCCAGATTTAGTTTTACGAGGTCTTCTACTTGGTTTTGCTCAACCAAGTGTTTTACTTCAGCCAATCTGCCCTGGATATCCGGCCCAAACAATTCAAATACTGCATGGTTTTCTCGTAAAACCTGGGCTTCTATACGGATCGCTTGAAACAAAATGTCTAGGCCCTTTACACGCCATTCGTAACGTCCTATATAGATAAACACAATCTTATCTGTATGAAAAGCATCTTTTGATTTTTCAGGAATGCAAATCCCATTTGTTCCAAGAATTTTAGCCCTTCCGAAAAAGGTGGCTTCTTCCTCTTCTTTTGACAAACACTGTATGGCGGTTGCTTTACGGATAAACAAATTAAACAGCAACAGATTGGCAAAATACTTCTTGATTCTCTTTTTTTTCTGGGCCTCTATCCTCAATTCGCCATGCGGGATAATCACATAAGGGATTTTTCTGTGCAACAGGTTTATCGCAATCGCGATATACTCTGCCCGATAGCATTCATGGAACACAACCAGATCCGGATGATCGAAGGGTTCAGGAAGCTTTTTGATATCAAAGAGTTTCTTGTACTCGATCTGTGTACCAGGATAATTCTCAAATGCTTTGATATGCTTATTGTTGATATTGATCAAACCTGTTGTCGCATATTTTTTCTGAAAGATCACATGTTGTGGCACAGCCACACATACACCATTAAATGGATTATTATTAATTATCGCAAAGTGAAGAACTACCATGATTTATCTCCGTTTATGTTCCAATTACTGTCAGTACTCTTTCAATACTTTTCTAACTTTGTTTTCTGTATTAATCAATCCAATACATAATGCAACAGAAATATGCTAAGATATAGTCATACAAGCTGGAAATAAGCACTCTTTCTCTCAAACATAATTCGCTTATGGAATAATATCTGTTCTTGCATGAAAAGTTACTATCATCAAGGTGAAGGTAAATGTAAGAACTGTGATCTTATAATTTATACTCTTATTTCTTTTATCTCCATCTCAATCAACTTCTAACTGTTCGTTTTTGTATCCTCAAAATAATCATCTTTCCAATTCCCACAATAGTCCCAGTTCCATACCATATATGGAGCATCAGGAACAGTACAGGCAAGCATAAAAACCAGACATTTCGCTCCTTGCATCTTATAGCGCCCATCACCGTCATTGCGATATTTGCAATTCCATAAGCTAGCCACAGCACCAATGCCGGACACAGTATTCCACAAATACCCAACACTGATGTTATAATAATTGCTAATACGAAGGCAAATGGCGCAAAATGGTATAAAGAAAAGCATCTTGGCTCAACCCCAAGTGTTCTGCCAATCCAGTAACCATTTAGATATTTCTGTTTCAAGAGTTTGCCGAGTGTCGCTCTTGTTTTCCGATACGAAACAATCTCCGGATCGTAGTAGAATCTATACCCGGCTTGCTTCATCCGATAATGCATTTCATTGTCCTCTGTTCGGGTAAGCAATTCATTGTACTTACCTACTCGGTCAAAAACTTCTTTTCTATAAATTGCGAAAGCTGCTGTACTGACATATCGCGCAGTCTCGGCATGACGAAACGCAGCAAAACTCCCTCCAAACATAGAGTTTTCTGCTTCATTCAAGGTAATACTCCACTTATGATTTTCGGCAGGCACGCTGATAACCTTACCGCCACAGATGTTTTCTCCTCTATCCAAATCTCTAACGTTATAAGAAATGAAATTCTCTGGAATTATAGTATGAGCATCCACGCGTAAAACCGCATCGCCCGTCAAAGCACAAAGTGCAACATTCCAGCCGCACGGAAGCGTTTTTTGAGGATTATCCAGCACAACTATCTTATCAAAGTCCGTTGCAACGGTTTGAAATGCCAGCATCTTCTTTTTGGTATCATCTTGAGAATTACTGTCTACAAGTATAACTTCAATTAATCTGTGAGGATATGCCTGTTTTCTTATACAACTAAAGAGAGCATCTATTGTTGTCGCAGCATTTAAGGCAATAACAACAAACGAAACCTTTATTCCGCTCACGTTTACACTACCTCTATCACTCAAACTTTATCCCAAATATCGCAAAAACAGTCCTGAACATTGTTAAGACCTCTCGGAGAAAGCGAAATCGTCGGATACTCTCTAGGTTCCATACCATCTTTGCAGGAAGAACCTGTTCGACATATACTCTGTCAACATCATCGGCTGCATTCAGTAATCTATCTTCATCTTTATATCTAATAGAAGCTTCGCTGGTTATCCCGGCCGGCATCAAAAGCGTCGCATTGAATTCCGGTTGATACTGTTCTACATACTTCACCGCTTCCGGGCGAGTACCTACGAAACTCATATCGCCCTTAATGACATCGATTACCTGCGGCAACTCGTCAAAACGAAGTCGGCGAAGTTTTGCCCCAACTTTTGTAATACGACTGTCATTTCCTACTGTAACAGCAGTTCCGATTTTATCGGCATTACTGACCATTGTCCTGAATTTATGGATTCTGAAAAGCCTTCCGTAAGTTGTTACTCGTTTTTGTCGATAGAAAACCGGGCCGTCCGAATCAAGCTTAATGAGAAGAGCAATTATCCCCATTGGAATTGCCAGGACAATGAGCATAAAAATCGCTGCAATAAAATCAAAGCAGCGTTTCAGAATCAACTGTCCTCGTTTTTTATTGAGGATTTCCCAATAGGGACGTACCTCGGGAACTCTCATAAAATCAGGAAGTTCTTCCCATCGTTTCAGCATCCCTTAACCTCGTTCACAGTTTCTTTCAGGCGCGCACACACATAATCCACATCATAGTCGGAAAGCAACGTGTGGAAAGGCAGCGTAATCAAATTATAATAATAGTCATAGCTGTTCAAATAAGCTGAGCAATCCTTCCCATACGCGGTCATCATAGGCAACGGCTTATAGTGCACGTTGGTCGCTACGCCATGCTGTGCCATCTTTTCGATAATCTCGTTCCGCTTATCCGTGTCAATACCCGGAATGCGAATCAAATATAGATGATTGGACGAGTCCATGATCGGCGTATGATGCACAAGGTGAAAAATGCCGAGTTCGTCGCATGTGGCATCATATTTTCTCATGATTTCGGCGCGACGATCAAGAAGACCGAGATAGCGATCAAGTTGACGAAGTCCGATCGCTGCCATAATATCGGTCATATTGCACTTGTACCAAGGCCCTATGATGTCATATTCCCATGCGCCGATCTTGGTTTTGGCAAGGGCATCCTTGCTTTGTCCGTGAAGGGACAGGAGCTGATACATCTTATAAATCTCGGCATTGTCGATTCCGTCAAGCGGCAGCCATGCAGAAGCGCCGCCTTCCGCGGTCGTAAAGTTTTTGACCGCATGGAAGGAGAAAGAGGTAAAATCCGCAATCGCGCCGCAATACTTCTTTGCCCCGTGAACAATACGGCTCGCTCCGAGACTGTGCGCGTCATCGGCAACGACTGCCACACGGCCGATTGCTTTTTGAATCCGGCTGCTCAGGCCGCCCAAAGGTGTACCGTCATCCTCGAGCGGATGGAACAAATCCTTCTTGCGATCGACGATCTCGAAGATCCGGTCATAATCGCATACGATACCGCCGAGATCCACAGGGATAATTGCCTTCGTGTTCTCAGTGATCGCCGCTTCCAAAGCATCATAGTCCATCTCCGGCATACGAGTAACAGGATCGCCGTCCTTTTGAATATCGACAAACTTGACCGTTGCCCCGCAATGAATGGCAGCGGAAGCTGTTGCCGTATACGTGTACGCCGGCACGATGACCTGATCCCCGGGGCTAATGCCGAGGATACGAAGATTCAGTTCCTCCGCTGCAGTTGCGGAGTTCAGGCAGACCACGCGATTGCCGTACTGTTCGATTGCTTCTTTGTTCTCGCAGTCAACATCCGTTCTGCCTATTTCGATATATGCAGCGAGACGCCTCTCAAGCAGTTTTGTACGCGGACCGGTTGTGATCCAACCGCTGCGAAGCGCTGCGCATACCTCTTCAATTTCAAGTTCAGAAATGTCAGGTGGGCTAAAGGATATTATTCTTTTTGCTTCATTCTTATCCGTCATACAATCTATATCTCCTTGCTGTTGTCTGCACTTGTGTAAATATGCTATCAACGCAAACAGCCCACGGGTGAATCGTGAGCAATGCGCGTGACCTCCTTGTTTGATTTTACTCTTGGAAAATGGGTCAATCCATGAGCAATCAAGAAACCGGTTTCGAGCCGTCTATCGCTTCCTTGGAGCGATTTTGGGAGTTTTTTCGTTTTTTTCAAATGACCTATATCCAAAAAGCTAGGCAACGTCGGCATTTTCTTGACTTGGCCCTATTATACATCCATCACCATCACCATCATCAGCATTATCTTCTCAAACGGTCTGATTCCCGCAAAGCGCGGATCTTCTGAAAACCTGTTCATTTGTTCCCCCTCGTTTTCGAACCGACTCGTTCAATGCCTTGATATGATTTATTGTTTTGTTTTCACACAGATTGCGTCTGCTCTGTCTTATCTCTGTGATGCTTCCGAGTATTCTGCAGCAGAAAACCCAAAGCCGTTCCGATGGCAACGCCAATCAAATCGATCCAAATGTCGGTGACGGATGCGCCGCGTCCGGAAAGGAGCTGAATGCTTTCATCCAGAAATGCGATTGCAAAACCGACGCCTACGCTTTGTATGATTCTTCCCCGAAAGGTCAATACAACGAGCATTGATAAAACCGTAAACTCCGCAACATGGGCAATCTTGCGTATGGTATGATGCGACAGCGGTTTCAATCCGATTGATTGCAGCAGCGGATTGATGACGGTGTTCATCAGCCACCCGCTTTCTTCCGAAGATAGGCTTTGGGGAAGAAGCGATTGCGCGAATATGAACAGTATTATCAATGCCGTCGCGATCAGCAGAACAATCCGTCCGTATGAAAGCCGCTTTTCAACCGGCGGCATGTCGCTCTTCCTTTTCACCATCATCGATGGCATCGAAAAGCGTGATCATTCGCTTCTCCGTTTCATTGCCGACCGGATGATAGGTTGAAACCATACCGATCAGCAGATCACGGATATGCGAATCATTCGCATAAGCGGCCTTCATCAGAATGCCAAGATTCTTAAACAGCAGATCCTGATCAAGCGGAATCGGTGCGCCGATATGAATCATTTCATTGTCGGTTTTCTTAAGACCTTCCGCCGCCATCAGCTTTTCTTCATATAGCTTCTCGCCCGGACGCAGACCGGTATATTTGATCATGATGTCCACATCGGGTTTCAGCCCTGCCTGACGGATCAGATTTCTTGCAAGTGTGTCGATCTTAACCGGACTGCCCATGTCCAGCACAAAGATTTCTCCGCCTTTCGCATAGGTCCCTGCCAGCATAACCAAACTGACTGCCTCCGGAATGGTCATAAAGTAACGAATTACATCCGGATGGGTTACGGTAACGGGTCCGCCTTTTGCAATCTGCTTTTTGAACAAGGGAATGACGGAACCGTTGCTGCCGAGTACATTTCCGAAACGAACGGCAACAAACTCGGTTCTGATGTTCCGGAATACGTCTCCCGTTCCATCTTTATCCGCATTCTCGCAGCCTTCATGTGTAAACAACTGCGGAATCTCGTTTGCGTTTCCTGCCTTGATCTTTGCGTCAAAGCATTGGATAATCATTTCGCAAAGGCGCTTGCTCGCGCCCATGACATTCGTCGGATTGACGGCTTTATCCGTAGAAATCAGTACAAAACGCTCGCAGCCGTGAACCATCGCCGCATATGCGGTCTTATATGTGCCGAAGACATTGTTCTTGATTGCCTCGCAGGGGCTGTCCTCCATCAGCGGAACATGCTTATGTGCCGCGGCATGGTAAACAATCTGCGGGCGGTAAAAATCGAACACCTGGAACATCCGGCGACTGTCGCGGACGGAGCCGATCAAAACAACCAGATTCAACGTCGGATACCGGTCTTTCAGTTCCTGCTGAATATCGTATGCGCTGTTCTCATAAATGTCAAAGATGATCAGCTGCTTCGGGTCATGCGCCGCGATCTGACGGCAAAGCTCGCTGCCGATGGAACCGCCGCCGCCTGTAACCAGAACGGTTTTGCCGTTGGTGAATGAATAGACTCCCGACAAATCCGGACGAATCGGATCACGTCCCAAAAGGTCCTCAACCGCTACGTCCTTCATGGCGCTGACCGTGATCTGACCGGTGATCAGTTGATATAAACCGGGAAGTTGTTTCAGTTCGCAGTTCGTTTCGCTGCAGATTGCCAAAATGTCGCGCTTCTGTTCTGCCGTTGCGCTTGGAATCGCGAGATAGATCTTATCGATCTGATATCTGTCCACTGCCGACAAAATCATATCTCGTCCGCCGATGATCGGTACGCCGTCTAAATACCGATTCCACTTATTGTTATCATCATCAATGATACAAACAACTCTATTGCCGGCATCCGGATTGTCGATAATGTCCTTTAGAATCATTTGTCCGGCGTTGCCCGCGCCGATCAGCATGACATGCGCACGTGCGTTCTTGTTCTGAATCCTTCTTCTGTGAATATTCTCCGCAAGTCTGTAGGAAAACCGGATTCCGATCAAAAGAAACGCCTGAATCAGCGCGCCGCCGACATAATAAGAAATCGGCATGCGTTCAAATATCAGCGTAATAGCAATTGTATGCACGACGGAGAGCAGTATTGACACCTCAAATGTTCGCACCAGTTCCCGAAGACCGATGTACCGCAGCAGTGTTTTATACAGTCGGAACAGCCAAAGAATCAAAACGCAAAACGCGGCATAAAACAGGATAAATCGGCTGAATGCATCCCAGTACTTTTGGTCAATATGAGAAAAAACGAAATCAAACCGAAGCCAGAGCGCCACAAAGTAGGCAACCCCGACCGCAATGAAATCATAGACAGCCAGAAGAATGGCCAAAAATGATCTCTTCCAACCGATTCCCCTGCGATACAGTGTCTTGATTTGTCCTCTTTCTTGCTTCTTCATACTTCATTCCCACCTGTTTTTCTCAACGAAAATCAACGTATACTTCGTTGATGTCGCTGCCCAGATCGGACCAATACTTCACATTATAATCCCATCTGGCTTTGATCGGCTTGCCGAACGCCTCATTCAGCACGTCGGCGGATTGTCTCAGTTTGGTTTCCTGTTTTCCAAGCGCCGCAAGATACGACTGATACCGTTCCGATTCCTCTGCGGAAGCCTCTCCGTCATAATGTGCCTGCACCCATTCGTCCGCAAGCCGGAAGGTGTCCCGAAGATCGGTATAGTCCTTCCAGCACTGCGCATATGCCGTTTTCTGCACTTCGCTCATGGAATCGGCGTTTGCGGTCTGATGAACGGAAGCAAAAATCTTTTTTGTGAGGTTCAGGTACAGAATTGCCTTGAACCCGTCCTGATGCAGGAACTTTTCATACGCGCGAGAATTGACGCCGATCGGTTTTGCCTCAATCCCGTAAACGGTTTTCAGAATATCCAGACGTTCCTGCTGATCGATGAAGCAAAAAGCCCAGTCATAAGTCATATGAATCTGCCCCTGAATGCTGTAGGTTTTGATGCTGTCCGCATCGATCTCCTTCGCAAAGCTGACCAGAGACGCCGTCTGTGCCAACGACGTATTCGTATATACGTTGTCGCCCATGGTCTTCAGCAGATTCGGCACCATGGAAAGCTTCCCTTCCGACTGCAGCTTCCTGAAAATCGCAACGAGCATCTTTCTCTGCCGTGCCGTTCGATTGGAATCCAGCCCGCCTGCGGTCTTGCGCATGCGCATGTAAGCCATCACGCCCTGCCCATCCAAGTGCCGTCGTCCTTTTTGGATGATTTGACCATCCAACGTATACAATGTGATGTCCACATCAAAATCGATCCCGCCGATCATATCCACCAGATCGATCAGCGCCTGAAAGTCAACGCCGTAATAGTACGGAATCGATATGCCGCCGAGCCATTCCTCCGCCGCGCGGCAGCTCAGTTCAAACCCTGCTTTCGGGTCCTTCATTCCGCCGCCGACATTGAAAATACCGTTGAATTTATAAAAGCCGTTGTATCCGGGCGCCGTTGTAAAGCAATCCCTCGCAATGGAGATCATGCTGATCTCTTTTGTCTCGAAATTGATCGCCAGCACGATATTGGCATCGGTATGCGGCATGGAACCGCTCGTGGAGGTTCCGTTTTCGTACGCATCGATTCCGAACAGAGCGACGTTTACGATTTTCTGATCCGATTCTTCCGGCATCTCATCGGATTCACGGATTGTCGGTGTCGGCGGAACGTTTGTCGGAATCGGTGTGGTTTCCGGCTCCTCCTCCTTGGGCAGATACGCGTCGATGTCGAATATCGGCGTTTCCTTCGGAACGCTTGTTGTCTCGACACGAACGGATGTTTCAAAGAATGCATCCGGGCGTTTGATGATATGCCATATAAAGATTCCGGCACCGATGGATGTAAGCAGCAGGATTCCGAGAATCACCCAAAGCACAATCCTGCGCTTTTTTTGATTGTTCTTTTTTGAAAGACATGCTTTCAATTCGTTCTGTTCCATAAATGTGGGGCTCCTTTTTGGATCACAGCGTATTTTTTCGTTGCCTTCGGCGCACGACGTTTTTTCACCCCGTGTTCCGACAATACGCTTTGTTCGACCGATCGATTGCGGGGCGACTATGGCCGCGCACCGCCCGTTTCGGTCTCTTTTCCCCTTTTACACTCGATTACAGAAGATCCGAAAGAAGCGTTTCGGTCTCCCTCATCACTGCTTTCCACTCCTCAGAATACCGTTGTCTGACCGACTGCCACTCCGAGTAGCCGACCTTTGTTCCGTGGATGTCGCTTCCCACGGCGACAATCTTTCCCTCTTTGATCCAATCGCGCAGATAGCCGCCGGCAACATGCTTCGTCAGCGCGGAAACATTGACTTGCCCTTTGACGCCGTCCAGCGCGAGCAGCGTTTCCACCTGTTTGCGGTCGTAGCGATCCACATGCGCGAGCACAATCTGAAGATCCTTTCTCTCACTGAGCGCTTCGACAGAATCGACCAGGCGATCCGACCAAGCCGAGAACGGCATCTCAAGAAGCAGGATATTCGTTCCCATCAGGCAGAGATCCTCGAGGTGCGGAAGCTTCTCGATTCCCTCGAACGCCAGAACCTCTGCGCCGAGAATGACCCTCGGTCCGTCCGGTTCTATTTGGCTCTTGAGGTCCAGCCAGCAGCGGGCGCGCAGCTCAAGAAAATCCTCTACACTGCTCTGCTCGCCGTAAAAGTGCGACGTAGCGCAGATAACGCCGACCCCTGCCTCTTTTGCGAGTTTCATCTGGTTCAGCGAGGTTTCGACATCCCTGCTGCCGTGGTCGCAGCCGGGAAGAATATGCGCGTGAAAATCGATTTCCGTCGAATTTCTCTTTTGCGGTGCTTTCCTTGTCGTGCTTGCACCGGAAGTTGAACCGTAACCATACTGATAGCCGTATTTGTAACCGTACTTATAGCCGTACTTATAGCCGTATTTATAGCCGTACTTGCCGCCCTGCTTGAGGTTCAGATCATTGATAACGACGCCGCAAATCCGGCTTCCCGCGCTTTGCAGCGTGCCCTCCGCTTCCATCAGGTCCCGCTGCTTTGTTCTTCCGGAACGGGTGACCAGCACCATACCGTCCACCACGCGGGACACGATCTGTGCGTCCGCAACCTCGTTGATCGGCGGGGTGTCGATAATGATGTAATTATACTTTCTGCGGAAACGTTCAATTGCGTTCTGGAATGCGGCGGACGCCAGCATCTCGGACGGATTCGGCGGAATCTTGCCGCAGCAGATGATCGACAGCGGAATCCCATCCACGCCGAAAACCTCGCACGTATCCACCTTTGCGATCAGATCGCTCAAACCGTTTTTGGTGCGAATGTGCCAAAGGCGCGCAACGTTCGGCTTGCGCATATCGCAGTCGATCAGCAGCGTTTTCTTCCCGAGCATGGCAAACGATACGGCAATGTTCGATGCCGTCAGGCTCTTGCCCTCGGAAGGGTTTGCGCTTGTCACGCCGAACACCTTGCACCCGCGATCGTCCATGGACGCAACGCTGTACATCAGATTGGTACGCAGCTGCACGTATGCTTCACGAATGGCAAAGGCGCTGGTGTCGGTCAGGATCTTTTTCCGACTTTCACGAATCTGAACGCGTTCTTCCTGCTTGCGATCCTGCTCGGTATGTTTAAAAGAAAGATTCTTACGCATTGACGATTTCCTCCCGCAGCGTTACTTCCCAGGGTTCGACTTCCTCGCCGCCCGTGACGATCATCGGGACCGTACCGATCACCGGACAGTTGCTGACTTTCGCTACCTCTTCGGAGGTATAAATGGTCGTATCGAGATATGCTCTCAGTACGAAAAAGAGCGCGGCAAGAATGAATCCGGCTGCAAACCCAATAACAATATTTCTGGTGAGATTCGGACTGGAAGGCGATTTCGGTGTGGTTGCCCAATCCACGATCTCAACGCCGCCCGCCTTGGTGATGCGAACAATCTGGTCGGGGACATGCTTTGCGAACGTATTCGCAATATCGGCGGACAGCAGCGGATCTTCGGTCGATACGCTGATCTGAATCAATTTCGTTCCGGTCGGAACCGATACGGATGCCACTTTTGAGAGGAACGAAGCAGTAACACTCTGCCCGGCATGCTCGGGATGTTCTGCGTTAAAGCGCTCCGCAACCGTGTCCAGAACGGAGGTGCTCTTGACGATAACCTGATAGGTTTTGATCAGATTGTCCGCGGCGCTCAAATCGCTGTAGCTGATTGACCCCGTTTGATTCTGTTCCGCGGTAGTAAATACATACATTGTCGTATGCGCCGTGTATTTCTTTTTGATGACGAAATGCGTCACCAGGCCGACCGCCAACGCCGCAATGATTCCCGCAATCAGAATGTAGATCCATTTCGAGAGCAGAATCTGAAACACATCCGCCAGATTGATCTCGACCTCGTTTTTGTCCCTTCTCACCTGTTCCAAAGCTTTGCGTCCTTTCTCTTTGATGATAAAGCTGTCCCGTTCGTTATTCCGTAACCGTTTCCGACGGTTTGCCCGATATTTCGTTCCGATAGCTGCGTTATATGCTGTAATCCCCTGTCTCCGCAGAATACGGACATAATACCGCATACTATAAGACGATATCATTATACAACAACCGTCCGGACTCGTCAAGGAAATCGCCTCATCCTATATTTATAATAAAAATAAAGGAATCTGCATGAACGGAACCTCAAAAGCGTCGGCGCGAAGCCTTTGCAGGAGAATACTTCTTATGCGCTATTTCGTCAACCGATTTGTCAATCATCGACAAAATATTCATTGATCCGACAGAAAAAGACGGCAGTCTCCAGACTGCCGCCGTGATATTTGTTATCACGATTGAACGCTTGTCGACGCCTGATGCAGCACGTCGAAATCCACGTTTTGCTCGATATACTCAACGGAACACCAGATGTTGCGGAACAACGCTTCGTCGTCGCCGAACGCGATCTGCACCTGCTTTCGGCTCTTGTTGACCTTGACGACCTTTGCTTCCATGCCGACCAGCGGTCCGCCGACAAAGGCAATCTTGGTGCCGACCTTGACGACCTGCGACACATCAACCGTTCCCTCATAGCGCTTCAGCCAGCGGACAAACGACAAGTCCTCGCCGCGCAGCGCGCTTTCCCCGTCTTCGTATCGCAGTACCTTCAGCACCCCGGAATACCTGCGAATGCGATCCCAGTCCGGTTCCCCTTCCGCATCGAAAAACACATATCCGGGCAGCAGCCGCGCCTTCGTTCGCTTCAGGCCGCCCGCTTCCGGTTTGTTGCGAACTGCAAGCGGCGAAAACGCGCTGTACCCGCCTCGTTCGAGAAGATCGATGATCAACCCCTCCTGTCCGCTCTTACAAAACAGACAATAGCTCTCCATGTCCGTTCCTCCTCTCCCGCGGCTTTCCGTTTCGGTGTTCCCATTATAGAGACCGGATCCGATGTTGTCAAGGAAGATTGGCGATTTGCGCCCGCTTCCCTTGAAATGGCGGCGCGTTCCGTTTATAATACAGATACATTGAGACGAAAGAGGGGCTGAAGTTCGATGATCCTGGTAAAGCAGATTCAGATTCCGGAGCTTCCGACGAAAAAACCGCGCAGACTGTATATCTGTCTGCCGAAAGAGTATGATCGCAGTGAACAGCGCTATCCCGTTCTGTATATGTTCGACGGGCATAACGTGTTTTACGACCGTCACGCCACCTACGGAAAGAGCTGGGGCATGCGGGAATACCTCGCGAAGACAAAGCTGCCGCTGATTATCGTTGCGGTCGAATGCAATCCGGAAGGATTCCGCCGGCTGTTTGAATACAGTCCCTGGGACTTCTCCTGCCCGCGTCCCGTCGGAAACGTGCAGGGACTCGGCAGGGTTACGATGGACTGGTTCACGACCGTTCTGAAACCGGAGATCGACGCGTCTTACCGCACGCTTCCCGACCGCGAACACACGCTGATCGCGGGCAGCTCGATGGGAGGGCTGATGTCGCTGTATGCCGCTGTGGAATACAATCGGGTCTTTTCCCGCGCAGCCGCGCTGTCGCCGAGCCTCTGTGTCTCTCCGTCGAAGCTTCGGGACCTGATCCGTTCGCATCCGCTTGCGGATCCGACGCGGATCTACCTGGACCTGGGCACCGCCGAAATCGATCCGAAGCGCCGCGCGCTTGCGGGCATGTTTGACGTCGCAAAGGAGCTTTCAAAGGCGGGCGCGGACGTCTCCGCAAACGTGATCCCCGGCGCCGAGCACAACGAAGCGGCATGGGAAAAACGGATCCCTGATTTCTTCAAATACCTTTTGAACTAAAACGCAAATAAAACGCTCTTCGGAGCAGAAAGAGGAACAGACATGGAACTGTGCGCAAGAAAAGACGTCCCCGTGCAGGAGACGTGGGACCTCGGTTTGATCTTTGCGGAAGAATCGCAGATGTGGGAAGCGCTTGAAGCGCTGAAAAAGCAGGTCAAAACCTTTGTCGAAACGTATGCGGGAAAGCTTACCACCGCAGAACAGATCGTCGCCTGTCTCGATGCGCAGGAAGCGTTTCTTCCGACGATGGGCAATATCTGGTCGTATACCGGGCTTGCGGTGGAGGCGGACTATACCGACAACGCGCTCCGCGAACGCAACGAAAAGATCGGCGACGAAATGACGCGCCTTTATAAAGAGCTGGCGTTCGTGGACAGTGAGATCCTTTTGGCGCCGACGGAAGAGCTGATGCGCGCGGTGCAGCTTGCGAAGGGCTGCCGCGTGTATCTTGAGGACCTGCTCGCAAGGAAAGCGCACATGCTCTCCCCCGAGACGGAAAAGGTGCTCGCCGCGCTCAGCCGGTCGTTCGGCGTGCCGTACGATGTGTACAACACGCTGAAGCTTGCGGACATCGCCTTCGATCCGATTACGGTCGACGGCAAGGAATACCCGATGGGCTACTCGCTGTACGAGGACGATTACGAGCTCGAAGCGAACACCGCGGTGCGCCGCGCCGCGTTCCGCGCCTTCTACGATACGCTGAAAAAGTACGAAAACACCACCGCGACCGCGTACAACGCCTGCGTCACGCAGGAAAAGGTCCTTTCGGAGCTGCGCGGGTACAAGGACGTGTTCGACTGTCTGCTGTTTCCGCAGAAGGTGACGCGCGAGATGTACGATCGCCAGATCGACGTAATCACCGAGCGCCTTGCGCCGCACATGCGCCGCTATGCAAAGCTTCTGCAGAAGAAGCACGGCCTCGATAAAATGACGTTCGCAGACCTCAAGATCGCCGTGGATCCGGAATACGATCCGCACGTCACGATCAAAGAATCGCAGCGCTATGTGCACGACGCGCTCTCGATCCTCGGTCAGGATTATGTCGATATGGTGGACCGCGCGTACCGCGAGCGCTGGATCGACTTTGCAAAGAGCATCGGCAAGTCCACCGGCGGCTTCTGCTCCGGCATCTACCGGCAGAACTCGTTCATCCTGCTCAACTGGAACGACCGCATGTCGGACGTGTTCACCGTTGCGCACGAGCTCGGTCACGCGGGTCAGAGCATGTACGGCGACGCAGCGCAGTCCTATTACGACTGCGACCCGTCCATGTATCTTGTCGAAGCGCCGTCCACGATGAACGAGCTGCTGCTTGCAAACCACCTGCTGCAGACGAGCGACGACAAGCGCTTCCGCCGCTGGGTGCTGTCCAGCCTGATCTCGAACACATACTACCACAATTTCGTCACACATCTTCGCGAAGCGTGGTATCAGCGTGAGGTCTACAGGATCATCGACGCGGGCGGCAGCGTGAACGCTGATATTCTGAGCGACATCTTCCGCAAGAACCTCGAACTGTTCTGGGGCGACGCGGTCGAGATCCCGGAGGGCGCGGAACTGACCTGGATGCGTCAGCCGCACTACTATATGGGTCTGTATCCGTACACCTACAGCGCGGGGCTCACGGTCGCCACGCAGGCGATGCTGCGTATTCAAAAAGAGGGCGAACCCGCGGTGCGCGACTGGAAGCGTTTCCTTGCCGCCGGCGGCTCGAAAGCACCTCTGGAGCTGGCGAAGCTCGCGGGCGTCGACATCGGCACCGACGGTCCGCTGAACGCTACCGTCGACTATATCGGCTCGCTGATCGACGAGATCATCCGTCTCACCGAAGAAATCGACGGAATCCGTCTGTAATGGAACTATCAACAGAAGGGGCTGTTCAAAACATGTTTTGAACAGCCCCAATGCATTCTCGCTTCGCTCCGTGAATTGTCCGAAGAACATGAATTGCGCCTGGTCGGCGCATGAATGGACGGCACAGCCGTCATGAAAGTTGATTCTCCGAACGGAGAATCCTCATGCATGACAACACGGTTGTCAATTCATGCCAAAGGCAATTCATGGCAGAGCCAATTCATGCGGCGCAGCCGCAATTCATAAGGGATGTTCAGAAACGCAAAACCGTTTTTAAACATCCCCTTTTATTTATTATTCCTGTTCGGTCGGATACTCCGACTTGCCGGTGATCTTGCGCTTGATGATCTTGCCCATGCGCTTTAATGCGTACGGCCCGACCAGCTTCATCATCTCCTCGGCGGTGTGCATGTCGCTTGCGGCGGGCAGATCGCGGCGTAGGTGGATCGCGTCGAACTCGCAGCGCGTGGTGCACAGTCCGCAGCCGATGCACTGGTTGAGGTCGACCGTTGTCGCGCCGCAGCCGAGGCAGCGGTTTGCTTCGATTTTGACCTGCTCCTCGGTGAGCGGCAGGCGAAGATCCGCAAACGTCGCCTTCGCCTCGCCCGGACGGAAGCCCGGACGCTGCCGCGGCGAATTGTCGAACGAATCCGGTTGCGTGATGTCGTCGCGGTCGAACTCGATGAATTCGCGCCGATCTCTTCCGATGGTAAGCGACTGACCGGGATGCACGAAGCGGTTGATCGAAACCATGCCCTCGCGGCCGTCCGCAATCGCGTCGATCGCGAACTTCGCGCCGTGGAAGATGTCGCCGCCGACAAAGATATCCGGCTCCGCCGTCTGCAGCGTGGTGGGATCGGCAACGGCCGTGCCGTTTCTGCGGACCTCGACCTTGCTGCCGTCGAGCAGACTTCCCCATTCGGCGCTCTGTCCGATCGCCATCAGCACGTTTTCACACGCAACCGTCTTGGTGTCGTTCTCATCGTACTGCGGGCTGAAGCGATGCTCCTCGTCATAGACGCGCGTGCAGCGCTTGAACACGACCGCCTTGACCTTTCCGGTCTCGTCGCGCAGGACCTCCTTCGGTCCCCAGCCGTTTTCGATCGCAATGCCCTCTTCGAGCACCTCTTCGACCTCGTCCTTCGCCGCGGGCATTTCGTCCCGCTGTTCAAGGCACAGCATCGTAACCTTGCCTTTTGTACAGCGCAGCGCGGTCCGTGCGACGTCCGCTGCGACGTTGCCGCCGCCGACGACCACGACGTCGCCCGAAAGCGTTTCGCCGCCGTTCTGGTTCACGCGCTTCAGGAACGCGACGCCGGATTCAACGCCTTCGCCCGCTTCGCCGGGTACACCCGCGGTTCTGCCGCCCTGCAGACCGATTGCGATATAGAACGCCTTATAGCCCTGTTTTCTCAATTCGTCGAGCGTAACGTCCTTGCCGACTTCGACGCCGCAGCGGAATTCGGCGCCCATCTTTCTGACGATCTCGATTTCCTTTTCGAGGACGTCCTTTTCGAGACGGAAGCTCGGAATGCCGTTCAGGAGCATGCCGCCCGGACGGCTTTCCTTTTCAAAGACGGTGACCGGATAGCCCTCGCTGCGCAGATAATACGCCGCGGAAAGACCCGCGGGACCTGCGCCGATGACCGCGATCGGGAAGTCCGTCCACTCTTTGCCCTCGCCGTTTTCGCAGCGAACCGTGAAGTTTTCGGGATGCTCCAGCTCCCACTGCGCAAGGAACTTCTTGATCTCGTCGATCGCGACCGGCTTGTCGATCGTGCCGCGCGTGCAGCGGTCCTCGCAGCGGCGGTTGCAGACCGCGCCGCACACCGCCGGGAACGGATTGTCCTGCCGGATCAGCTTGACCGCTTCGGCATATCTGCCTTCCGCCGCCATCTTGATATATCCCTGCACCGCGATGTGCGCGGGACATGCCGTTTTGCACGGGGACGTGCCGCTGTCGTAGCAGTTGATCTTGTTGTGATCGCGATAGTCGCGGTCCCACTTGTCCTCGCCCCAAACGTGGTCGTCCGGCAGCTCGTGCATCGGATATTTCACCCGCGTGCCGTCTGCCTTGCACAGCTTCTGCCCGAGCTTTGCCGCGCCTGCGGGACAGACCTCGACGCACTTGCCGCAGGCGACGCACTTGCTCTTATCGACATGCGCGCGGTATGCGGAACGCGACATGTTCGGCGTGTTGAAAAGCTGCGAGGTGCGAAGTCCGTAGCAGCTTCCCGGCGAGCAGTTGCAGATGCCGACGATGCGGTTCGGACCGTCCAGGTTCGTGATCTGATGCACGTAGCCCTTGCGCTCGGCGCGCTCGATGATCTCCATGACCTGCTCGCGCGTAACGTAGTGCGCATCTTTGCCGGATTCCACGAGGAACTCCGCGATGTCGCCCACGCCGATGCACATCTGACCTTCGATGTCGCCCACGCCTTCGCCGCGGATGCGCTGCGCCTTGCGGCAGGCGCATACCATGGTGCAGAACTTGTCATACTTCTGCAGCCAGTGCGAAAGATGCTCGACGGAAACGCTCTGCGAGTTTGCCTCGATCGCCTTTTCGACCGGGATGACGTGCATGCCGATGCCCGCGCCGCCCGGCGGAACGAGCTTTGCCGCCAGCTCCAAAGGCTCCTGCGGCGCAAGGTTGAACATCGTCGCAACCTCGGGATGCTCGTCCGGCAGCGTCTTGTGCTCGACCATGTATTCGCCCGAGCCGACGACCCATTTCGGCACCCAATACTGGATGTGCTGATCCGCGTTGTCGCGGTTCTGTTCGAGAATGCCGATCCAGGTAAGGTGGTCGATCACCTTCTGCGCGTCCGCCTCGCTCATATTGTTGCGCTTGGCAAGTTCCTTGGTCGTAAGCCCGAAACGGCGTTTTTTGAAGCTCAGAAGGAACCTGACTTCTTCCTTTGTCAGCAGTCGGTCGAGAATCCAGAAATCCATATGGTTTTCCTTCATGCCGCCGGGAAGCTTTCTCGGAATGTTGTCGGTAATCATCAAAGCGAGCTTTTTAACGAGCTTCGCCTTTTCGGTGTCGTCGCAGTGATGCCCGTCGACCGGATAATCGCGCTCATTGACGTGGATCTTCGGATTGACTTCTTTAACCATACTTACTCCTTACTCGATCGGGATTTTGATCGTCATATCGGAAAGCGGATACGCCGCGCAGGCATGGACGTAGTTGAAATCCCTGTCCGCCGCGCGTCTGCCGTCGTTTTCGGGGCAGACATAGTATTCGCCCGAGAGCACCTTTGTGCGGCAGAACCCGCATTCGCCGCTGCGGCACGCCGTTTCGATGCGGATGCCTGCGCGTTCGAGTGCGACAACCAGCGATTCGGTTGCCTTTGCCGGAATCTCGTCCTTATGAATGCCGCGCATGACGGTAACGGTGTAGGTCTCGTCCTTCTTTTCGACCGGATAGCCCGCAAACGTCGTAATGTCCTTTGCCTGTCCGAAGACCTCAAAGCGCACGCGCCGCGCAGGCACATCGAGCTTTTTGATCTCCTCGCGGAGGAACCGGTACATGACCTGCGGTCCGCAGATGAAGTAGGACGTGTCGCCCTTACTGTACTTTTTGATCAGCTCCGCAGAAAGGAAGCCGCGTTCGCCCGTCCAACCGGGTTCATCTCCGGACAGCACGTTGACGACGTGCACGCGATCGCTTTCGAGCGCTGCCAGCTCATCCTTTAAGATGATGTCGTTCGACGCGACCGAGCCGTACAGAATCGTCAGCTCCGCATCCATCGTGCCGTTATATATCTCCTTTGCCATCGACGCGAACGGCGTAATGCCGACGCCGCCCGCCAGCGCCATGATGTGATGCGCGTCGCGAAGCGGCTCGTAATAGAACTGCCCGAGCCCGATATTGCCCTTCAGAACGGTCCCGACGGTCAGCCCGTCGTTGACGAAATCGGCGATGAAGCCGTCGCCCTTGCTCCTGCGGACGGTGATCTCGATATAGCCCGGATCCTTTCGCGCTTCAAACGGCGCGGAGGAAATGGAATACGGACGGGAAATGATCTTGCCGCCGATCTCGAAATCGAGTGCAATGAACTGTCCCGCATAGAACGGGGGCAGCTTGCCGCCGCCGACCTTTTCAAAGCGCACGGTCTTGGCCGTGGGGCTTGCGGTGCGGATCTCTTTGACGACGAGATCGAGCTTGCCCGGATGCCACTCGCGCGCGACATTGCCGATCGGATCGACCTTTTCAGGGGAAGCGGAAGCGGTTTCAAACGCATGAAGACGCGCTTTGGTGACGCGCGACGCGCCGCCGACGTCCTTTAAGAATCCCTTGACCTTCATTTTGCCGCCTCCTTCTTTTTCATGTCGTCCAGTACGTTCTTCGCGGCTTTTCTGCCGTTCGTGACCGCCGGTCCCATGCCGTCGCCGGAGATCTGATGCGCGCCGGCGAACTCAAGCCCTTCGATGAACTTCTCTTCCTCGGCGGTCTGCAGTCTTGCGACGATGTGATCCTCCATCGTGTGCGCGTAGCCGTAGATGCAGCCGTTCCACATACCGGTGTAATGCGCGACGGTCATCGGCGTTTCGATGACAATCTCCAGAATGTGATCCAAAAGGTTCACGCCGTAGTACTTCGACATATCGTCGATCATCTGCTTTGCGACCTCGTGCTTGACGCGGTCGTAATCGTCGGCGGAAACCGTCTTCCAGCCGTCCACGCGCGGCAGCGTCGTGATCGAGAACGAGCAGGTGCCTTCCGGCGTTGCGTCCGGATTGCCGAAGTTATGGCAGATGCAGGTGAGATAACGGTACGGTCCGAGCCCCGCAAGATCCTTGTAGAGCGCGTCGGTGTCCATCGTATCGCCGCGGAAAATGCTGTAATCGTGAATGTTCAGCTCCTCTGCGGGCTTGTCGAGGATCATGATGACGGAGAACGTCGTCAGGCTCAGCCGTCTGCCGTTGACCATTTTGATCGCCTTTTCGGGCACTTCGGAAAGCGGCTCGATCATCGAGGTATAGACCTTGTTCGGATACGCCGCGGAAATGACGTAATCCGCATGGATCTCGTCGCCGCGCGCCGTGCGCACGCCGTAGACTCTGCCGTTCTTTACGAGGATCTTTTCGACGTGCTGACGGTATTCGATCTGCACGCCCATCTCCTCAGCGCGCTCCGCCATCTTGAGGCTCATCTCGTGGCTGAACTTATGCGGGATATAGGAGCCATAGCCGATGTAGTCCGCCATCAGCACCGAGAAGATCGTGAACGGCAGTTCCTTGAAACCGGTGCCGACATAGATCCAGTACGGCGCCAGAAGATCCTGCGCCTTCTGCGGCAAATCAAACGTGTCGATGACCTCCTGTGTGGAATACCCCGCGGTCTTGACGAACGCTTCGTGCTTTAAGAGCATCTGCACCTTGCTCATCGGGTGAATCGAAAGCTCGTTGACGGAATCGAACACCGTATGACAGAGGTTCAGAAGCTTCAGAACCTTTTCGTACGTGCCGGGAACGGCGGCGTCCACTTCCCTTGCAAACGTCTCAAGCCCCGGATGCAGCGTCACTTCAAGGCCGGGCAGCGAAGCGTGGTACGCTTCGGGCACCTTGAGCCAATCGATCTTCACGCCCATGTCCTCTAAGAACTTGCCGACCTTCAGGCGGTTGCCTTCGGGGCCGATGCTCATCATCTCGTGCAGCGCGGCTTCGATCTCGATGCCGCCGCGGACAAAGCTCGTCGCAATGCCGCCGGGCAGGTTGTGGCGCTCAAGCACCAGCACATCCTTGCCCTTTTCGGCGAGCATCAGCGCGGACGAAAGCCCCGCAAGCGCCCCGCCGATGACGATGACGTCATAGTGATCTTTGTAGAATTCCATAGCACTCTCCTTATGCAAAGATGAGGGAGCGGCTTGCGCTCCCTCCGGGGATCCATTCTCAGAAGAACCGTTCCACGAGCTCGCGGGAATATTCCGCGGTCTCGTCCATGTCGCCGAAGCTCATGATCTCGCCGGCATAGAACGTGTCGTACTTGTCTTGCATTGCCTCGACCTTGTCGTACCAGCCCGCCGCATAGTCCTCGGAGAAGACATGCGGGAAGTAATAGACGCTCCACTCGTTGACGATGTTGCTCGCCGGGTTCTTCATGATCTTGAGATCGTCGAGAACCATCTTCTTGCACTCGTCGTACGGAAGCTCCGCGGAGTTCTTGTGCTTGCGGAGCGCATAGGTGGTGATGACCTGATCTTTGGTGTCCTTCCAGCGGCGATAATAGACCATCAGATGACCCATCGTTTCCGGCGTCATGTTCTCGAACACATAGTAGGAAATCTCCGGATGATCCTCCGGCTTGGTCTCGACCGCCAGCACGTCGTAGCGCTCATAGTCGATCTTACTGAAGAGCTCCTTCTCGTCCTCGCGGGCGTCGAAGTAATCGACCATGCCGACCTGACCGTCCGCGCGCTTGTTCGGGATGTAGAGCGGCGCGGTGACGATGATCTTGTCGTATTCCTCGACTTCGCCGTTCACGGTGACGAACACCTTGCCGTCCTTGCGCTCGACCTTTTCGATCTTGCTCGAAAGTCTTGCCGGATGCTTCAGATGGTCGTTCAGCTGCTCCCAGATGTACTGGGTGCCGTTCTTCCAGGTCCAGAGATTGATCTTGACAAAGTTCATGCAGGTCTGGAAATCCAGATACTTCAAAACATACGCCGCCGGGATCTCATCGAAATAGCCGTAGCCGAAGGAGGTGAACGGCCCGATCCAGATATCCTGGATGAGCTCGACGCCGTTCAGCTTGCAGAACTCCTTGAACGGCAGGCAGAGATCCTTGAGGTTCGGGTTCTCGCCCTTGACCGGCTCGCGCTTTGCGTTCGCCTGGGAGAAGCCTTCGTAACGGCCTTCCGCAACGCCGCGGTGACCGTTCAGATCGTAGCCCTTATACTTGGTCTCCAAAAGCTCGCCGAGCTTTTTGACCTGCTTTTTCATCTTGAGAAGACGCGGAATCTTCAGAATGTTCTTTTTCGGCTCGAAGGGTTCGATGACTTCGCCGTTCTTGTTCTTGTAGTTGCGGTTGAGCTGCGGACCGTCGTGCGTGATGCCGCAGAATTCCTCGACGTCGTGAATGGCGTAGTACGAGGGCACGCCCATGATGGCGCCCAGCTCGTAGCGACGGCCCTTGTACTCGGGCGAATGGCACTTGCCGCCAACCCAGCCGTTACGCTCGTAGATGGTGTAA
>JBGUWL010000152.1:0-4869 GCA_045221075.1 Acutalibacteraceae bacterium
GCTGGTGACCACAAGGGAGCCCCAGCCGATGGCCGAGCCTACCGATAATGCCCAAACCGCCAAGGGCGAGAGGTAGGGTTTCAGCCCCTCTGTATTCTGTGCAGAAGATGTTTGCTCTTTCATAAATATCTCCCCTTCAAATTGCGTTTAGTGAACTGTGGTGCTTTCCATCGCATGGGAGGAAAGGGCAGTGGTCACGATGATTCTTTCAGTTGCTTCTCGTAAGCAAACTCCACATTGTTGGGCAGCATAACGGCGTTTCTCTCAGTATACAACCGATTTCTTTCATATTCTACCACGGAGACTTACCCTTTTTCAATCTCCAAAACGCAAAAACGCCCTGTTTCCGAAGAAACAGAGCGCCGCGCTTATGCCGTGATCTCCACCTCGTTTTGAAAAGCTGATTTCCGTAATCCCGTACAAAAACGGGTTGAAATCAATCAACAATCGTAGTACAATTAACCCAACTAACAGACGGAATTCTGCCATGTTTTGTTCCTGTGAGTGAGCGCCTTTGGCAATAACAGACGAAGGCAGTACCGCCCGGTCCACCTGCGGCGTATTCCGGGGCCTTTTCTCCCGGTCTGTTGAGCGGGGACCGAAAAGAATCCCAATACGCGTCATCCGCCCGAAGCCGGGCCGGCTCGATTGGAAATGAATGCGCGAGGGGGGCAGAAAGCGCTATGAGAAAAACTTGGGTCGTTCTGGTCAATGTGTTCATCATGATCGTAATGCTGACCTTCGTGGTTCTATATTCCAACTTTGAGGACAGAGCTGCGGTTCAAAGGCAAACAGAGCATTTTGAAAATACCACCGTCACGATGGAGCATGTCACGGAGAATTATCTGGAGGGCGAACAGCGTATCTGTGACGTTTGGGCTCGCTATATCAACAGCGAGGACATGACCATCGAAGATGCCGTCTCCTTCATTCGGATCTCTCATGTGCTGCCGAACGCTTCCGCGCATATCGTTTATCCTGATACGCTCACCGGACTGTCTACCAGAGCGAGAACGGATGATCCCGGTAATTATTTCGTCTCGTATAACCAGATCGGTTTTTTGAACGATGTGAGCTGGATCAATACTACTATAGGGGAATCCATCAATATTTCCCGTGCTTACACGAACCCGGTCAACGGCGAACAGTCCATCGCTTTTTGTAATGATATTACCCTCCACGATCCGGAGACCGGCGCCCCACGGGACGCAATTCTGCTGCGTGTGCTGCCGATTTCAGAGTTGGAGCAAAAATGGGTCTTCCCTCAGGAAGAGTTCGAAAATGCAGAGTTTTCCTTGATCGACGCAAACGGAGATTACATCATCAAGGGGCATTCCTTCAAAAATTCCAGCTTCTTTGAGTTTTACAGATCTTACAACACCATAGACCCCGCTTCCGCCAGGGAACTCTTTGGAAGAGTCACGTCTTCAACAGGCTCTCTTACCATGTTTAACTCCCGCGGCGAGGAATATATACTTGCCCATACGCCGGTTGACGCGACGGAGGGATGGACGCTTCTCAGTTTCATGCCAATGAAGGATCTGCGTGCAAATACCGAAAACTGGCTGTTGATCGGCTTTGTTTCTGCGGGTCTCCTGATACTGTTCGTATTCGATCTGGTCGTCATGCTTGATTTCAACAAAAAGCTCCAGGCGGCAGCCAGAGAAGCGGCGGCGGCGAACAGGGCAAAAACCGATTTCCTCTCCGCGATGTCTCATGATATCCGCACGCCGATGAACGCGATCATCGGCCTTACGACGATTGCGGAAAAGAATCTCGGCGATACGGAAGCGGTAGGAGAAAACCTGCGGAAGATCACGCTTGCCAGCAATCACCTGCTCACGCTGATCAACGACATTCTGGACATTTCCAAGGTCGAGAGCGGGAAGCTGACTCTCAGCCCGCAGACCTTCTCCATCGTCGAAACGGTGGAAAACCTTGTGAATATCTCCCAGCCGATGATAAAGGAGAAAAACATCGATTTCGATTTCCGCGCCAGTGGGATGGGAAAAGAGTTTCTCTATGCCGACCAGCTCAGGCTGAATCAGGTCTATATCAACATCCTCTCCAACGCTATCAAATACACCCCGCCGGGCGGTTGTGTCAACGTGGACATGCATGAGGAGGAAAGCTGGTCGCCAGGCTGCGTTCGGCTGACCTACATCGTCTCCGATTCCGGCATCGGCATGAGTCCGGAATTCATGGCAAACATGTATCAGCCCTTTTCGCGCCAGACAGACAGCCGCGTGAACAAAATTCAAGGGACCGGGCTCGGGCTTGCCATCACAAAGCAGATGGTCGATCTGATGGGCGGCACCATCGACTGCCAGAGCGAACAGGGAAAAGGAACGACCTTTACCGTAAAACTGGATATTCCCATTGCAGACCGGCAAAGAGAAGACATGATGCTCGATCCGATGGACGTCCTGGTCGTCGATGACGACGAAATCCTTCTGGAGACCGCTGTCGATACATTGGAATCTCTCGGCTTAACAGCCGACCGTGCGGAAAGCGGACTGGAAGCGCTTGGCATGATCCGGCAACGGCACGAAACCGGACGGGATTACGGTGTTGTGATCCTTGACTGGAAAATGCCGGATCTCGACGGTGTTGAAACGATCCGCCGGATCCGGACGGAAGTAGATGCGAACATTCCCATTTTGCTGATTTCCGCTTATGACAGGTCTGATATTGAGGAGGCGGCGAAGGAAGCCGGAGCAAATGGCTTCGTCTGCAAGCCGTTGTTCCGATCCGTTCTTTACGACAAAATCAACGAACTCCTTGGGACTGAGGCAAAGTCCGTTGAATCGGAGAATGACTATTCCGATCTGCAGGGGATGAACATTCTCATTGCGGAGGATAATGATATCAACTGGGAGATCATATCCGCCCTGCTCGGCATGTTCGGAATCACAACGGAGCGCGCCGAAAACGGACGCATCTGTGTGGAAAAAATGAGCCGGGCGAAAAAAGGCAGCTATACGCTGATATTCATGGATATACAGATGCCGGAGATGAACGGACTCGACGCCACAAGGAAAATCCGTGCGCTTGATGATCCGTGGGCGTCTTCCATACCGATCATAGCCATGACGGCGGACGCTTTCTCGGAAAACGTCACAGAGTGTCTGAACGCCGGCATGAACGGACATATCGCAAAGCCTGTAGACCTTAACCTTGTCATCAAAGAAATTCGCCGAATGAAGGAGGAAAAAAGATCATGAAGAGATTGCTTTGCGTCATTCTACTCATCTGCACACTGGTATCGCTGACGGCCTGCGGCGGGAAACCTCAGGAAGAAACCGCAGCCGGATTCAAGCCCTCCCTCGATACGGGTACGAGCTGCAGCATCACGGTAGCCGGAAGCTACGACAACTTTGAGGCACTGGAGGCTGAATTCGACAAGTTCAATGAGATATATCCGAACGTGCAGCTGAGCTATGTGAAACTCGACGACTATAACAACATCCTTGGCACAGCGTTGGAAAGCAATGACAAGCCAAACATTTTTTTCTCATACACCTGGATGATGGGAAATGAAAAGTACGCTTCGGTATGTGCGCATATGGAGGAGCTTTCAGACCCCGCTTTGGGGATCAATTTGGCCTGCATCCGCCCAAGCCTCCTCAATCAGGACGCAGAAGGCCATGTGTTTATCGTGCCGGTTTTCTCCAGGACCTACGGCATGCTGGTGAACAACGATCTGTTTGAAAAGGAAGGCCTCAGCATCCCGACCACATGGACAGAGCTGGCAGCCGTATGTGAAGCGTTCCGCAGTAAGAGTTACGCCAGCCCTATGATGGGCTACAGTCTCAAATCGTCCGGCTGCTTCATGAATACGGTCGCTTATCCGTTGTTTATTGCCGCGCTTGCCGAGAATCCGGAAGCGCTTGCGCTCGCCAACGAGCTGGATCCTGCGGCCGGAGAATCCATGCGTCCGGCATTGGAAGCGGTGGAACAGCTGATTCGGAGCGGCTGCATCGATCTTACGGAGTGCGACAAGATCGAGGACAACTATACCAAAGTGATCCTGCGCTTCTTTGAAGGCGACGTTCCGATGATGATCTGCACCGGGGATACCGTGTCCGGAACAAAAAAACGAGAGAGTCAGTCCGAGGCATTTACCAATGCGCCTTTCAACTACTCGTTTATGCCCATCCCGCTGACCGAAGAGGGCGGATTCTTTATCGACAGTCCTTCGATACAGTTCGCTGTAAACAAAAACTGCGATAATCTGGATATGACGAATGAATTCATGCGGTTTCTGATTACAGACGAAGAGCTCAATGCGATGGCTTTTGTGAAGCGCCTGGTAACACCCACAAACGATCTCTCCTTCGATTCGGTTTATGCTCCCTTTGGTCAGGTGCCCTCAGAGCGTACCATATCCCCGGAAGTGATCGGCATCAAAGATCCTCTCACGGTTCAGATCAGGGTTGCGGCGTTTCAGGTGGGCAAAGGTGAGATTAGCATAGACGAGGCTGTTGCCATGTACGGAGACTTTTCTTAAAAACCTCATAGATGCTCCGTCGCAGCAGCTTCCGTATGTGCGCTGCGGAGCTTTGAGGAACCGCCCGAGCGTTTCCTCTCCTGCGCCGCTTCGCTCCGTCCAAGGGGCTGCACCCCTTGCACATTGTCGGCGCAGACTCCATATCCTTCGCTTCCGGCCAGGGCCGAAAGCTCACTCATTCCGCATGTACTACTCCAGCCCCATCCTTTTGGACAGGTCCAACATAGCAAAGCCGAACTTCTGCCACTTATCCAATGTCGTCCGTGACGAGCCACCCTCGCGGATGCGCATGGTGCGGCGGATCTCCTTGGGAATGACCACGCGCCCCAGATCGTCGATGCGCCGCACGATTCCGGTTG
>JBGUWL010000153.1:0-2415 GCA_045221075.1 Acutalibacteraceae bacterium
TAATTAGGAGATAAAATAGCTGAGTGCAAGTTTATTCACAAAAACAGAGGTGACGCCTCAATCATCTATAAAAAAACAATAAAGGAAAAGCGATCACAGTAGTAGGTGGTCGCTTTTTTTGGTATGCGCGCCATGGGCGCGCTCTAACGGGTGAAAGTCCCGAACACGCCCAGGTAGTGGGAAGTGTATAGCTGAACAGCAAGGGTGTCCGCCGCGAGGTGGAATCTGAAAGAAGCTGTAGGCAAACCTCTGGTCCGACGGACAGAAATCACATATAAGGCGAGGTTCCGACAGATAAGCTGGCCAAAAGCAGTGAAGTCTGATAACTACCCCGTTTGTAGGAACAGCGTAAATGTGGCGGATAGATGGAGGGAAAGAGCGTGCACCTTATGCGCGGAGGTCTCACAGGCGGTCTCATTAGCCGTAGTAACAACGAACTGTGAGAAGTCAGCAGAGTCCATAGTAGTGAAGAAGTCCCTGTAATGGGGATGGAGCGAAGGGACGAACAATCAATCAGTTGAAGTACGTTCCACTTCGTAGCCGGAGCAACGTCTGTCGATAACATCAAAGGCGGTGAAGGCAAAAGGAGCAGAAAGGAAACAACGCATGGACACAAGTAGTCTTATGGAGCAGATACTGAGCAAAGACAACCTCAATGCGGCGTATCTGCAAGTCGTCAGGAACAAAGGAGCGGCAGGCGTAGACGGGATGACCGTAGAAGAGCTTGGCGCATACCTTTCGGAAAACGGCGAAAGCATCAGGGAACAGCTGCGGACGAGGAAATATAAGCCGCAGCCGGTCAGACGGGTAGAGATACCAAAACCGGACGGTGGGACAAGGAACCTTGGAGTGCCAACAGTAGTCGACCGCTTTGTACAACAGGCGGTGGCGCAGGTACTCACTCCGATTTTTGAGGAGCAGTTCCACGACCACAGCTACGGGTTCAGACCCAACCGATGTGCACAACAGGCAGTCCTGAAGGCATTGGAGATGATGAATGACGGACACAGCTGGATCGTGGACATCGACCTTGCAAAGTTCTTTGATACAGTAGACCACGACAAGCTGATGACGATCTTTGGACGCACAATCAAGGACGGAGATGTCATCTCAGTGGTGAGGAAGTTTCTCGTCAGCGGAGTGATGATCGACGATGAGTATGAAGATACGATAGTCGGAACACCTCAAGGCGGGTTATGTCGATATCCGCATAACCCGCCTTATGCCGAGCTAGTTGTTATGCCGAGTTAATGAAGGGAACCGTTGAAAAACAGGCGTCTCAACATTAACATCTCGGCATAACATCTCTATCTGAATGAATTGAGGAAACCGAGCAGATCCTGATCGGTTCTCCAATCCGGAAAATCGGTCTTCGCCGCAAGCTTAGGTGCCAATGCATTAATCGCCTCATTCTTCAACCTGTTGTCAGCGCGGCTGTAGATCTGAGTGGTAGAAATATCCTCATGGCCGAGAAAATCGCGGATATATACTATATTAATCCCGGCGGCGAGCATGTGCATCGCCTTGCTGTGACGAAACTGATGGCAATGGACATGCTCCGGGAATGCCTTATTCTCCACATGTATTTCCTGGACATATTTATCGATCATGTATTGAACACCATCGCGGCTCAGTTTCCTGCCGGTGCGGTTCACGATCAATGGCTGGTTTAACAAAGTACCATTCCGCTGACGAGAGATATATTCTTTCAACAGGCTTCCAGTGCCCTCTGAAATGACAACCGTACGGTACTTGTCACCTTTTCCGTGCAGTTTTACCGTAGGGTTGCTTCCAGTGTTAACGTCACCGATCCGGATGTCGCACAGTTCCTGTACACGGCATCCGCTGTCATACAAAAGGGTCAGGGCCGTTCGATGACGCAACCCGCATCGGGTATTGACATCAGGACGGTTGATCAATAGCGTCATCTGGTCAACGTTAAGAAATGATATTTCTTTTCCCTCCGTTCTGCGTGAACGTATACCCTGGACATCTTGAAGGGGAGCCATGTAATCGATACGCTCGATCTGCGCGGAGGAAGCAAAAGACTTCAACGCCGCTAATCTTTGGTTGGCCGTAGAAACAGATGCGCCTTTTGCCCGGCACCACTCAAGAAATTCAACGACAAGTATTCTGCTGAACCCTGACATAGTGAACCTTGACAACTGTATTTCCTTCTCTTCTGTAAGGAATACAATGAACAGCTTTAAGGCATCACGGTAACTGAGGATCGTGTTCTTCGAGTATCCACGCTGAAGCGGCAGATAGTCTGTGAGAAAACCGGTCACCACTTTGGCAAAGTCAGTAGTATTCCCGCTCATTGATGGAAACCTCATTTATGATGGAAGGGAACGACTTCTTCAGGCTGTCCCTGATGAAAGGGAATGCATCGGCTGTGAGCTTAAGGTAATAGGC
>JBGUWL010000154.1:0-42796 GCA_045221075.1 Acutalibacteraceae bacterium
ATCTGTGCGTATGCACAGATGGGCGCAGCCTCTGGCGGCGCCTTTTCCGATTAAAAGTGTCAGCTTTTAATCGGAAAACAGTATCAGAGCAGGCAGTCCCGCCCGCTTATTATCCGATATTGCTCCGCCCGGTCACAGAAATCACACGGAAGTGCGATAAAGATCATCGACGGATCTGTTCAATTTAAAATCCACTATAAAACAATACTGCCTGAGCCGGCTGGATAATTCACAGCGGCTCAGGCTTTTTTCATAATGATGTCATACCAATATCAGAACCAGATCCCCGGACAGAGCACGAAAACGTCAAAGAGCAGGACCGCTGCCGCAAATATCCACAGAGGGATCTTTTTCTCGGAACAGGGGGAGAAATAATATACATTCTGTTTTCTCGGCTTCACCATGTGGGCAACGAACATATAGCCCCAGAAGAATCCGATCATGCCGAAAATGTTTATTATGGGACTGATGATCAGAAAATTCGCCATGCTTTTCCTTGCCACCGGTCCGGTCAGCTCCACAAGGGTGAATACAACGGCGTTCAGCAGATACGGAAGCAGGTATATCGCCATGGCGACACTGTTCCGCTCTTTTTTGTCGTTGTTGTCGCTTATAAAATGGAAGGCCTGTCTGTATGCGATGTAAAAGACGAACAGTATGCCCAGACAGCCGATGATCAGCATTGTGATCCTGAGCGCATCATTGCCGCCGAAATTCTCATACACCTTTGCCCAGTCTCCCTGCTGAACGTCGGGAGCGGGGTCGGGATCGTACAGGAAGAAGTCTCTGAGAAAATAGCCGAAGCCCATGCTGTAGTGCATCAATGTGGTCATAAGGATAAGAGGTCTGCTTATGGGACCGAGCTTTGCCATTTTCAGGACGATGAGCAGTACGGTACCGATAAGAATGTTCATCAGCGCAGCCGAGCCTGTGTACATCACTTTCCAGAAGACGGAGCCGATATCCGCAGTGGGATCGACGGCACCGGCACAGCCGAAGGCCAATACCTCAGGCTTTGCTCCTGCGATCATCTGTGTCAGCAGATGGGTCGCCTCGTGTACGGGGGCGGTCAGGTTCATGGCGATAATGCCCAGCGCCAGACAGTTGATGATCATAAACAGCCTGCTGCTCTTTTTTGTTTCACTCATTGGGGTTCACCTCGTTTTCCTTGGGACCGGAAAAAATAAATAACAAAAGACTGCCGCCGGTCCTTGATGACGGACAGATATCGGCAGTCATTCTGCAAAGGGTCACTTATCGTTCTTGTCCTTACTATCTTTGCCCTCTTTGTTATTGTCCTTTCCGGCTTTTTCCTTGGCGCCGAGGAACATGGATACTATCGCCATAGCGATTCCGCCGACAAACACGGCCAGCCAGCTTATGTTCCATGCGTTGCCCACGGTACCCCAGATTATCATTACCGCAACGGAAACCATGGCAATAATGGGGATCAACAGCTTAGACATAAAAATCCTCCTTTCGACAATATTTACCATGGTCATTATAGCTTAATATGGCAGTCGTTTCAATAGAATCGGTACAAGCGGTACAAAAAAAGACACGAACGGTAATAACTTTTATCCGTTTTGAGAAAAAAATAAGCCGGACTTTTGCTGTCCGGCCTGTTGTTTATAATAATATTATATTGTAAGTCGTATCAGACTGCTTCCGGTGTTTCCTGCGCTTCAATTTCCTCATCCGGTTCCTCTTCCGTTTCGTAAAGGGAACGGAAGGCGAAAATAAAGGTGGGGATGCAGAACACCACTGCTATCTGTCCCATGGTGGCGTCCGTAAAGGATTCCTTGTCCAGACCCAGCGCAGTCGCAATGGCGGAAGAAATAAGATTTTCCCCGCAGAAGAACGATATCACCGTCAGCACAAGAACAATAAGTCCCAATCCTCCGAAAACAATTGCAGAGATCAGAAAGGCTTTTCCTTTTATCATTGAACTTCCTCCTTTTACGGATAATTTATTGAGACTTCCATGGTCACGCTTTGAGGGAGATCCGCAAAGCTCGGATGTCCTCCCGAAGCAGGTTCACATCACGGTCAGCAAGGGCCGCTCGTCATCGCATCGGCATCAGTAGATCAGGGCGCCGTATTTTTTTGTAAGCTCATGAAGCTTTTCTTCGTCAATATCGCACTGGCTGTCCACTATCAGACGTCCCTGATAGTACCTCAGGGCGGCTTCAAGGGTGGTGGTGTCGTTGGCGTGTACCACAAAGGGCAGATATGACATCCCGGCGTTGTCGGCAATGCTTGCGGCATCGTCGGTGGATTCCAAAAGGATAAATATGGCGTTGCAGGACGAATCGTCAAGATCTATCAGCTCGTCCGACATATCATAACCGCATCGCAGGGGCTCGCTCACCTCAATATTCTCCGGCAGAAAAAACGCCTCACGGAACGTGGCTGCGGCATAGCTGTCCTTTTCCGCATCGCCGTCAAAAGGCGCCTCAAATGAAGATATAAGTGCGAACTTCTCTTTCGAGTACACATCGGACCGGTCTATCCAGACGGAAGCTCCGTCTTCGCTGAGCCGGCGCAGCATTTCGTCATCAAGCTCCGAAAGTCTTCCGGCAAATATCAGGGGTATCTCGGCATGGGGCAGGGCTCTTTTTATCAGACGGGCGGCATCCTCAGCGCCTGCGGTACACTCGATACCGAAGGCGTCCGCTCCGAGAGCCTGCAGTGTGATGAGGGCGGCGATCATGTCGGTATCGCTGTCGGTCTTGCCCTCCTCGTCAACACGGATAAGGGCAAAGACTGGCATACCCACGTTTTTTGCGGCAAGCACTCCGGCTCTCATATCCCACAGCTTGTCAAAGTTTTCCAGCAGGATATAATCGGCTCCGGCGTCCTTTATCTCGGTGATGGATTCAAGATGGTCAAAATAAGCGCTTTCAAAGACGTTCTGACCGTATGACTCCCGTATGCGTATGTTTTCATGCACCACTCCCCCAAGGGGCAGCGTCCCGGCGCATGAACGGGCGGCCTCTGTGATCTTTTCGTTGAAGGTGATAAACTCATCGTCAAGACCCAGGTCCTCAAGTCTCGGGTGCATGATGCCTCCCGTGGGGGCAAGTATTGATGCGGCGCCGCGCAAAACGGCGTTTCTTTTGTTTTTGAAAAACGATCCCGTATCTTTCAGGACAATGCTTTCACAGCATATATTGTCGGGATCCTCTCCCGTGATATCGGCGCACGAACCCTCGCCGTCTATTATCATCGGAAGAGCATAGGGAAAACTCATTTATTATTCTCCTTTGTTATGGGAACCTCTAAAAACCTCCTTCACGGTTTTTAGAGAACCCCTTATGTGTGTCCGTAAAAACCGCAGCCGGCTCCGGAGCCTGTCACATTGACTGGGGGGCATCGATCTTGAACATATCAAGGATGTTTGCGATCACCGTTCTTGCGGCAAGACAAAGAGCTATCCTTGCCTGCATCAGAGGTTCGCTGTCGTTCTTTACACGGCAGGCGTTGTAGAACTTGTGGAACAGTGTTGCCACGTCATAGACATAGCGGGTGATCCGTGAGGGATCGTAGTCCCTTGCTGCGGAAGCGATCTCGTCGGAAAATGCGGAAAGTCTGCTGATAAGCTCGATCTCCTCGGGAGCGCTAAGCAGCTCCAGCTCCTGCTGTGTGCAGGTGCGGGGTGAAATGCCCTCCGCTTCAAGATTCTTCATTATATTGCAGATACGGGCATGTGCGTACTGTACATAGTATACAGGATTCTGGGACGATTTGTCAATCGCCAGGTCAAGATCAAATTCAAGGGGAGTATTTGCTTCTCTGAGATTGAAGAAGAACCTTGCGGCGTCTATGGGTATCTCGTCCAGAAGGGTAACGAGAGTGATGGCCTTGCCGCTGCGCTTTGAGAGCTTTACCCTTTCTCCGTCCTTAAGCAGGAACACCATCTGCATCAGAACCACGTCCAGGCGTGAGGCGTCAACACCCAGCGCCGTAAGAGCGGCCTTAAGACGGGGAACATATCCGTGATGGTCAGCGCCAAGAACGTCGATAGCCCTGTCGTAGCCCCTTGTGACCAGCTTGTCATAGTGATATGCGATATCCGGCACAACATAGGTAGGCAGACCGTTTGAACGCACCAGAACAAAGTCCTTGTCTGCGCCGAACTGAGCCGCCTTGAACCAGACTGCGCCGTCCTGCTCGTATGTATGGCCCTTTTCGGTAAGCTCCTTTACCACATTGCTGACTGCTCCGCTGTTGTGGAGGGTACTTTCACGGTACCAGCGGTCGTATTTTATGCGGTACTTGAGAAGGTCCCGCTCCAGCCCCTCTATATTCTGAGGAAGGGCAAAGTCTACAAGAGCCTTTCTTCTTTCGGAGCTTTCGGCGTTTACATATTTGTCGCCGTATTTTTCCGCAAAGTTTGCGGCATGGTCGATTATGTCCTGACCGTGATATGCGTCCTCGGGCATCTCGGCATCCTGACCGCAGTGCTGAAGATAGCGTATCTCAAGGGAGGTGGCAAATTTTTCGATCTGATTGCCTGCGTCATTGATATAGAACTCCCTGTCTACATTATATCCTGCGGCTTCAAGCACGCTGGACAGGGTATCTCCCAGGGCGCCGCCCCTTGCGTTGCCAACGTGCATGGGACCTGTGGGATTGGCGGACACAAACTCCACCAGCACCCTTTTGCCCTGACCCACGTCACAGCGTCCGTAATTTTCACCCTCGTTTTCGATCTCCTTAAGCACGGAGGTATAGAAGGAAGGCCCGTAGAAGAAATTCATAAATCCGGGACCCGCGATCTCACAGCGGTCAAAGACCGTACCCTCAAGGGATATCCTGCTCATAATGGTCTCTGCGATCTTCCTCGGAGCAGAGCGGAAAGCTCTTGCGCTGACCATTGCGGCATTTGAGGCAAGGTCGCCGTGGCTGCGGTCTGCGGGAATCTCTATTGTAAATTCAGGCATATCCGCCTGGGGGAGCAGTCCCTCCTGCTGAGCGGCGGCAGCTGCATTTTTTATGGCATTTCTGAGGCTTTCTGCTGCTTTAGCGGCTGTTGACATTGTTGTTTACCTCCTCTAATTTTATATACAGTTCGTTTTTACTGGCAAGCTGAGATTCGATGTCGATGGAATAATGCACTTCCAGCTCACCGCCGTGGTCATCCAGATCAACTCTTACCTTCTCGGTATAAACTCCAAGGGAAATGATACCGAAGGCGGTAGCGTATTCACACTTGTGGCGCTCTCCCTTTTCCAGTATCATATTATGGTGCTCTGAGCCGCCCTTCATGACCGTGACTATATTGTTTTCGTCCACCTTTACGGTAGTGCGGTATTTCTTTTCGGGATCCTGGGCGTCATATTCCTTATATGTTATGTATCTTGATCCGTTTTTGGTGATATAGGACGCCATGGTCTTGAGTTCGATCTTGTCGGAGTGATCCTCCACCGTCTGCGTTCCGGTGACGGAGAGTATAAAATTTTCTTCCATTCTTTTTCCCCTTTCGTTTTCCGGCATGCGCCGGCGGAGGTCATTATTCATTTCATAGGTATCATAATGTTATCACTTAAAAGAAACATAAAGTCAAAAGTTTCGCCAGCCTTTTCAAAGGCTGCGGTTTCCAGAGGCAGAGCCTTTGGTCGCTGTCCGCAGACAGCGAAACTCTTGGGGGTTCGGGGGGTGCGGGTGTCCGGTGGACACCTCTCAGCAGATGGCTGAGAAGCACCGACCGACCCGACAGGCGAGACCCACCCCTGACATCTGTTGCTCACGATAAATTGTATACCGGGAACAGTATCAGGTCTTCAGGGTTATGTGCGAAACGTTTATTCCGGTGGCGGAACCAAGGAATATCTCTGCAGTGCGGCGGAACTCATCCACGGTGTCGCTGACATAATAGCTGCATTCTCCGGCAGCTCCGGAGGTATTGAGAAGTCCCTTTTCTCTTAGCAGACCGGCAGCATAAAGAGCCGTCTCACGTCCTGAATCTATCAGCTTTACCCCGCTTCCGAGATACTGTGAGATCGCAGAGGCGATGATGGGAAAATGGGTACAGCCAAGGATCAAGGTATCTATCCCCTCGTTTTTCAGTCCCTCAAGGTAGCGCTCAACAACAAGGCGGACTATGGGGTCATCGGGGGAAATAAAGCTGTTCTCCACCAGGGACACAAAAAGCGGGCAGTCCTGCTGGAACACGCTGATATCGCTGTTCATCCTGAGTATCTCGTTTTTGTAGGAACCGCTGTTTACGGTGGCGGAGGTTCCGATAACGCCGATCCTGCCGTTTTTTGTGGCATTTACGGCAGCTCTTGCAGTGGGGACCACTACTCCGGTAAAGGGTACCGGCAGCTCGTCCTTGAGATCCACGGCAACGGAGCTCACCGTACCGCAGGCGGCAATTATCATCTTGACGCCCTTTGACAGCAGAAAATCCGCATCCTGGCCGGCATAGCGTATAATGGTGCTGCGGCTGCGGGTACCGTAGGGGACCCGAGCGGTGTCGCCGAAATAGATGATGTTTTCGTTTGGAAGCACCTTGATAAGCTCCTTGACCGCCGTAAGGCCGCCCAGTCCGGAATCAAAAATGCCGATAGCTTTTTCAGACATCCTTACCGACCCTTTCAAATGCGTATTTGATAAGCTCTTCGATCAGCGCCTCGCCCTCAAATCCGGAGGCAGCCATCAGCTTCGGGAACATACTTATGGAAGTAAAGCCCGGCAGGGTGTTTATCTCGTTGAGCAGGACCCTTCCGTCCTCGGTGACAAAGAAGTCCACTCTTGAAAGACCGGCACAGCCGATAAGCTTATAGGCCTTTACCGCAGTGCTGCGGACCTTTTCCTTCAGCTCGTCGCTGATCTTTGCGGGAATGAAAAGCTCGGACGCGGCGTTGTTGTATTTTGCGTCATAGTCATAGAACTCGCTGGCGGGAGCGATCTGTCCGGGAACGGAAGCGAAGGGCTCCTCGTTGCCCATCACGGCGCACTCCACCTCGGCGCCCACGATGTTTTCTTCCACAACTATCCTGCTGTCCTCACGCGCGGCAATTTCAATGGCTTTTTTAAGCTCAGCGCGGTCATGGGCCTTGCTGACTCCCACGGAGGAACCGGCGTTAGCGGGCTTTACAAAGACGGGATAGCCCGGAAGCTCTTTCTCTACCATGTCCATTATGTCCTCGGGAGTCTTTTTGTAGTCGTGGGAATAGAACCAGCAGTATGCAGCCTGATCTATGCCGAATTTTTCAAGAAGAATATTTGTTACGGCCTTGTCCATGCAGGCAGAGGAGGCAAGGACCCCGCAGCCCACATAGGGTATGCCGGACATCTCAAAAATGCCCTGGATGGTGCCGTCCTCGCCGTTCTTGCCGTGAAGCACGGGAAATATAACGTCCACCGGGACAGTGCCGCAGCCCTTGGGGTCGGTGATGACAATGCCCCTCACCGAGGGCGCCGGAGCAATAAACGCCGTTTTGTTGTCGGGATGGCTTTCCCAGCTTCCGTCGGCAATGAGGGAAACGTCGCCGGAATACAGAAACCATCTGCCTTCCTTTGTGATGCCGATGGTAACAACTTCATATCTGTCACGGGGAATGGTTCTTATAACATAGGAAGCGGAAACTCTCGAGACCTCGTGTTCGGAGGACTTTCCGCCAAAGATGACCGCAATTCGTTTTTTCTGCATTATTTATCACTCTCCATTATGCACATAAGGCGGGCTTTTCTTACATTATATAGCACACCCGCCGCCAGTTTATTATCATACCACATTTTGTGGTACAGTGCAATTACTAATTATATGTATAGCGGTGCGCCGATTTAGAACATCTTTCAAGACCTTTTGGGCTTTTGTGCAAAATGCCGAATCTTGTTTTTATTTCATTTTACACAAGAAAAAGACTTGATTTTTGGTAAAGTACATGGTATCATTAAGGAAATTGTTACAAGATTGACACCAAATGGAATTCAAAGTTAAATTTCTGTTATCCATCACATGGATTTGTAATAACAAACTCTCAAATTAGACGAAGAGCTATAACGAATACTGAAAGGGGTAAAACAGGTTATGACAAAGAAGCTCATCAAAAAATCACTTGCGCTGGTGCTGACGGCTATGATAGCGGCACTTATGATGATCACCGGAGCCCCGGTGGCAAAAGCAGAAAGCGCAACAAACGTAGGTCTGGCAGCCCATGCGCTCAGAGCCTACAGAGAAAGCTGGAGCTATGTATGGGGCGGTACCTCATACGGCGCAGTTGACTGCTCCGGTCTTATTGCATCCTACTACGGCGTGGGCGGTGAGCGTACAGATATGCTGGCATCCTCATACGAATGGGGCTACGTCAGCAACGGTGTTCCCAATATCCACGGTCTCGGTCTGCATCAGCCCGGCCACATCGGTGTTTATATCGGTTCCGGCATGGCTGTTGACGCAAGAGACGAAAGCTCAGGCATGGTATACCACAATGTATACAACAAGAGCTGGGCAGAATGGTTCAAGGTGGCAGGCGTTTCATATCCCGACAACGGCTGGGTGCTGCTTGACGGCGAATCCTTCTACTACGAAAACGGACAGTACATAGTAAACACCTCCAGAACTCTGGACGGCGTTACATATTCCTTCGATGGAAGCGGCGTTTCCGATATCGCTCCTCCCGCCGATGCATATCAGGCTACCGACTACTCACAGTCCAGCTCAAGCCGCAGCTATTCTGACGATAACGACAGCGACTACTACGACCAGGACGACTACGAGGATAATAACGACAGCAACAACAATAACAACAATAATAACGACAATGATGACAACGATGACAACGATGACGACGAATATGCCGCAGAGCAGAGCCGTCTTGCAGAAGAAAGCAGACTGCAGGAGGAAGCCGCAGAGCAGAGCCGCCTTGCAGAGGAAAGCAGACTGCAGGAAGAGGCTGAGCAGAGCCGTCTTGCAGAAGAAAGCAGACTGCAGGAAGAGGCTGAGCAGAGCCGCTTAGCAGAGGAACAGAAGAAGAAGGAAGAAGAAGAGGCAAAGAAGAAGGCCGAGGAAGAGAAGAAGAAGGCCGAAGAGAAGAAAAAGGCCGAAGAAAAGAAGAAGGCCGAAGAAGAAAAGAAAAAGCAGGAAGCTCAGGTCATCGCCCAGTACGGTTCCGAGGATGACGAAAAGAACAAGACTGTTGCTTCTATCCAGACCAGACTGTATGAGCTTGGCTATCTGACCGACAAGGCTACCGGCTACTTCGGCGAAGACACCGTCAATGCCGTAATGATCTTCCAGAGCAACAACGACCTTGATGTTACAGGTATCGTAAACAGCAAGACCTATCAGCTTCTCAAGTCCGACAAGGCTGCAGCAGACTTCAACATGCTGGAGCAGGGAATGTACGATGACGGCCAGTCAATGTCCATCACCGCACTTCAGAACAGACTGACAGAACTCAAATACTACTATGACGATATCACAGGCTTCTTCGGCGAGCTTACAGCAAGCGCTGTAAAGCAGTTCCAGAAGAACAACGAGCTCCAGGCAACAGGCGTTGCAGACCCCGAGACCCAGCTCAAGATATTCAGCAAGGATGCCGCCCAGAACCCCAATGCCGGCAGCGTATGCTACGGTGAAAGCGGCGCTATGGTCCTCAAGATGCAGAAGAGACTGATCGAACTCAGATTCCTCTCCGGCGTTGTAAGCGAAAAGTTTGACGATGCCACCCTCGATGCCGTTCATGCTTATCAGGCAGCAGCAGGTCTGGCTCAGTCCGACAAGCTCACCAGTGAGCAGCTTGAGGTACTCTACTCCGACGATGCAGTCAAGGCTCCCGACTTTGACACCCTCAGATACGGTTATTCCGGTGAGGACGTGGCTCAGCTCCAGTCAAGACTGGCTTCCCTTAAGTACTACGACGGCAAGACCTCCGGTACATACAGCAAGTCCGTTGTATCTGCCGTTGAGAGCTTCCAGAAGGATTATGACCTTGAAGTAACCGGTTATGCCGATGAAAAGACCCAGGCCGCTATCAAGACCGAGTCTCAGAGAGAGAACTCCCACGTTGGCGAGCAGCTCATCCTCAAGACCGCAACCATTTCTGACAACGCACTTGCAGGTGTGGCTGATGTAAAGACCGCCGAGATCACCGTTAACGGTGCCGACAGCGACTGCTTTATGCAGATGATAGTTACCATGAGCGCTGTTCTTGCAGTTGCCACTCTTATGGCCATTATCTTCATCGTTGAGCTCAAAAGAAAGAAAGCAGCTGCTTCAAAGCAGAGAAACCGTAAATAATCAGTGACCCGACGCCGTCCCTTGTGGACGGCGTTTTTTTGTCCTTGTCATAACGTATCGGGCGATACATAAACGAACGGAAGACAAAAAAGGCGGCAGCTTCAAAGCATAGAAGCCGTGTTTATCAATATCCCACCTCCGTCCCATCAGGCAAACCGAAAATAACCGGTGAACCGACGCTGTCCCCTGTGGACGGCGTTTTTTTGTTCCTGTCATAGAGGATCGGGCGCTACATAACGGAAGACAAAACAAGCGGCGGTGAAAAATGCAGCTTGTTTTTTTACGGACTCAGGGCGCAGTTACGATAATAGTGCATGAGTATCTCCCTGTAGTCCGACCCCTGCTCCGCCATTGCGTTCGCTCCGTACTGGCTCATTCCCACACCGTGACCGTATCCCCTCACGGTAAACGTAAATCCCTCATCCCCTTCTGCCAGGTCAAAATCCGCGCTTCTCAGTCCGAACCATTTACGCAGATCCCCGCCCTTCCATTCAACACCGCCTATCAGGATGCCGAGTACACTTCCGGAAGCGGTACGTCTGACCTCCCCCACCGTTTCTCCGCTTTTTCCGGCATTGAACGCACTGTCCTTTCCGGAGAGGGTCTTGATAAACTCGCTTCTGCTCACTGTTTTTTTGGTGCAGTACCCCGGGGCTTCAAGATCATAGGGACTTGCCACAGCTTTGAGTACGGCACATTCCGAGCCGAAGATATCCTCTGCGTTTTCGGTCACCCCTGATGACACCGCAAAATATGCGACCTGGGCTAAGTGACCGTCATTTGTGCGAAGTGTCTGTCCAAAGACCTCGTCCACGGCCTCCGCCAGTCTTTTCAGGCCGTCGGAGGATGTGCCTCCCCATCTTTCCTGTATTATCTGCGGGCTGAGATAATACTGTCCCTTTGACAGATCCGCCCTGATATCCTCCTGCTCACCCTTCTCACGCTGTATTTCTCTCTGTCTGCAAAAATACGTGTAGCAGGCAACGCACTGAGCCTTAAGCGCCTCCTTTTCATATCCGGCGGGCATTTCATAAGCCAGGGCTCCGATACAGAACTCCCTGTCGTCTATTGTGACTATCCTGTCCTGTGATGTGTCGAATATCCTGAAGTAATCATTGCCGCTCTGTTCCGAAAAGACGGTTTCCGATTTTTTATTATCATTATCCGGTTTCTGCTCTTTACTGATCTGTGACACTGAAACGTCCGTTCCGGAAATGTCCGGCGAGCCCGTTTCCGGCAATCCTGCTGCACCGATAAGCGGTATGAGCGCCATTGCGGTTATCCCCAGCAGGGCAAGCAACAGTGTTTTTTTCATCCGCATCTCTCCCCCACGCTTTACCAATGATTATTCCGTCCTTACTGCCATTATGACTTGGCGGGACACAATCCCATGAAAGACGCTGATACTGATATCAGATCATGAAACTGAAATAAGTCAAGAGCTTCGCAGGGGGGCTTTTCAAAGGTTTGCAGGGTCGAGGGGAAGCCTGAGCCTTCTCCTATAAAGATCAAGCGATGCCCCAAGAAGCGAAGCCAAAGGCGAACACTGATCGGATGGCAGAACTTATGCAAAGCCGGCGGCAGGGCAGCACCGTGACGGATGATACTAAACTCCCATTAAAACAGTCATAGTCTGCATTTAATAGCGCGTCAGCGCATCGGAGTTTGCATGAAACGTCATCTGTGCGTATGCACAGATGGGCGCAGCCTCGGGCGGCGCCTTTTCCGATTAAAAGTGTCTGCTTTTATTCGGAAAACAGAATAATAGATATCGGACGGGCGGCATACAATATTCCGAAAAGGCGTTAAAACAAAAAGCACGACGAACCTTGAAGTTCATCGTGCCATGGATATTGTAATAGCAGGTCAGGATCGGGAGCGATCCTTTCCGTTTTTCTTTGATTTTTTGCCTTTCCTGTTTGTGCCGGTCTTGCCGCCGGCGTCGCCGGCGTCGCCGTCGTCGGCGTCGTCGGCATTGTCGGCATTGTCGGCATTGTCAGGTTTGTCGGCATTGCCGGGTTTGTTATCATCCTTTGAATCAAAGCCGCTGCCGCTTTTGCCGGCAGATCCGGCACCAGCATAAACGTGCTTAGCGCCGGAGCCCTGAATAAACTTGCTGCGGATGTATTCAAGCTCGGAGCTGTCGTCGATGGCCGGCTCGGGCTCAATTTTGGAATGTATTCCCTGCTGGTGGTACTTCATAACATAGCTCAGGGCAAATCCCAGGATCACCCAGAAAATGAACACACGGTATGTACAGTCTACAAGCAGAGCCGCCTCAAACATGGAGTATACGCAATAGCCCACACAGAATGCCGCCAGTATCACAAGCACATTGCCGTCACGTCTGCTGCGGACCTTGTGGCGGAACATGGACTTGAATATCGCCTTTGCCACCGTAATGGCAAACACCATAAACAGGCTCAGACCCACAAGTCCGAAGCTGACTGTGATGGTCAGCAGACCGTTATGGAAATCAACATACTTGTTGCCCCCAAGGTTTGTATAGCGTATGCCACCGAGGTAGTCAACACCGTAATCAGGTATGTTATCCTTGCCGATGCCGAACAGGGGATAAAGCTCGATAAGTCCAAGTGCCTGACGCCACAGAACGAAGCGCCCGCTGTCAATGTTTGAATTCTGGTGTCCGATGACCTTTTCCGCATTGGCAGGCTTTTTTGAAAGCTCAGTCTTGTCCAGCTTGATGTTATCGTTGTTTGCGTCAAGGGAGGTAGATATCAGGATGTCGGGCTGACGCGGGCTGAGCATGGCGGCAATTCCGTTCTGCACGTTTATGCGCACAAACAGCAGGGACGACACTATAACAACGCAGGACAGGAAGGTCGCCGCAAGTCTGAACACTATGGTATGGAGCTTTTTGAGAGTAAACTCCTTGAACAGCTCATAGAAACACAGGAAGGACAGGAACGCCATTACAAACACCATAGAGGCGTTTGAATCGGTCATTATCAGGGTAATGACATTTATCACAATGCTGACTATGTAAAAAATACGGCGGAAACGGGTAAGACCGCCCTCTGCCCGGTACATTCTCAGCAGCACCGCACACATAACGATGCACATTACCGAATAGAACGCCGTTACATTTGCGTTGGGAATGATGCCTACGAACCTTCCTTCAATTATGCAGAAATCAAATCCCATCAGCGAAAAGCCCTTGGGAAAAATAACAAACAGAACAAGCCCCAGAAGCATGGTCAGGTCTGTCATGACCGTCAGCACATTGAACAGACGCTTCATTTCTTTCTGCACCTGACGGTTGCTCTTTTCGGAATGTATCCCGTAAAACAGCAGGAAGCAAACTGCCATCCAGTACAGGGTAAACAGGTTGGGTATCAGGTTGATCTCGCCGTGAAGCAGCACCGAGACAAAGGCAAAAAACATGAAGATAAATAGTATTCGCCTGAACTTCACCCGGAACATTCGTCTTTTGATGCAGAACTGCTGTATAATAAGGCCCAGCGCCCATACAGCCATTACCGACAGAACGGTATAGTACAGCGGGATGTTCAGGTAACGTATGTCACAGTACAGCACCACAAAAAACACCAGCCGGAACATGGCCGGATCGGTAAAGAAACGGCATATCTTCTGCAAAAACGAATTGGTCTTTGAAGAGATGGACAATAAAGAGTCTGCTTTCGCGGAGGAAATGTTCATTGGTATCACCTCGCTTTTACGGTATGGATCGTTATCTGCTGCTAATCTGCTGACCGCGCCCCTATGGTACGGTCACAAATGCAACAGGGTCATTACAATAGGACGTATTTTAAACAAGGAGACAGGCCCAAAAAGCCCGCCTGATCGCAGCGGCGCAGTACCCCAAGGGCACTTGTTTCACTGCGCCTGCGCTGTCGATTTAGTTTTGGTAATACACAGCGTTGGTGCAAAACAGGTTTCAAAACAAAATCATGACCTGCGGCCATGCGCCCGACAGGCAAGCCACGGGAGACATCGACGTATTTTATATATTATACAACAAATCTAAACTAATTGCAATTGCTTTCTGTTAATATTTCACTGAAATATTAGGAAACATAGAAAAAGCAAGGGAAAGCGCACAAAAGCACCGGAAATAAGTAAAAAACACGGCGCCTTCACAGGAAAGCGCCGTGCATTTTACGCCCGTCGGGGCATTGGTTTGTCAATGGATTGGTTATCAGCCAAGCTCAGCAAAATACTTAATGGTTCTTACCATCTGGCTGGTGTAGCTGTTCTCGTTGTCATACCAGGAAACAACCTGAACCTCATAGAGGTCGTCAGCGATCTGGCTGACCATGGTCTGGGTAGCATCAAACAGAGAACCGTATCTCATGCCGATAACGTCAGAAGAAACGATGGGATCCTCGTTGTAGCCAAAGGAAGCGGAAGCAGCAGCCTGCATAGCAGCGTTGATACCTTCCTTGGTAACGCCTTCCTTCTTTACAACAGCGGTAAGGATGGTGGTAGAACCTGTGGGAACAGGAACACGCTGAGCGGAACCGATAAGCTTGCCGTTCAGTTCGGGAATAACAAGACCGATAGCCTTTGCAGCGCCGGTAGAGTTAGGAACGATGTTGGCAGCGCCGGCTCTTGCTCTTCTGAAGTCGCCCTTTCTGTGAGGACCGTCAAGGATCATCTGATCGCCGGTATAAGCGTGGATGGTGGACATGATACCGCTCTGGATGGGAGCGTAGTCGTTCAGAGCCTTAGCCATAGGAGCAAGGCAGTTGGTGGTGCAGGAAGCAGCAGAGATGATCTGATCGTCAGCAGTGAGGGTACCCTCGTTAACGCTGAATACGATGGTCTTCAGATCGTTGCCGGCAGGTGCAGAGATAACGACTTTCTTGGCACCGGCGTTGATGTGAGCCATTGACTTCTCCTTTGAGCAGTAGAAGCCTGTGCACTCGAGAACAACGTCAACACCCAGCTCACCCCAGGGAAGCTCGGCAGCGTTAGCCTTTGCATAGATGGTCAGGGTTTTGCCGTCTACAGTGATTGTACCGGCTTCGTCGTCAGCAGCTACGGTGTGGAGACCCTCACCGATCTTGCCGCAGTAACCGCCCTGAGCGGTGTCATATTTAAGAAGATTAGCAAGCATTGAGGGCTTGGTCAGATCGTTGATTGCAACAACCTCATAACCCTCGGCATCAAACATCTGTCTGAATGCAAGACGGCCGATACGGCCAAAACCATTGATAGCAACTTTTACGGACATTGGTATTACCTCCTAAAATTTTATAACTATATTTTACAACATTTCAAGTCAAATTTCAATACCCTATAGCAATTTTTATGCGATATGGGTCAAGTAACGGTTTATCATTCTGCCGGTCACAGGCGGGACATTTCATTCAATTTTCAATTTTCTTTTTATATTTTTTTGCATATATTCCGGAAGTCTGTCAAGGTATTTGCGCTGGATGCGTTCGCTCATATCATAGACATGCCTGATAAGATCGTTATTTTCAATAAGCTTCAATGCTATATCGTCATCATCAAGAAGTTCATCCATAAAACCTTCTAAAGAAGGTACAGGCGCCTGCAATTCCAGCAAAGCAAGATCTTTCCGGCTTTGCAGCTCGTTTGAAATAGATTCATATACAGAACACGGATATACCTCCTTTTGATGAGTCAGCGCAAATACAGCCATATCATAATCAGCCCGGATACGTTCGGAGGCATAACAGATATTGGCACCGTTTGCCTCAAGTGCAAGCATCACTATCTCATCGTCATCATTGTACTGTTTGAAAGCTTCGTAGTGAAATACAAGGTCGCAATCACTGTTGCGGGCTGCTTCTATGGCAATCTCACGATCGCCCCAGAGCGATTTGTCCATAAACTCAGCAGCATAAGTTGATGCTTTGACAGCAGTCAACACTATTTCACGGTCAGCATTAAATTCCGGAGTAAGCTGCAGCAGTGAACCGTTAACGGATACCATCTTCTTAACAACTTCCCTGTTTTCAAAAACATAAGGGGGAATAAATTTTAATTCAGATTCATTTTTGGAAAAAAGCCATTCGATCATTTTCGGATATGACATCATTGCGCTCAATGATTCAGATGTTGAATTTTTTGCGAACAGAATTTCCAGCGGAGCAAAAAACCACCTTTCCGTCAAAAGCTCAACGCACAATCTGTGAGTTTCTTCAGTTTCATCATCAGAGTACCCCAAGCTATTTGCAGCTTGCCTGAATTTATCATATTCCCATATACGCTCGGCTATTGCAAGAGAATATTCTTTGTCTTCCAACATGCGTTTTTCGCACCAGATTTCAAATTCCTTTTCACCTTGCGGTGAATCTTCCGGAATAATAAAATACTTCTCAGGTTTAATATCAACGATAAAATTTTTGCCGTACTTCAGATTATAATTGGCATTAAGGTCATCGTATGGCGACTCTGTTATTCTTCTTACGAGCTTTTCGTATCCTTTAAACTCAGAAAAAATCAACGGAAGCATCTTATTATATATAGCCTCACCCATACCGTCCCTGAAATGATCTCACAGGAACCCGTTTCCTAATAAATAAGAATATCTATTTCTAAGAAACAGTCCATATCTGAAATGATGATAAATATACCCGATATGCATACGTAAACACTCAATATCCTCCGAAGTAAGCTCTTTCGCGCACTCGATAGCGGCCTCATCATAGTTTCTGGCTTTAGGTTTCATATAGTAATACCTCCTTTGCTATGCAAATTAAGCCACTCATCAAAACGATGAATGGCTTAAAATTTGTTAGTTACTTGTTAGTTACGTGTTAGTTACCGTCTGAAATCTACCATATTCCATGCAAACCCAGAACGATAAAACCCGCATAAACACTGAATTTTTGATAACTGCCGTAAGGCAAAAATCATCTCTTTGAGAACTGGGGAGCACGACGTGCGGCTTTGAGACCGTACTTCTTTCTTTCCTTCATACGAGGATCACGGGTGAGGAATCCGGCCTTCTTCAGTCTGGGACGAAGGTTCTCGCTGTCATACTGGAGCAGCGCACGGGCGATGCCGTGACGGATCGCACCTGCCTGACCGGTAACGCCGCCGCCTGCAACTCTGCATACTACGTCAAAGCTGCCTTCGGTGCCGGTAAGAGTGAGAGGCTGGCGAACGATGAGCTTGAGGGTCTCAAGACCAAAGTAATCGTCCATATCTCTGTCGTTGATGGTTACCTTGCCTGTGCCCTTGTAGAGTCTTACTCTTGCAACAGAGCTTTTTCTTCTGCCTGTGCCGTAAAAATAGGGTGTCTTATCATACATAATGTGTTGCCTCCTCTCTTATTATTCCAGAACGATGGGCTGCTGAGCGGCATGCTTGTGCTCGCTGCCCTGATAGATGTGCAGTCTTGTGAGAGCCTTGCGGCCGATGGTGTTGTCGGGGATCATACCCTTGACAGCAAGCTCAAGAGCAAGCTCGGGCTTCTTTTCCATCAGCTCATCATATCTTACAGACTTCATGTGACCGATGTAGCCTGTGTGATGATAATAGAACTTCTGCTCTGCCTTTTTGCCGGTGAGAACTGCCTTCTCTACGTTGGTAACGATAACAAAGTCACCGCAGTCAACATGAGGGGTAAATGTGGGCTTATTCTTGCCGCGAAGAAGATCTGCGACCTGAACGGCAAGACGTCCGAGGGGCTTGCCTGTGGCGTCTACTACATACCACTTGCGTTCAACTTCGCTGGGTTTTGCCATATAAGTTGACATAGTAATATCCTCCTTGATATTCGTTTTGTATATTAAGAAAACACGTCAGAATAACGTGCCTCAAGTCACAACATAGATGATAACACACTTGTTATCCCAAGTCAAGACTTTTTTTTAAATTTTTAATTTAGCTCCGATGGTTCTCGTATATTCTTTTATTTTCTCTTATATTCTCATATATACTCGACTGCGATTTTTAAAAATCTCTCCTGCGATCACCCCGGCAGGCCTGCGATCCCCTTCCGTACCGCAGAACAGGACCTCCGGAGGGACATGTTCCAAAGCATATTCCGGGAAATAACCGGATATTCCCGGAGCTTACGTTCTTTCAAAAATCAATGCGTACAGCCCTTTTTTCATTGAAGAACCACCGGACCGGTGGTATAATATCATACAGGAGAGATTTTTCGTTTTCCTTTGGGATAATAACGTTTCTGGAAGTGAGATAATGAAGGATAGAATATTGGCTCTGCTTAAGGAAGCAGAGGATTTTGTTTCCGGCGAAAGACTGAGCGAGATCCTTGGTATTACCCGTTCAGGGGTATGGAAGCATATAAACTCCCTGAAGGAAGAGGGATATGTCATAGAATCGGTCAGGAACAGGGGCTATCGTCTGACGGAAGCTCCGGACAGACTTGACGGCGCATATATATCATCACTTGTCAAGGACTGTGTGGCAGGCAGCCGTATCGTCACGCTGGAGACAGTGGACTCCACCAACGAAGAGGTAAAGCGTCTTGCCCGTCAGGGAGCGGAAAGCGGACTGGTTGTCGCCGCTGAGAGCCAGACCGCCGGAAAGGGACGGTTCAGCAGAAGCTGGAGCTCGGGTCATGACGGCGGACTGTATTTTTCAATACTTCTCCGCACAGAGCTTCCTCCCGCCGACATCGCATCCATCACCCTTTCCACTGGGTATGCGGTGTGCCTTGCCATAAGGGAATACGCCTGCATTGACGCAATTATCAAGTGGCCCAACGATATCATCGTCGGAAGCAAAAAGCTGTGCGGGATCCTGACCGAAATGGCCGCGCAGATCGACCGTATTGACTATGTTGTGACCGGCATAGGCATAAACGTCAACAACAGCTCCTTTCCGGAGGAGATCGCAGACAAGGCGACCTCTCTTTTTCTTGAAACGGGAAAGACCTTTGACCGCAGTGAATTTCTTGCCTGCGTGCTGAAAAAGCTGGACAAGGTTGTAGGGGATTTTCTTGTCAGCCTTTCCATCGAGGATATAGAGGGCTTCAAGTCCCTGTGCGCCACCATGGGACGGAGAGTGACCGTAAAAAGACACGCCGGCGACATCTGCGGCACGGCCTGTGATGTGCTGACCACCGGAGAGCTTGTTGTCCGGACGGAGGATGGCAAAGAGATCATCGTCAATTCCGGCGAGGTGACCGTTCAGGGTATTTACTGAGCCATTTGGATTCCTGTGTATACTCCCGATCCGCTCATAAAGCGTACAAAAATAATTTACACGTTCAGATATTTATGGTAGAATATAGTCATAATGATCGGCATTATATAATGATATGCGGCTGTCCGCTTGTTATTGCCGGAATGTATTTACAGGGAGGTCGGATCAAATGGGAAGAAAATACACTTCATATTATGTTATGTCAAAAGAACAGTACCAGGAAATGGAGCATTTTTACATCAGACTGGGCTACAGTGACAAGCAGGTGAAAAAGCTCTGCTCAAACTGCTTCGGAGCGCCGGTAAGGATCGACGATAATATAGCATACGAAACGGACTGGCGTTTTTCACGGCAGATCGACTGGCACCGTGAGCGCCCGGTAGAATGCGGTATGCCTGCTCCCGGAGCGGGGGCGGGAGCCATGGCCATGATGGGTATGCCCGGTCCTATGATGAGCTCCCCTATGATGGCACAGGCGGCAATGCCCGCACCTCTGCCCATGGCAATGACTGAACCGGAGGAAGCTCCCGGATTCAACACCGCAACCACCGAAAACGCTCCTGAAAACGAAGAAAAAAGTCCTCTCGATTCATCTCAGGCCATATTTTCCGCAAACGTGAACACAGCCTCCTGGGGCTATCTGCGCAACCGGATATCGACCCACAGAGAGGTTATACCTGAATTTGTAAGGATAGAAGAGATCATCAACTCCTACCGCTATGACCTGAAAGCCCCAGATAACGGCGAGCTGTTCTCTGTCAGCGCCGAAAACGGACCATGCCCATGGAACGACGGCGCCGAGCTTCTGTTTTTAGGCTTCAAAGGAATGAAGGCGGACACCAATGTTCCCCAGAACCTGGTCTTTCTTGTGGATGTTTCCGGAAGCATGGATGACCAATGGATACTTGTACAGATGTCCATATCGGCCATTATGTCAAAGCTGAAAAAGGGAGACACCCTCTCTATAATCGCCTACAGCGACAAGACCTCCACCGTGGCAAAGATGATAGACTGCGGGAACCGTGACAAGCTGGTGAATGCGGTCATGGACATTGAAGGCATAGGCGGCTGCACCTATGGCAGCGAGGGTCTGGAACAGGCATACGAATATCTGAGCAAGCACTTTGACGAAAAGGGCAACAACAGGGTATTCATATTCACTGACGGCGACTTCAACTTCGGCGTCACCACAAAGGGCGGACTTGAAAGGCTGATATACGACAAGCGTCAGACCGGCATCTATCTTTCCATAGTGGGTTACGGTCTGCAAAACATCAAGGACGACAAGATGGAGACTCTTGCAAAGAACGGCAACGGCAACTACACCTTTGTTTCAAACCCCTATGACATTCTTGACAACCTGTGGGACAAGCTGATATCCAACCTTGTGACCGTTGCAAAGGACGTAAAGATCTCGGTAGAGCCGAACCCCGCCTACGTCAGCAGGTACAGGCTCATCGGCTATGACGCCCGTATGCTGACCCAAAAGGAATTCCACGACACCGAGAAGGCCGCCGACGGCATAGGCTCGGAGCACAATGTTGTCGCCCTTATCGAGTGGCAGAGAGGCAGGGCCGAACAGGAATACAAGGGCAGATACGTCAATACAGCAGTGACCGACGCCGGCGACGAGCTTGCGTTTATTGAAGTGCATTACAAGACTCCGGAGGGCGAGAACAAGGTCATGACGCACGCCGTCACCCTTGGGGACATTGCCGAAGGCGGCGCAAACGTCAGCACTGCCGCCATACTTGCGGCCTTCGGACTACTGGTCAGAAAATCGGAGTACAAGGGCAGCATGACAAAGCAGGCACTCTCTGAGCTGACAGAAAGCTACCTTGAGCGCACCGGAGCAGAACGCCCCGCCCGCTACACCCACTTTGACATTATCAGGCAGTATGCAAAATAATACAAAGCCATACAACAAAGCACCCCCCGCAGATCACACGTCTGCGGGGGTATTTGCGGTTTTGGGGCAATTGTTTTCCGGCGGGAGCATATCCACCTCATCAGTCAGCATGTCCTCTCCCTCAGTCAGCTTCGCTGACAGCTTATCTACTCCCTCAGTCAGCTTCGCTGACAGCTCCCTCTGGGAGGGAGCCTTGAAGCCTCCCTCTTTGAGGGAGGTGGCGCGCAGCGCCGGAGGGAGTTGGCTGGCACGCAGCGCCGGAGGAAGTTAAATGTCACAAACTATAATATTGTGTCTTAATCATTTATGTGTTGCTTCCTTTACCTTCGTATCTATTTCAGCACAAACCTTATTGAATTGAATGTCAATATCCCTGTTTGAAAACCTTAATACCGTTAACCCATATAGTTCCAAAATATCAGTTCTTATTGTATCATATTCCATTCCTTCTTCTGTATAATGCTGACTTCCGTCCAGCTCGATTATTAGTTTTGCTTCATGACAGTAGAAATCAACGATGTAATTATCTATCGTTTTTTGACGTTGAAACCGGACAGGGTATTTGCGCAAATAATCATACCAAAGGCGTTTTTCTTGCTTTGTCATATTTTTTCGCAATTCCTTAGTACGAGGTATCAAGTTTTTGTTGTATTTCAGTGACATTTTTATCCCCTCTGTATTCTAATACACTCTGCATTTTTTCTCCCTCAGTCAGCTTCGCTGACAGGCTGTCTACTCCCTCAGTCAGCTTCGCTGACACCTCCCTCAGGGAGGGAGCCTTGAAGCCTCCCTCTTTGAGGGAGGTGGCGCGCAGCGCCGGAGGGGGTTAGCGCGCAGCGCCGGAGGGAGTTGGCTAGTACAAAGTGCTAGAGGGAGTTATTCAGGGTTATCCACATTGCGGGGCGAACGCCGTTACCGACCTCATGGACATTATCTCCACTCCAATAGACAGAGCCGTAAGTATTTACACCTGCAGCACATTTTGTTCGATCACCGGGTGACCGCAGCCACCACCAGCAGGTACTATCGAATGAATCTATGCCATGTTCTATCGCATAATATGTCGGCACACATTTTCTCAATTCATCCGAACTGAAATACTTTTGTACTTCAGCTATACTGAGAAGGAATACTTTGTCAATTGTATTTATGCCGGGCGACGTATTGTATTTTGGATTCCAGTCTGCATTAACCGTGGAACTGATAATAATACCCTGTTCTTCTGAACTGAACGCCGTGTTAATGAATGTTTCGTTAAGCCACTTACGCAACGAAGAAGTTTCCCACGTTACACCTCTACTATATGTATCGTACGGTTGACAATCAAGCGAGTATTTGCTGATTACTAGCATACGACTGTTTTCCCGCATGAGGACCTTCCATTCGATTGGTTCGGGTTGATCGCTATATTCTTGAAAGTATCTGCCAAATGCAATTGAATCCGGGGATATTGTTGGGTAAAGTACGGCATTTACATCGCGAGTTACATTCGGTTCACTCATATAGATCCTCAATGCTTCTTTAAGTGTGTATCCTTTACTTGCATTTGCACCAGTGCTTTCAATTTGAGTCTCTAGATTGGATGATACTTTGCTTATTTCATTGATCTTGTCGGCAATAATGCGTTTTTTTGCATAAATCGCAGTTAGTTCCGCATCGATACGTTTCTTCTCAATTATGGCAAAGATTCCAAGATTTGCACGCTGTGCGAAAAGGTTCGATTCCTGAGTTTTAAGTGTTGAAAGCTGCGCGGAAAGGTTTGCTTTTTCTAAAACCTCAACAATGGAAGAAATTCTATTATTTATTTTATCTTCGGTAATTTTTTGCTGTTCTACCGATTTTTTATTTCGCTCTTTGATATGCGAAATAGATTCGTTCAGCAAGTAAATCATCTTGTCTCCGCCGAAACGTAGTACTTTTTTGAAATTGGTATTGTCATCAAATGGCTGTGGACAATTGTCTAAGTCCTCACACTTTTTGACTTTCAGCTCCACCATCAGCTTGGCTAAATACGCTTCGGCGTTTTCCGGTTCGAGGTTCAATACCTTTTCGCACATATCGTCAGCCTTGTCCCACTCGCCGTCTTCAAGGAACATGAATGCACGTCTGAGCATGGGCGCAGTATTCGCACCGCCCTGAACGATCTGGGTGACCGGAGGGGCTGACTGCTGAACAACGGGTGCCGTTTCCTTTGGCAGTATCTTTTTAATCCCCCTCAGCAGGTCCTGCATGGCGCCCACCTTGCCCATGTCCTGAGCCTGCAGGTGTTTGAACTCCTTGGGGATGTCGTAGGCGTCTATGCCCTTGTAGCAGGGGATGAGTACTTTTTTCTTGTCCTTGCTCATCAGGGCAAGAAAACGGCTCCACTCGTTCTTTACCCACACCGCACTGTAATAGTCATAGTCCGTACCCACGGCAAGCATTATCCTTGCGCTGTTGAGAGCGGCGAATATATACGGCTCGTAGGCCGTGCCCAGCTTGTCTTCAAGGCTGATTCGGGCAAAGAACACACGGTATTTGTTCTCCGTCAGCATATCGTATATGTCCTGCGCAATAACGCTGTCAACGGTGCGGCTGCCGCTGTCGTCTGTCTCTTTGTAGCAGATAAAGATGTCGTAGGGTTCTTCCCTGCCGGATATTTCAAGTATGCCCTTCTGTATGCCATCGATGGTCTTTGCTTCCTCACGATAGACCTTTCGGGCAATAGGGTCGGCATTTTCTATGCACTGCTCAAAATCGCTGTCGTCCATTATGCTCTCAAAGGAGGAGCGGTGACAGGTGGGTATCTTCCTGCCGGTGGCCGGGTCGTCAACATATTCGATGCCATATTTGCAAAGTATCAGACCCCAGTATGCTTCGGCTTCTTCGGGGAAGTCGCTGACGATATTTTCATACACGCCTGCGGCTTTGTCAAATTCGCAGGCTGAGCGGAGCCTGTTCGCCCGCGAAAACAGCGTGAGCTTCTTTTCGTCATCCACTGCGGGGATAGTCTGCTGTGTGCCGCAGTATTCACATTCACATACGGTCATACCCTCTGTTACATCAAGAGATCCGCCGCACATTTTACATTTCAGAACAGCCATTTAGGATACCTCCGCTTTCACAACTGATGTTATTATCTGCTATAATTGTACTACATACCTCACAATGATTCAAGCACTTATGACAATAACTGAACATTTTTGTCAAAAAATATATGCAACCCACCGCAAAAAAAACACCCGCAGACCTTGGCCTGCGGGATGTGAGCGGTATTGTGTTATTCCTCTTCGGTTGCGTCCGTTACTACAGTGTCCTCAACACACTCGTCTATCACTGCGTCAAGAGCGTCGTTGTCGATGGCGGCGGTGGGGTCTGCATAGGCGATGGTGATGTCCCTGTCGTCTGCAGTGTCCTCGTCGGGAACCTCGATGACCTCTTCGGCCTTTACGCCCGGCTTGGGTACGCCGTATTTGAGGGTGTATTCGTATCTTGCCCGGGCTTTTTTCAATCTGAGCTTTGTTGCGTTGATGGACTCAACGATGGACGCAGTGTCCGGCTCCTTCTTCTCTTTGCCCTCGATCACGCCGAGATACATCTTGCCAAGAGTGATGTAAGCCTGGTTCAGAGTCTCCTGCTCCACAACGATAATGGCCTTGAGACGGTTGAGATAGGCCGCCTGACGGTTCTTGTCAATTATGAAGTCAACGGACTGGGAAATGGTGTCTCCTACTTTGTTGATGATGTTCATGATAAACTCCTCCTGTTGTTTATTCCTTCATTATTATACTACATTCATCAAAAAATGAACAGTGTATTTCTTTGATTTTTTGCCGGTTTCCGTGGGTGAGTCTCTACTTTCCCTTGTAATAGACCTGGGTCTCGCCGTACTCGCCCAGTACCAGCCGGAAATCAGTCACTTCCTTTTTTATTTTGCAGGCAAGGGCCGAATGTACCGTACCTTCAAAATAATATGTATCCTCGTCAAGGGAGATCATGGTGGTGCTCCAGTAGGACCCGCTTTTCAGCTTTATGGCCTCTCCGTCGGGACCGGATAAAAATGCGGTCACGTCACACAGGGTCCCGCCCTCTTTCACAGGAAAGTCGTCAAGACATATCTCATATTCGGCTATGAGGACCTCTTCGTCCTTCTCCGGTTCGCCAAAATAGCGGCCGGTACCCTTGCTCAGGGCATCCTTTACTTCTTTTGCGGCCTGGTCTCCACGACGGACGGAAACTATCCTGACCGGCACGTCAACATAGCCGGCCTTTGAGGTGCAGTACTTTGCGGCTGTTCCCCATTCGCCCAAAGACAAGGGATCCTCTGCAGTACCGGAGGAGGGTACAGGCTTTTTTGCGTCCTCTATAAGGTAGGAGTAGCCGCTGCTCTGTGAAGGAACGGTGCTGCTCTCTTCCTGTGAGCTTTCAGTCACAGACGCCGGAGCAGACCCCTCATCGGTCTTTTCGGACTTGCTGTCGGAACAGCCGGAAGCCAAAAGCACAAGGGCCGGAAGCAGGACGGCAAGCAGCTTTTTTATACCCATGGGATCATCCTCCCTTATCAGTAAAGCACCAGAGTACTGCCCTTTACATGGCACGAGCACTCATAGCTCTCGTGTTTGTCAAGCTGGGAATCGTATATGTAATAATATGTGAATTCCTTTTTGCTCTCTTCGCTGAATATGGTCTTTCTTGTAATGCAGTAGCGGTTCTCTATGCAGTTCATAAAGCTGCCGAGGCTGTTGTCATAGGAGATATCGGCCTTACTGTTGATAAGACCCCTGACGGTGGTCTTTGTCTTGTCGGTCTTTACGGCAAAGGTCCTGAAGGGCTTTTCTTCGATCATATAGAAGGTATTGTCCTTGGGAGTCTCCATATTGGCCTCCACAGCCAGGGAACCGGAGGCGATATCATAGCTGCATATCTTCTCGCTGCCGGAGCGGAACTCCTTTGCGCGGAAATACACCCTTCCGCCGTCAATTCCCATATAGCGCACCAGAGCCTTTATGTCGGCGCTGGCAATGCATCTTTTTGTTATGGAATCGTTGCCGGCCTCAATGTCGTTCACGACCTCTTCGGTCTTGCACAGCCAGATATTGTCACGGATGTCGGCGTTTATCCAGCGCTGCTCACGGTAGTAATGCTCCTTTATGCTCTCGTCCGCAAAGGGGTCAAGAAGCAGAAGATAGCTTTCGCCTCTGAAGGTTATCTGACGGATGTTGTCAACACCCAGCCTTGCTATGATAGGAGCGTTTACAAAGTACTTGCGGTTGGTCCTTACGTTATAGAGGTAGCACAGACAGTCGCAGCCGGTGACCTCCTTGTATTTTCCGAACACCTCGGCGTTTTCTTCGTCGGCGGACATATATATGAGCAGATGGTCGGCGTCAAGAGCCATACACTCCTTGAAGCGTCCGGTGCATACTATCTTGCGCCGGTTCAGCTCACCGCCGCTCTTTTTGTCCAGCTCGATAAGCCACAGACTGTTTGAGCCGTTTTCAAGAACAAGCAGTATGGTCCTCTCAAAGGAAAAGATATGATTGACAAAGGTAGGGTCGTCCAGAGAGTAGTTCATCACCAGACGTTCCTTTCTTGTCTTACGGTTATATTCCAGCAGGAACAGTTCGTTGTGGCCTTCTTCGTTTTTTTCTTCGGCATAATATATGTAGGAGGGATTTACGTCCACCATTTCGATATGTCTGTCTGAAAAGATATTTCTGATGTCAATGACAGTCATTTACAGATCCTTCTTTCTTTTTATTGTGCGCCCTCAGGCATTGCCGCTTCCGTTATCGAATCCCGGCTGCAGGGTACTTTCAAGATGACCGGGGGATTCATACATAGGCAGGGGCGTTTCCTGCTGGACCGGAGCGGAGAAGCTCATTCCCGGTCTCTGCTGACCGCAGTTAAGGCAGAAGCTGCCGGTATTGCCGGTCTGTCCGCATTCGCAGTTCCATTCCGCAGACTGTGCAGGAGCGGCTTCAACAGGTATGGTGGTCTCAACCGGGACCGTTTCCGCTGCAGGCTCGGGCTGAGGTGCGGGCTGGAGCTTGGGCTGACCGCATTTCAGACAGAAGTTTCCGATATTTCCCGTCTGTCCGCAGGGGCAGTCCCAGCTGTCGGGAGCGGGCGCGGTCTCAACGGGCACGGTGGTCTCAACAGGTACGGTCTCGGCTGCAGGCTCGGGCTGAGGTGCGGGCTGAGGTGCCGGCTGAGACTTGGGCTGACCGCAGCTCATACAGAATTTTCCGGTATTTCCCGTCTGTCCGCAGGGGCAGTCCCAGCTGTCGGGAACGGGCGCGGCTTCCGCTGCAGGCTCGGGCTGAGGTGCAGGCTGGGGCTTGGGCTGACCGCAGCTCATACAGAATTTTCCGGTATTTCCGGTCTGTCCGCAGGGACAGTCCCAGCTGTCGGCAGCGGGTGCGGCGCCGGAGTTGTCCGCGGGGGTATAATAGCCGTTGGGCTGGTCAGGCTGCTGGATATCAAATCTGTCCTCATTATTCATGCGGGGATAATTCTCCTCCGGCGGCTGAGGAGCAGGCTGCTGCGGAATGTTCTGCTGAGGGTTGTTCTGCTGCAGGCTCTGCAGGAAAGGACTGGGAGCCGCAGAGGGTGTAAATCCGCTGCTGACTGAGCCGTCCGGCGCAATAGTGTAACTGGGATTGACGATATCGTCAGAAATTTTTGGCTGCTGAGGATTCTGAGGTCCTCCGAATAATTTTTCTTTTACACTCATTTTTGATCATCTCCGTTTTTATTTTCGTTTATTCTTCACTGTACTGTTCTGCCTTGCGGCGGTCATAATCTTCTTGCAAAGCCTCCATCTGTTCCTTGATATTCCTGCTGAACAGACGGACGTTTGTCTGCCGCTGAAGTCCCAGTGGAACGGGCGGCACTGTAATGGTATACCTGAAGGTGGGAATACCCTGATAAGCTGCGGGTGCGACAGCTTCTGTCGGCTCCGCTCCGGTCACCTCAGACTCGGGCGCTTCCGCAGTTCCGGTTACAGTCACATCCGGTGCAGGCGCTTCTACAGTTTCCGTTACGGTGATGTCAGGTTCGGAGGTTTCCGAAGTTCCGGTTACAGTCACATCCGGTGCAGGTGCTTCTGCGGTCTCCGTTACGGTGATGTCAGGTTCGGGAGCTTCTGCGGCTTCCGTTACTGTCATATCAGGCTCGGGTGCTTCCGCAGTTCCGGTTACAGTCACATCCGGTGCAGGCGCTTCTGCGGTCTCCGTTACGGTGATGTCAGACAAAGCCGCTGCATCAAGGAAAGCCGGTTCCGCCGCGGGTGCTGGAATATCCGGTTCTGCGGCAGACACGACCTCCGGCCCGCCTGGTGCAGGGGCTTCGGATATCATGATACGGCAGCCGCAAAACAGACAGAAACGGCTGTGGTCCGGTATTTCGGTACCGCAATTTTTACAGATCATATCTATCGTCCTTTTCTTTATGGTTGCGCTGTGTCATGTGCCGGAAAAGGTGTGACACCATCCCTGCACTGACAGGAATATACAATACTACACAATAAAGTATATGTTATCTTCCACGTTTTGTCAATTTCAAGACAGATTATTTTTAAAAAAATTAACAATAATTATTGTGTATTTTATGATTATCATATATAATGGGTATAGTTTACGGCGGGATGACCGCCCGACACACCTACTTTATCACACCAAAGGGCGGCTTTTGTGTAGTATTATGTAGACAAAACCCAATACCCGCAAAAACAGTCCTCTATTCTTTTCAGCAAAGGAGCAGACACAATGGATTTTTTAACCCCGACCCTTGAAGGAATGGGTCTTATTCTTACCGAATGCGGCGAAACAGGTTATGCCGAAAACATAAAAGCCAGCCTTGAGAGCTGGACCAATAACCACGATGCCGAAACATTTATAAAGAGCTTTTCAAAGGGCGGTTACTTTGAGAGTTTTTCTTTTGCGGACACAAAATTTCCGTCGGAGGAACACAGTTTCTGGATAACCCAGATGTTCGGCGGACTTGTGGCCATGGGGATGCAGCTTGCAAGGTTTGAAAAGGACAACCGCATTATGACAGTAGAATTCATGCGCCGGAACTTCGGCCATCAGCCCGAGGTCATCAGCGGCGCACGCTGCGGTGCCTGCGGAGCAAAGGAACTCAATACCGCCGACATTGACAGGTACATCACCCCCTATGTTATTTCACGGCTCATCATTGACGGACTTGAAAGCAACAGGCTTGACAAAAACATAGCATCTGTCATGGATGTCAGCTCAAAGGAGATCTCCGCCCAGCGCGCCGAAGCCCTCCTCAGAGCCAACAACACCGGCGTTTCCGTGTCGGATTCAAGAACCACCATGACCCGCTGCAGCCACTGCGGCAGCACCAATATCCTTCGCTGCCGGTTCCTGAAAAGCCTTAAAAAACCAGTCTTTGTTGCACTCAGCAAATGATCCGCCCCCGAACATAAACCCATAAGCCTCTGTTCTCCGGTCTTTTGGCCGCAGAAAGAGGAACCTCAGAACCAAAAGGAGCGTGTAAAAATGAAAAGAAAACTATCCGTTCTTCTGGCCTGCATCATAATGTCATGTATGGCTGCCGGCTGTCAGAATTCAAGCAAGACCGATGAGAGCAGCGCAGCCTCCGCCGAAAGCGCCGCATCGGATACCTCCGCCGCCTCAAAGGCCGGAGACGATACATCCAAAACCTCCGCCGCCTCAAAGGCCGGAGACGATACATCCGAAACCTCCGCCGCTTCAAAGACCGACGGAGATACATCCAAATCCGCCGACACCTCAAAGGCCGACGGAGATACATCCAAATCCGCTGACACTTCCAAAGCCGCCGACACTTCAAAAACTGACGGCAGCGCTTCTGCCGCCGATACGTCGGATACCGGCAGTACGGCTCAGGATTCAGACACCGACGTGCCTGTTGAAGAAAGCCCCGAAGGCGGTGACGGCGACGTAAGCTTTACCATCGAGGGCGACGGCATCTCTATCGACGAGGACGGAAACATCACCATAGACCCCACCCAGTTCAGCGGACTGACCGAGGACTCCGGCAATTCCGGCGACACCGGTGACGACGGCGGCGACGTTGAAGAGCCCGGTGCAGACGATCTGTTTGCGAACGGCTACCAGATGATACAGCTTTCACCGGATGGCTTTACCGACGGTACCACCCTGCCCGCCTGCTATCTTATCACCTCCGCCGCAGAGCTTTCCGACTTCATCAAGAACAACTCAAAAGTATATTCCCTTGACAAAGAGCACACCGACGATGAGTCCATGATGTCAATGTCCTTCAAAAACGAAACAAAGGACATGACCGACGAGTTCTTTAAGGATGCCGACATCCTTGTGGTCGTTTCCGACTATGCAAAAGGTACCGACGGTGACCTTGGAAACGCCGTTGTCACCGACAAGGACGCAAAGATCGAAGTATGGGCAGAGAAGCCTGCCACCTCTGCAGAAAGAGGCTATATTTGCTTCATCGCCGCAGTGAACAAGGATTCACTCAAGGGCAAGACCCTGTCCGCATGGGTAAATGCCGATTATCTCAAAGCCGAAGAGGGCTGATATTTATAAACGATTACCGGCGCAGGTGCTTTTCCTGCGCCTTTTTTCATTCCCCATAGTTCAATTATCCTGAACAGAAAACAATTGGTAATACATATCACTAAAGATAAAAAGTATGTGTATTTTTGTATTGAAATCGAACGGGATTTGAGTTACAATATAGGGTAGCATAAGACGCCGCCGGCGCCGTGAACAAAAGGATATTACGGAGGGATTGTTTATGGCAACATTATTTGAAAAAATAGGCAGCAGCGATGTCATATTCAGTGGAAACGAATACCGGCATGACTCCCTGCTCTTTAACTATATCGAATCAGCGCGCTTTACAGACGATCACGACATTTACAGCGACCACAAAAACGCCGTCATAGTTCTGCCCCATGCCGGAAACAGGGTCTGGATATGGACCTCATCCGCCATCAGGAAGGATACGTCAAAGCTTATTGATATCTGCCGGTTTCTTGCAAATACCGACATCAAAAAACCGGAGATCTACCTCAAACACGAGGTATCCGAAAACTTTTCCGACCTCTTTGCCCTTGCCACATCCGAATACGGCTATGTTGTAAAGGACGAGCTTTCCCTTGCGGCTTTTGTGTATGACGGCGGTCAGAAGGAAGAGCTTCATGACGGCGGGACCATTATCCATATTGACAAGAACGATCCCGGACACGTCCGTCTTGTAAGGGAATTCTACGAGGCCTGCAAAAAGGAATTCCACTGGGAAGAGAAGCTTGAAAGGAAAATAAAGGAATACCTTGACATGCAGTTCTACGCCTACATAAAGAACGGCAAAATGCTGGCAAACACCGTTATCGGCGGTCATACCGATGACTATATCCGGATCAAGTCCATCGCCGTGCTCAAGGACGAAAGACGAAAGGGCATCGGCTATCAGATGTGCTGCTACATCATCAACCGCATCCTCGCCTGTGAACAGAAGCCCGTTCTTTATACCCATGTGAAGAACCAGGCGGCAATGGCGCTGTTCCGCAAGTCGGGCTTCAGGGAGCACGGCCGTATATATCTTATAAAAACCGACGACACTAACTGACAGAAGGGCGCAGCCCTCTGAAAAGGAGAGAAAAGAATGAATAAGCACAACGGAGAAAAGTATTATATCACCACCCCCATCTATTACCCCTCGGGCAGTCCTCACATCGGCCACTGCTATACTACGGCAGCCTGCGACTCCATCGCAAGGTACAAGAGAATGCAGGGCTATGACGTGATGTTCCTCACCGGAACGGATGAGCACGGACTGAAAATCGAGCAGAAGGCAACCGAGGCCGGCGTAACTCCCAAGGAGTATGTTGACAAGATAGTTGAAACCTTCAAGTCTCTCTGGAAATACATGAACATCAGCTATGACCGCTATATCCGCACCACTGACGACTATCACATCGAGTCGGTACAGAAGATTTTCAAAAAGCTCTATGACAAGGGCTACATCTACAAGGGCGAGTACAAGGGCAAATACTGTACCCCCTGCGAGAGCTTCTGGACGGAATCACAGCTTGTTGACGGCAAATGTCCCGACTGCGGACGTGATGTGACCGAGGCAAGGGAGGAAGCCTACTTCTTCAGGATGTCACCATTTGCCGACAGGATCGAAAAGCTGCTGACAGAGACCGACTATCTTCGTCCCAAGACCCGTGCTGTGGAGCTGGTAAACAACTTTATCAGACCCGGACTTGAGGACCTCTGCGTTTCAAGAACGAGCTTTACCTGGGGCGTTCCCGTGACCTTTGACGAAAAGCACGTTGTCTATGTATGGATAGACGCCCTGTCCAACTATATCACCGCCCTTGGCTATGAAAACGGACGCTATAACGACTATAACAAATACTGGCCTGCCGACATCCACATGGTGGCAAAGGATATCATGCGCTTCCACGCAATAATCTGGCCTGCAATGCTCATGGCTCTGGAACTGCCCCTGCCGAAGCACCTGGCCGTTCACGGCTGGATCACCTTTAACGGCAAAAAGATGAGCAAGTCCATGGGCAACGTCATCGACCCATTTGTGCTGGGTCAGCGCTACGGTGCGGACGCAATACGCTACCACATTCTCAGAGAGATGGCTCTTGGCGCAGACAGCTCCTTCTCCAACGAGATAATGATAAACCGCATCAACACCGACCTTGCAAACGGTCTCGGAAACCTTGTTTCCCGCACCGTTGCAATGGTTGAAAAGTACTTTGACGGCACTCTGCCGGAGGAGCAGCAGAGCGGCGAATTTGACGATGACCTTATCGCTCAGACCACCGCCCTCAGCGATATCGTTGACGACTATATCGACAAGACCCAGCTCAACAAGGCCCTTGAAGAGATCTTCAAAGTGGTTTCAAGAGCAAACAAATACATCGACGAGACGACTCCCTGGATACTTGCAAAGGACGAGAGCAGCAAACCCCGCCTTGCCTGCGTACTCTATAACCTGCTCGAGACCATCCGCATAACGTCCACCCTGCTTTCCGCCTTCATGCCCACCACCATGCCCGTTGTATGGCAGCAGATCGGTGCAGATGAAGCCGCAGTAAGCTATGACAACGCCGGCACCTTCGGTATCCTGCCCCGGAATGTCACCGTTCACAAGGGAGACATCATCTTCCCCAGAATCGACGTTGACAAGGAGATCGAAGCCCTCAACGCCATTATCAGCGCTTCGAAGAAAACCGAAGAAACGCCTGCCGCTGAGAAAACCGATAAACCCGCCAAAAAGCCCGTTGAGGCTCCCGAGGGAACGGCAATGATCGGCATTGAGGACTTTATGAAGGTAGAGCTTCGTGCGGCGAAGGTAATCGCCTGTGAGCCTGTAAAGAAGTCAAAGAAGCTCTTGAAGCTCACACTTGACGACGGCGCAGGACAGCGCACCGTTGCAAGCGGCATTGCTCAGTATTATACTCCCGACCAGCTTGTAGACAAGACTGTTGTACTTGTGTCAAACCTTAAACCCGCAGTTCTCTGCGGCGTTGAGAGCAACGGAATGATACTTGCGGCCGATACGGACGACGGCGCAAAGGTCATATTCCTTGACGGCATTGCTCCGGGGGCAAAGATCAGATGATTGGCAGACAGCGCCCGCCAAAACAGTTTAGCTGCGCTTTTGCAGCCGGATGATCCGGCAGTTTTCAATTTAACAGCGATTCGCACATTTCCTCCCCTGACATTCAGGGGAGGTTTTTTCTGAACCAAAAACATACGGTACAAAATTTTAAGCAAGGAGCAAAGTTCCAACAAGCTCGCTTGACTGTGGCGAGCGACACCAGGGGCACACGTTGGGGAGCTTTAGCTCCTGCGGGCGTCGGTGGAAACCTCTCTGCCGCAGGCTGAGAAGCACCGACCGAGCTGACAGGTGAGACCCCGGGGGGCATCGACATTTGCTATAAGCAACAGGTCAATGAATAAATTTTTTATTGAAAACCCGGATGCAAACCTGTATACTTAAAGTGGAATAGTTTGTACCGCAAAAAACGCCATACGCCCGTAAAGAAATGAAAAAACCAGAGCTTTTCCGGAAAAGCCGCTCCGTATACCTGCCTTGAACGAATTATGCTTTGCTGTGAAACCAAAGCATAAAAGTGCAGTGTATTGTATCCTTCGGACGCAGGCAGATCTGCCGGAACATTTGGACCGTATCCCGGCACAAAACCCGACCCGTCATCTTTTCCTGCAGCATGATCCGGCGTAAACACCGCCTCACAACAGGCGCAGCGTCATAAACAAACCAGGGGGTCTGATATGAAGAAAAGTAAAGAAGAACCGTCAGCTCGCCGGACCCGACTGCCTTTTAAGAAAAAATCAAATGCTTCCGCCTCCGAGTCTGCCGAGGCCGGCCGGGGCTCATCCGTCACAGGATCGGACGCCGGATACGAAAAACGACGCAGCTTCCGCAGACGAAAAATAGCTGTACTGTTGATAGTACTGATCCTGCTGATAAGTTCATTCAGCATCGGCACCAGCGTATGGCTCTATACCCTCCGGGAAAGAGAGGAGTGCATCAGTCAGGCATACGGCGCCGCAAAGATCGCCGCCTCAGTCATCGACATTGACAAGGTGGATGATTATATAAAAAACGGTGAGGAAGAACCGGGCTATTTTGAAACCACCCTTATGCTGTACGGTATAAGGGATAATACCGTTGATGTAAAATATCTCTATGCACTGAAGCCGACGGAGGACGGGTGTCTTTTCATATTTGATCTGCCCTTTAATGATGACGACCCCTACCGTGCGGGAGAGGTGATCCCCTATGATGAGTACTTCCTGCCCCTCAGATCCGATCTGATGGAGGGAAAAGAAATAGCTCCCATAGAAACCAACGATAAATTCGGCTGGCTGATAACCGTATATCATCCTGTGTATGACAGGTTCGGAAACTTTGTGTATTATGTGGGAGTAGATGTTTCTATGGAAAGCGTCAGAAAAAGCATAATGAGCTTTTTGTACCTTTCCATGATGATCACCCTGGTATTCCTGCTGATGGTATCCCTTGTTCTTGTGTGGGTATCCCACCATTACCGCAAAGAGAGCGACTCGGAGGAAATGCTCCATAAGCAGGAAAGAGAAAACAACATTATGCAGGAGATAGTAATGGCCTTTGTCCAGACCGTTGATATGAAGGACAAATATACAAACGGACACTCCTTCCGTGTGGCAAAATACACCGCAATGATATGTGAAGAGCTGGGGTATGACGAAGACACCATCGAGGCGTATTACAACATTGCCCTGCTGCACGACATCGGGAAGATCGCCATACCCGATGAAGTCCTCAACAAGCCCGTCAAACTGACCAACGAGGAATTCGAGCTTATCAAATCCCACACCACCCTTGGCTACAACGTACTTAAGGGTATCAGCATCAGACCCGAAGTGGCTCAGGGCGCCCATTCTCACCACGAAAGACCTGACGGCAAAGGCTACCCGCAAGGGCTCAAGGGAGATGAGATACCCCGCATCGCCCAGATAATCGCCGTTGCCGACACCTTTGACGCAATGTACTCCAGCCGCCCCTACAGGGATCGCATGAATTACGAAAAGGCCGTTCAGATAATCAAAGACGGGTCAGGAACACAGCTTGCCAGCGACGTTGTAGATGCCTTCCTCCGCATTGCGGAAAACGACCGGCTCCGCGCCCCCAACGACAAGGGCGGCGGCACAACGGAGGATATCGACAACATACGCGATACACCCTCTTCATGACCATAGGCAGAGCAACTACGCCGGTTCCGACCGCAGGAACGTATCATTCCCCCGGCTCCGGTCTGACTGCCGTTTTGCGAAGCTTTGTACAATATAGCCGCTTATATCCTCGGCGCCCCCTGTTACGCAGAATATCCCGATTTTTTGAATCACCGAATTATCCAAAAAACCGCAGCACCAATATACAGGAGCTGCGGTTTTATTGTTTGCATTGTTTTTTTATTTCTTTTTGCGGCGTGAGAAAAATATCACCAGCTCAAGGACGACCCACGTTGTGATCGGCATAACAAACGACTTTGCGTTGATGACAAAATCCGTATGGGTTATCCACGAACAGAAAATAAAGTCCAGCAGGATATAGACTGCTATGACGATGGGCAGACCGATCAGCAGCTCGATCAACATTTTTTTCATAAACATTCTCCTTTTCGCAGTATGGACGGCAGTCTGCTGCAGCATTAATATTTTGTAATAATGCTGCTGACCATGTTATTGTACTCTGCTTCGCCGATCTCACGTCCGGCGGTGGTCTCCTTTATATAGTTTTCACTGCTGCTGGCCTCCATAATAGAGGGCATCATTGCAAGGAATTGATCCACTTCTTCTTCCGTATTGTATATACCAAAGCTGATGCGCACCATGCCGGCGGTTTTGATGTCGGTGCAGTTTTCAAAGGTCATGATCTCCTCGTCCGTCAGACCCATCAGTCTCCACACATAGGGATGGGCGCAGAATGCGCCTCGTCTTGTGGCGACCCCGCCCTTTTCGGAAAGGTTCTTTGCAAGCACATAGGAATTTATGTTGTCAAAATTGAAGGTAACAACTCCCACACGGTCGTCAAGATTTTCGCTGTCCCCGTAGATAATTATATTGTCAAGCTTTTTAAGACCGTCGATCAGCCTTTGGTTAAGCGCCTTTTCGTGAGCCTCTATCTTGTCAAAGCCCACCTCCTGCAGAATGTCGATAGCCTTTCCCAGTCCCACAACGCCGGGATAGTTGGGCGAACCGGCCTCGTATCTTGTGGGAGCGTCCTTATAATACTGGTTGTCATCCGTTACAAGACTTACTATGCCGCCGCCGTAAAACTCGGGCATGTGCTGGTTCATCTCCTGACACAGACCGACTACGGCGCCGCCTCCATAGGGCGAATACATCTTGTGGGCCGAGAATACAAAAAAGTCAATGTTTTCCTCGGGAGTGTCGCCGATCATGGAAAACTGTCTGTGGGCAACGATCTGGGCGCCGTCAACGACTATCTTTGCGCCGTACTGGTGAGCCATCTTTGCCACCCTGTGAACATCGGTAACATAGCCTGTTACATTGGATGCCGCCGACACAGAAACATACTTCACCTTTCCGTTGTTCTCCCGGAGCAGCCTTTCGATATCGTCATAGATGACACGTCCCTGATCGTCCACCTCGGCATATATCACATTGCACCGCTCGCGCCACGGAAGATCGTTTGCGTGGTGTTCTATCCTGGTAGTCAGCACAAGGTCATCTTTGCTTTCAACAAGAGCCGACGCCAGCTTGTTAAGACCGTCCGTTGTATTGTTCACATAAAAGCAGGTATAGGTCTGTTGGTCATCCTTTGCACCAACGAAATTGAGCACCTTTTCCCGAACCTGATTGTATACATCTGTGGAGTGGTTCGACTTCTGGGAAAAGCCCCTTCCTATGGAGCCGTACATCTCCAGCTCCTTGTTGATCTCGTCCTGAACAGGCCTGAGGGCGGGCGTTGTTGCGGCGTTATCAAAGTTTATCAGAGCTTTTTTGGTACCGTCCTTCAGCTCGACCTCCTCGTCAATGCCCACAACAAGGTTCCGTATGTTGTCGATGGTAACGGCATCGCTGTTCGGCGTACTGTCGGCCGGAGTCTCCGAAACCTCCGATCCGTCCTTGGGGCTTTCGGATCCGTCCTGCGAACTATCGGATCCGTCCTGTGGATCACCCTGGACATCCCCCGAAACGTCCTCAGACTTGTTTTCCTCCGCAGAAACAGCCGAGGTCGCCTCACTCTGCGCAGCAGTGTCAGATTTGCTGCATCCTGTCAGACCCATGGAAGCAGTCAGACAAAGACATAAAAGTATGGCAAATACTGTTTTTCTTTTCACGTTTTCTCCTCCTTTATTTTTCACTTATTTTTCGTTCAATAACATCTGTACCTATATTGTACCATAATTTTCTCCCCTGTCAACGCCTGCCGGCCGACAAGACCGGGAAATCAAGCTTGCCGGGAGTTTTTGGGGAAAACCCTTTTCCGGCGGAAAAAGGGTTCTTCCCCAAACCCCTTTCCTAAAACCGCTGAATTTGTGTCAGCAATAAATAGGCGGCCGCAAAAATGAAGTGAGCAGTAGCTCTCCATTTCCGTCGCAGTCCCGATTCGCGCTCAGATCCATTAGTATCCGGCAGTCACGTGCCGCGATTACGGTTGCTTTCGGGTCGGTTACGAATAAACAGGCACGGAAAACTATCAACAACGTCAGAACTCTGAAATCCCGATAACAGCAGCCGGAAAGTGACCCGATTTAGGGTCACGTCGGCAGGTGACGAGGGTATATGACGTGCCGGCACAGAGCCTGCGCTCCCTACTTCGCGCCCCGGTTCAATGGCATCCGTTAGTTTTGTGCCGCGATTATGACTTTATCAGTGTCGGCATATTTTATATTATTGGCGCGGGAGTAAAAGTATCCCGTCCGAGTTCAGAGCGAAACGCCAGTGGAGCGACCGCCGCGAATCGTCCTGTGCGGTCACGCACCGCCGGCGCTGGTTGAAAAAGTATATAAAATGGTGTACAATGTATGGAGAAAAAAAAGAGAGACGGAGCTGAGGAAATTGACAGAAAAAGAAACTAACGAAATTGCATACCTGAGGGACAGAATCATCGAAAACGAATTTGCGGCGCTGAATGATATGCAGCGGAAGGCCGTTCTTGCAACCGAGGGTCCACTGCTGATACTGGCAGGAGCGGGAAGCGGAAAGACCACCGTGCTGGTGAACCGCACCGCCCACATACTGCGCTGGGGAAGGGCATACAATAACCCGACGGTTTACGGAGAATACAGCGAAGAAGAGCTTTCAATGCTCAGGGACGCCGCAAAAAGCGGCAGCGACATCCCCGACGAACTGAGAGAGCGGCTGTCCGTTGACAGGGTGTTCCCCTGGAGGATACTTGCCATTACCTTTACCAACAAGGCCGCCAATGAGCTTAAAGAGCGTATATGCAATAAAGTAGGCACCCCGGGACATGATATCTGGGCGTCCACATTTCATGCCTGCTGTGCAAGGATGCTCAGACGCTTCGGCGAGAATCTGGGCTACACACCTCATTTTACCATCTATGACACCGACGACCAGAAGCGCCTTATCAAGGACTGCATGAAGTCCCTGAATGTTGACGAAAAATTTCTGCCCATAAAATCAGTCATGGCGGAGATATCAAGCGCAAAGGATTCAATGACAGGTCCCGAATCCTATCTTGAATACGCCGGAGCGGACGCGCGTCTGGGGAGTATCGGACGTGTGTACGCCCTCTATCAGAAAAGACTGTCAGAGGCCGATGCAATGGACTTTGACGACATTATTTTCAACACCGTAAAGCTGCTGAAAAGCTTCCCCGACATTCAGGAAAAGTACAGCGAGCAGTTCAGGTATGTCATGGTGGACGAATATCAGGATACCAACCGCATACAGTATGAGCTTGTGGAGCTTTTGTCCCGCCGGCACAACAACCTTTGCGTTGTGGGTGATGACGACCAGAGCATCTATAAATTCAGGGGCGCAACCATACGCAATATACTTGATTTTGAGGACGACTATCAGGACGCCCGTACAATAAAGCTTGAGCAGAATTACCGTTCAACCAAAAACATCCTTAATGCCGCAAACAACGTTATCGGCAACAACTACGAGCGCAAGGACAAATCACTCTGGACGGACAACCCCACAGGGGAAAAGATCACGGTCTATTCCGCCGCTGACGAGCGTGACGAAAGCGACTTTATCGCTAAAGAGATAAAGCGGCTCACTGACGAAGGGGAGAAATACTCCGACATTGCAGTGCTTTACCGTATGAATTCCCAGTCCCAGACCATTGAGCGCACCCTTGTACATGCCGGCATACCCTACCGGATAATCGGCGGCCGCCGTTTTTACGAGCGCCGCGAGATCAGGGACATGATGGCGTACCTCAGTGTCATAAGCAACCCCAATGACAGCATAAGATTAAAGAGGATCATAAATGTGCCGAAAAGGGGCATCGGCGACAAGACCGTCAGCATGATCGAAGAGATAAGCACCGCCCTGGGTCAATCCATGCTTGAGACCATGCGCCGTTCGGAAGAATTTGAAGCACTGGTAAAAAGCAGCAAAAAGCTGACGGAATTCTGCGGAATGATAGACCGGATGGCCGATATGCTGAACGATCTTCCCATCAGCGAAATGTACGAAAGTCTCCTGGAGACCCTGGGCTACGAAAGCTACATCACCGCCAGCAATGACTATTCCGAAAGCGCCGTAGAAAACGTGCGCGAGCTTGCGTCAAGTATTGTTCAATATGAAGAGGACGCAAAAGAAGACGCATCCCTGCAGGGCTTCCTTGAAGAAACGGCGCTGATGACCGATATAGACTCCTACGACGACACCGAGGGCGCTGTTGTGCTTATGACCCTGCACTGCGCAAAGGGACTTGAATTTACCAACGTGTTCATCCCGGGCATGGAAGAGAACGTGTTCCCGGGCTATCAGTCAACTCTCAGCGAAAACGATATGCAGGAGGAGCGCCGTCTTGCGTATGTAGGCATAACCCGCGCAAAAAAACGTCTTACCCTCATCCACGCAAACACCCGTATGGTTTTCGGACACACAAGCCGCAACCGTCCCTCACGTTTCATCCGTGAGATACCCGCGGAACTGACTCAGCAGAAGGAACGTGTCATTCCCCGGTCGGCCCTGCTTGAAAGTGAGCTTCAGAGTCCCCGCAGCGTTCGCCGCGCGGACATCGCAATAAGCCGTATGATAACCCCGGCAGCGCAGACCGGCTCAAAGACTGTACAGAGCTATTCTGTAGGTATGCGTGTGCGCCACAGGGTATTCGGCGAGGGTACGATACTCAATGTCACCCCTATGGCATCGGACAACCTGCTGGAAATAGCCTTTGACAAGGTGGGAACAAAAAAACTCATGTCAAACCTTGCAAAGCTGACAGTATTGGATCGATAAAAACACAGATACAAAAGGAGGATCCCCGTGCCTGCAATTATTTCACACTATCTTCTGGCCGAGAGGGTCATGGACGAGATATCCCACCGTCACCCCGGACTGTTTATTCACCGGAACGCCTATATCTGGGGCGCGTCCGGTCCCGACATATTTTTCTGCCACAGACTGCTCCCTCATCAGAAGGGACGCAGCCTTCATACCTATGGCACAAAGCTCCACAGCGCACCCGCCCACAAAATGCTGAATTATCTTGCGGCCTATGCCCGACACGTCAGCAGTGACATCTGTATGAGCTATGCCCTGGGCTTTGCCACCCACTATGCCTTTGATTCAACTGCACATCCTTTTATACTGTACTACTCCGAATGTATGTCAAAGCGTCAGCCCAGAAAACATCCCTCCGTGTGCCACAATGAGCTTGAATCCGCTCTTGATTCCATACTTTTGCGCCACGACCGCAGGCAGCCCATCTCATCCTTTCCACTGCAGTCCGCAGCTCCCCTTGACCGTGAAGCCAACGAAGCCGCCGCCGAGGCATTACAGGGATACTTCCTCTATGCCTTCGGCCTTGGAGTATACCGCTCTGAGATAGTCCGGGCGCAGAAGGACTGGCACTTCGGGCTTGCGGCGCTGAACGACCGCACCGGAGCAAAGCTCCGCATTATAAGCTCCGCCGAAAAAGCCGTGGGTCTGCCGCCTCTGCTTTCCCCCATGTTCCGCCGTGACTTTCCCGATCTGTCCCACGACCCGGCGAACCTCAAGCGCAGTCAATGGTACGACAGAGCGTCCCAAAGGGAGCGCACCGAAAGCTTTTTTGATCTGACAGACCAGGCGCAGAAGCTATCTGTCACGCTTATCGAAAAGCTCCTCTCCGGTCAGCTCCTGACCCCCGAAGACTGCCCCGTCACCTTCTCCGGTGCGTGACCGGCGCAGAGCACCCCAAGGGCACTTGTTTCACTGCGCCTGCGCTCCCGATTCGCGCTGTCGCCAGCGTGACGCTGGACCCGTGTTCGCGCTGTCGCTCAACTGCCGTTTCGCTCTGGGGTCAGACAGGATACTTTTACTCCCGCGCCGGACAGCACGTCATATACCGTACCCATCCGCCGCCGTGCCGCATATAGCGCCGCTTTCCGGCTATTGTCATCAGAATTTCAAACATCTTGAGCTGTTAATAGTTTTGCGTGCCTGTTTAATACTGTTTTCCGATTAAAAGCTGTCACTATTAATCGGAAAAGGCGCCGCCCGAGGCTGCGCACATCTGTGCATACGCACAGATGACGTCTCATGCAAACTCCAACGCGCTGACGCGCTATTAAAAGCTGACTATGTCTGCTTTTAATGGGAGTTTAGTATAATCGGATGTTGATTCACTATCCATTGTTCGTTATTCTCTATTTTCTGAGCGAACAAAGTGAGCGTTTCACTCCCAACTCCTCACTCCTAATACTAATCCTTAATACAAAGATGACAAAAGAGTAAGAGTGTGCTATAATAGTCAAGGGTGATAATTATGGCAAAGAAATATGA
>JBGUWL010000155.1:0-4678 GCA_045221075.1 Acutalibacteraceae bacterium
CACTTGTTTCACTGCGCTTGCCGAACCGTAACGCGGTCTTTGTGCGGTGTTGCCTTAAATAAACGTTGTTATTTACCAGCGAAAAAAGAGACCGCAATATAAAAATATATTGCAGTCTATGAAAAGAACATGATGATATATATATATAAACACAGATGATATTTCAAAAAGTAAGCTAATGGTTTCCCTTTATCCCGTTAAGACCGTTAAAGCACAATCTGCTGATAAGCTCGGATATCTCTTCAATAGATTGATTCCTGTCAGAGTTGAACCAGCTCTGAAAAACCGCCATCATACCGTACAGCATATATGTCAGCGCAATATCCGCAGTGGTTTCATCTACTCCTGTCTGAGAGGCCATTGCGGGTTTTGTCTTTTCTTTAAGCAGATGTACTATTTTCTGCAGGATATTGTTATTTCCGTTCATGCTGAAAAAGTGACGGTAAAAATCCATGTCGGAATTAATTATGGTGGTCAGTTTTTCAAACAGGGAATAGGGGTGTTCCAGTTCGTCCCTGTAGCTTATCTCACCGAGCACCGACCCGAAGGCCTCAACGATATCATTTTCTATCTCGTCTATCATCATATAGATACCGCTGTAGTAGTTGTAGAAGGTCTTGCGGTTGATGTCGGCAAGCTCTGCAATGTCGCTGACGGTAATGTCATTGACGTCCTTTTCGGAAAGCAGCCTTGCAAAGGCGATTCGTATGGCTTTTTTTGTTTTTATGACACGGCGGTCCGTGGCCTTTGGTTTGTTCTCCATTTTTATCACCTCTTATACAAAAATGTAGGATAGTGTAGAAAAAACCCCAGAAACAGGAAATATGTGGCATTTTATGCTTTTATAGCAAAATTTGACCGTTGGCATCCGTCTTATAATATATTATAATTATTGCGGGTAAAAATCAACACCTGTGTATTATTTGTTACAGTTATTTTATACTAAACTCCCATTAAAAGCAGACATAGTCTGCTTTTAATCGGAAAACAGTATTACAAAGGGCGGGTGATACCATGAAGCTCCTTATGCTGAGCGACCAGAAAACAAAAAAGATAAGATATATGGCTCAGTCGGTTGTGATAGCCGCACTGGAAAAGCAGATAACCTGTGATCCTGTTGATCTGTCGGATATCATAATAAACTCAAAAAAGACAGGTTCCGACGATTATATCCGTGCGCTGACGGACTGTATCTCCCGTGAAAAACCCGATGTGGTTCTCTGCACCGGGGTCAGTACCATAAAGCTTATGGCCGCCGTAAAGCACAGCATGAAGGATCCCCCTGTTGTCTGCGGCATACTGAGCGACTATTCCTGCTCTCCTGGACTTTATGACAGAGGTATAGACTGCTACTTTGTGCCCCATGAGGAGATAAGAAACAAGCTTATCCAGAGCGGGATAGAACCGTCAAGGATATATGTAACCGGAATACCTGTAAAAAGGCATTTCAGGGAGCATATCGGAAAAGCCGCGGCGAGAAACTATCTTGTCATCCCAAAGAACCGCCGTATTTATATGCTTATCCCCGATGGTCTGACAGAGGATCAGGTGATACGTCTTTGCAGGGAACTTTCAATAAAAGAAAAAGATGACTATGCCGTTTATGTCCCTGTATCCCGCAGCAGTGAAGGTCATGACAGGCTTCTGCATTATGCGTCAGAGGACAGGCATCTCAGGGTGATAACCTACAACCGCCAGCTCAATCTGTATTTTGAGAGTGCCGATGCAGTTCTTATGAAGCCTGATCCGCTGACAAGCACTGAAGCTGCTGCTTCAGGAGTTCCCATAGTACACCTGTCATTTGACGGGGCGGGCGGTCGTCATAACAGCGATTTCTTTGCCCGTCACGAGATGGCGGTAATGGGAAGCAGCATAAGGGACACTGTAAGCAAGGCCATACGTTTTGTTGAAGAGCAGGCTATGGCAGCCAGGATGATCCAGATGCAGTACCGTAATGTTTATGCTGACGCAGCTGACAAAATAATCGAGATCCTGGTCAGGATAATCAGTCATGCTTCTTCTTCATACAGTTTAGAAAAGCAGCCGGAGTGAGGTATAATATATGAAAACAAAAATGATGGACGGCATTTTGTTTGCCAATATGATAAGAGGCGGTGCGGCTACTCTTTCCGCCAACCGCCAGATAGTAAACGATCTTAATGTCTTTCCTATCCCGGACGGCGATACCGGCGACAATATGTTTATGACAATAGATTCGGGAGTTGCGGCTCTGTGTGACGACAAGGATCCGTCCCTTGCAAACACCGCATCCCTTGCAGCAAAGGGTATGCTCCTTGGCGCAAGGGGAAATTCCGGAGTGATCCTTTCCCGTATATTTGCGGGTATCTCAAGGGGACTTGAAGGCGTTGAAAGTGCCGACGTCACCGTTCTCGGAAAGGCCTTTGAAAGCGGAGTCAGCGAAGCATACAATGCCGTTTCTACACCTGTTGAGGGTACTATCCTGACGGTGTATAAGGACGCCGTATACTATGCCGGCTCAAAGATAAAGATGGACAGCACCCTTGAAAGCTATTTTGAAAACTTCCTCAAGGAGCTTCGCCGTTCTCTGGAACGCACACCGGAGCTGCTGGATGTTCTGCGAAAGGCAGGGGTAGTTGACAGCGGAGGAGCTGGCTTCATCTATATTGCCGAGGGAATGCAAAGCGCGCTGAAGGGCGAGGAGTTTGAAATATCCGGCGGTGCTCCGGCGCAAAAGCATGTTGACTTTTCCGCCTTTGACGAAAACAGCGAGCTTAAATACGGCTACTGCACGGAATTCCTTCTGCGGCTTCAGAGGTCAAAAGGCGACCCTGACAGCTTCGACATCAAGGCCTTCGAGGACTACCTGAACAGTGTAGGTGATTCGGTGGTGGTGTTCCGTGAGGATACGATCGTAAAGGCTCATGTCCACACAATGAAGCCGGGAGATATCCTCAACTACTGCCAGCAGTTCGGAGAGTTTTTGACTACCAAGATAGAAAACATGACCCTGCAGCACAACGAGAATATGCCCTCGGAACGCTTTGATCCCCGTACCGCAAAGCCCCACAAGACCTATGGTATAGTAAGTGTTGCAGCGGGTCAGGGAATAAAGGATCTGTTCACATCCCTTGGCTGTGATGTTGTGGTGGACGGGGGACAGAGTATGAACCCCTCTGCGGAGGATCTTATTTCTGCATTCCGTAAGGTAAACGCCGATAATATTCTTATCTACCCCAATAACAGCAATATCATCCTGACGGCGCAGCAGGCAGCTTCCCTCTATACCGAAGCAAAGGTCTATATAATTCCCAGCAGGACCATCGGCGAGGGTTATGCCGCCATATCCATGCTTGATACCGAGCAGCAGCTTGAAGACCTACTGCAGGAACAGCAGGAGGTTATAGGTGGAGTCGTCACCGGTATAGTTTCCCGTTCCGTCAGGGACACAAAGCAGGACGGACTTGAGATCAGAAAGGACGATTATATCGGCTTTGTGGGTGACGAGATACTGAATACGGACACTGACAAGAACGCAGCGCTCCTGCAGCTTGCAGAAAAGCTTGATGTGTCCGGTTATGACATTGCCATTGTTGTCTGCGGCGAAAGCGTCAGCGCAGATGAAGCCCGCAGTGTTTGCGATACGCTCAGGCAGATGTGCAAAACCACCGAGGTCATCACGATAGACGGCAAACAGCCCATCTATGATTATATATTGATTCTTGAATAATGAGAGGAGTACAAAAATGTTAGTTCTTTTTACCGACACCGACACCGATCTTACCCCAAAAAAGGCAAAGGAATTCGGATATCATCTGATTAGTATGCCCTACAGCATCGACGGCAAGACCACATATCCCTATGAGGATTTTGAAGAGTTTGACGGTCATGCCTTTTACGACCAGCTCAGAAACGGCGTTCTTCCCAAGACCAGCGCAATAAGTGCTGAAAATTACAAAAAGTACTTTGAGCCTCATTTCAGGAACGGCGACGACATCCTTTATGTACATTTTTCAAAGGCTATGACAGCTACCTTCGATGCCATGGATGCCGCGGTAAAGGAGCTGCTGGAAAAGTACCCGGAAAGAAAATTCTACACCATAGACACCAAGGGAATAACCATTCTCAGCCTTATGATCGTTGAAGAGATAGGCGATCTTTATAAGTCCGGCAAGACGGTTGAAGAGATACTTGAATGGGCCAAGACCCAGGTGGACAAGTATGCCGTATATTTCTTTGCTGATGATCTGAAATTCTTCAAGGCCAGCGGACGTGTCAGCGGTCTTGCCGGGACCATGGGTACCCTTTTGGGCATCCGCCCCATCATTTACATGAGCAGCGAAGGCAAGATGGTCAATATCGGAAAGGAAAAGGGACGCGCCAAGGCCCTTGCACGTCTTATAAAGTATGTGGAAGAACTGGGCGAGGATGTGGATAAGTACAGGATCATCGTAGGTCACAGTGACGCTCCCCAGCTTGTGGAAGAAGCGATCCGTCTGCTCAAGGAGCGTTTCGGAGAAGGTCTCAACATTGAGATCGCAGAGGTCAACCCCACTGCCGGAAGCCATTGCGGTCCTTCAACCGTGGGCATCTGCTTCCATGCAAAGCATCGCTGATACTGTTTTCCGATTAAAAGCTGACACTTTTAATCGGAAAAGGCGCCGCCCGAGGCTGCGCCCATCTGTGCATACGCACAGAT
>JBGUWL010000156.1:0-9988 GCA_045221075.1 Acutalibacteraceae bacterium
TCGATCTCAACAACCTTGAGAACTTCATTCGCAATTTTATTGCTGTAATTTCGGTTACAGAATTATTGCAGATTTAGATTGACGTGCGGCGAGCCGCAGTGAGAGTTTCTTCTATATCTGAATATATTTTTAGTTTTTTTAAGTTTTAAGCTTTCAGTTAGCGACCGCAGGGAGCGCTTAACTCCTCACTCCTAATTCCTAACTCAAATAATTCCGCTTTCCAAATTCCATTGAAATAATCCCATTCTTCACATTTCACACTAAGGATTAAACTGTACTCCGACTGCACTTCTGTAGGGGTGCCGGTTTTGTTAGAATAATACACCCCGGTTTCCTGTGTGGAATCCGGGGCGGATCTGCTGTGTATGACGGATGCCTGAAAGACAACGAAGAATATTATCGGTCATTAGTGACAGATTGTTTTGAATCTGGTCAGTCTTTCATTACAGTCACATAGCACGAGGTGATATCCGGGTCCTTTTTGACGGAAAGACGGAAGGCCGATGATTCGCCCGGAGCCAGCCCTTCCGCGCCTACAGCGTAGGTCCAGTCGGTGTCGATTACATTTCCTTTGCTGTCTCTGAAGGAACCCTTGACCTTGACAAACTTGTAGGTCTTTCTTCCGTTGTTGGTGACCTTGCCCTCGCAGATGGTATACGAGTATCCGTTGGATACTTCAGAATCGGTGACGTCAATATCCAGATATACGGAGCCGGTGTCGTAATCGTATTAACTTGTGTATCTGCCTGTACTGCTGGAACTTTGATAATATGAGGAAGAATTATCCGTGTTGTTTTTGGTATTGCTGCAGCTGAAATTGCTCAAGAGGATCACAACGATTATAATGACAGCCACTGCTGCGATAACGATGGCTGATGCCCTGTCGATCAGCTTCTTTTTTCTGGTCTGAGCCTGCTGCTGCTGAACCCGGAGATTTTCTTCATACCGCATCAGCAATTCATTGACAGTTCCTTCGTCCCGCAGTGTCATAACGACGGACCGGTTGCTGCCGCAGCAGGAGCATTGAAACCGGCTGTCCGGATTCAGACGCCCACAGGCGCAAAGCCATCCGTACTGAGTCACCATAGGCTGAAAGCAGAAGCCGGTGTTCATAAAAGCCGTCTGGACGGCATTCATCCGGCGGACATCTTCAGGATTATTGCGATCGTATGTCAGGACAGTGATCTCTCTTTCTTCGCTGCTGTCATTTTGCACCACGGTGCCGTCACTGTAGCGGATATGGTAAGGCGTGAGGCGGATGCTCCGTATGTCGTTTACCGGCAGAGTGATAGGTACATCTTTCTGCATTGGGTCCAAGTATGATATCCTGTACCGCCAGGAAAAAGCTGTTCTGACCGTCTGCCTTTACGGGAGCGCCAAATACATCAAAGCCGTTTGCCTGGAATTTTACAGCCGTGATGGTTCCCTGACCGGCATTGCGAAAGGAAATATGGGCGATGACAATACCCTGCTGTACCGGCTGCAGAATACAGTTGATATTATCTATCAGTGCATCCGGCTGAATGGTCCGTCTGACCTCTATCATAAACAGTCACCTTCTTTGTTTATTCTATAATAATAACATCATAACAGCTTGCCTGTTTTTTGTCAATAATGTCCCACCACCTGCGCCCGGCGAGCCGCATAATGCGGCACTTTCCGGCTATTCTCTTGTGAAAATGATATTTCTTTCGCTATTTATAGTTTTCGTGCCTGTTATTAATGACATTATATCAACCCGTGTAAAGCTGTAACTGCGGCGCATGACTGCCGGATGCTATTTGATCTGAGCGCCAAGCAGGGTGCAGCGTCACGCTGCCTGGCGGCTCGCCGGGTGTTGGGCGGGAAAAACGGGGAGCAGGAGAGAAAAAAGTGTGTAAGCCGGATCTTTTGATCTGAACTTACACACTTTTCTGTTATGCGTTATGCTCGTTTGCGTTATGCCCGATGTTATTAACGGTTGTGGTGGAAAGCATACCCTTAACCGGACCAACAGCGGATTCTACCAAGCCGTTCAGCTCTTCGTTAAACGGCTTTCCGTTAAGAGCCTGATTCTTTGTATCAAGGATCTTCATCAGCTCCGGAATGCCTGCAAGGGTATCAAGCAATGCGTTGCCGGTCTGAGTGCCCTGGGAGCTGCCGCCGATATTGACAAACTGAGCGTTTTTGCCAAGTTCCGCCATAATTGTGGCGGTCTTTGTGGCTATCTCAATTCTCGCCTGGGTTTCGATCTTTACCTTCTCAATTTCAAAGTTGACCTTTTCATTTGATGCACGGGCTTCTGCAAGTGCTCTTTCACCTTCGGCTTTTGCCATCAGTCTGGCTTTCTCGGCTTCGGCTTCGGCAATACCCTTCATTTTGGCAACTTCAGCTTCGGCGGAACCTTCTTTTTTGATCTTTTCGGCTTCTGCTTCTGCCTTTATCTTAATAGCGTTTGCTTCTTTTTCTGCAACCTGCACCTGAGCTTCGGCGTCAATTTTTTTGATATTTGCAGCAGCTTCGGCTTCGATCTGCTTTCTTTGCTTTTCGGCTTCAGCCTTTGTGGCAATAACATCCTTTTCTTTCATTGCGGCAAGATTTGCCTGCTCTTGTCTGACTACCTCAACTCTACCCTGCTGTTCTGCCACTTCCTGCTGACGTACAGTTTTCTGAAGTTCGCCTGCAATAGCGGCATCAGCCTCGGCTTTATCGGTCTGTGATCTGAACTCTGCCAGCTTCAGCTTGTTGTCTCTTTCCTTTTCGGCGATTTCAAGCTGTGAAGCAAGCTCATTCTGCTTTGCGGTTTTTTCCGCTGCAGCCTTCTGGGTCCTTACCTCCTGATCAACCATTGCGGTGGTGGTTTCGGCGGTCTTTCTTTTTTCCTGCATATCAGGCGTAGCCATGTTGTCATAGTATCCGTTATTGTCTGTAATGTCCTGAATATTCAGGGATACAAGCTCCATACCCATGTTGACCATTTCGTCGGATACTATTTCTTTTACCTTCTCGGTAAAAGTCTGTTTGTCCATAAGAACTGCTTCGGGAGTCATTGATGCAACAATGTCACGCACGGCGCCTGTCAGTGTAAGTCTGACATCGTTGATGATACCGTCCTGTCCTCTTTCTTTGAACGACATTATTGCTTTTTTCAGTCTGACCATGTCGTTTACATCAGGTCTTATCTGTGCAGTCCAGTCAATGATGATCGGAACTGCGGTTTTGGTTTTCACTTCATCACGGTCAGCTGTGACCGTAAGCATACAAAGATCAAAATACTGTGCTTTTCTGAAAATAGGGATCACGAAACTGCCGCCGCTAACTTTTATCTTTGGCGTTTTTCCACCCGTAATGATCAGCGCTTTATCAATATCTGCGACTTTGTATATGCAGCAGAAGAAGATGATGACAGCAATCAGAATTACAGCTCCGATGATGATAGGAATAATGAGTCCATTCATATTTGTTCCTCCTTTGCATGAACCAAACGCTTATCCGGTTCAAGTATGTCTTGTTTCCTACGAGTACTATTATACAAAATCAGGATAAAAACAGAATCGGATCAGAATTGTGAAAAAAAAATAAAAATAGATTTTTTTCAACTTTTTTGATGCCGAAATCCGGAGCTTTTCATATTGTCATTTTTACATTACATTGCTGCTTATTATCTCATGTATTGTTTTTTTGCACAGCGTATCTGTTCAGGGATGATCGCGGCATATCCGGGTACACCGTGTACACAAAAGACCGGATCACGTGTGCCGTCAGTATCTCTGCTCAAAAAATCGAACGACCGGGCTGATTTGATTTCAACAGATACTGCAATCTCCGACAAAGAAATCATACGCATTTATTCTGAACGCCGGAATATAGAAGTACTTTTTAAAGCACCATATTCTGAAAACAGTATTACATTTGAGGCGCCTCTGACCCGTAATACAGCAATGGATAAATACGGTCAAAAGACATGCAAGATACCGGAAATACCCCTGATATTTACCCGTTTTGCCATCACAAATGGTCAACAGCAGTTTCCTGCATAACACACTGAACGGAATAAAAAAACTGCCCCTCAAAGGAAGGGCAGTGATTTATGTCATGTTATTTTTTCAAGGTCGTTCAGGTCGTATGGCGTCTGCTGATATACATAGTAGTTCAGCCAGTTTGAATACAGTATTGTTGCATAGCTGCGCCATGTCAGCGCAGGCAGGGCGCGGGGGTCGTTGCCCGGGAAGTAGTTGTAGGGCAGCTGGGGTTTGAGTCCCTTGTTGCAGTCACGGAAGTACTCTCCCGCAAGGGTGTTGCGGTCGTATTCGGCATGACCGAACACAAAGAACTGCCGTCCGTTTTTGTTCGCAACAATGGCAACTCCCGCAAGGTTCGATGAGGCAAGTATCTCAAGCTCCTCGTGCTCACGGACATCCGAACGGTGTATGCCGGTGTAGCGGGAATGGGGAAGAAGGATCTTGTCGTCAAAGCCTCTCATCAGCGGATGGAAGATGTCCATTACACGGTGGACATACACGCCCGAGAGCTTTTCATCAAGGGTATATTTCGGAACGCCGTAATGGTGGTAGATGGCAGCCTGAGCGCCCCAGCAGATATGCATGGTGCTGTAGACGTGTCTTGTTGACCAGTCCATGATGGTGCAAAGCTCGTCCCAGTAGTCCACCTGTTCGTACTCCAGCTTTTCCACAGGCGCGCCGGTGATTATCATTCCGTCATAGTACTGGGTCCGTATGTCGTCAAAGACCTTGTAAAATGCGGTAAGATGGTCGGCGGAGGTGGTCTTTGAGGTATGGGTGGCCATCTGCAGGAGTTCAACGTCCACCTGCAGGGGGGTGTTTCCCAGAAGACGAAGAAGCTGGGTCTCGGTCTCTATTTTGTTGGGCATAAGGTTTACTATGAGTATCCTCAGCGGGCGTATGTCCTGAGTTATGGCTCTTTCGTTGGTCATCACAAAGATGTTTTCCGATTCCAGTGTTTTCAGAGCAGGCAGCCCGCTCTGTATCTTGATAGGCATTGCTTTCCCTTCCTTGCTGTTTCTATTGCCGGTTCCGGACGGCTCCTTTTGTTCCTCTTATTCAAACAAAGATGAGTATAACACATATTCCCGCCAATTGCAAGGACGTTCCGTTAATCCTGGAAGGTGAACTGTCCGTCTTCTGCGGCTTCCTCCGAACCGGATACGGCAACCGCTCTTCTTACGGGACGCACGGGCGGAGAGAGAGGTTCTGTCCGGTCTGCGGCGGGCCTCTGGGTTTTCAGTCTTGTCCGGCACAGCTCAAGGTCGCTGCGCAGCTTTTTGTTTTCCTTCTCAAGCTCTTCACAGCGGGAACGCTGTTTTACAATCTCTTCAAGATAGCCCGAAAGCTGTTTTTTAAGAGCCTCCAGCTCATAGCCGGATTTCTGCAGTTCGTCACAGTAATTGAGAGACACCAGAATTGCCGCGCCGGTAACGGATGTCCTTCCGGCGATGCTCACGTCCATGATGCGCCGGTTTACCTTTTCGGCCAGCTTTTTTGAATATGCTTCGTCCTCTGTTGAGAGTACGGTAAAGACGTTGTTTGCAACCATCAGCTTGATCTTCTTTTTCTTTTCCATCATCGCTCACCGCCGACATAGATTTCTTAACCTATTATATACTATTTTCTTCTTTTATAAAAGAGCTAATTTTGTTTTTTTCGTTTTTTTCCGGATAATACAAAAGCAGACCGGAACATCCGGATGAGAGGGAAACGCTCACTCCGTTCGCTCAATGACCGGCGAGCGCAGTGAAACAAGTGCCCTTGGGGTGCCGCCGGTGGTGATTTCGCGCTCACATTCAATAGCATCCGGCAGTCAAGTGCCGCGGTTACGGCTGTATTAGGGTCGGCTTATTATCAGATATAACAGGCACGCTAAACCTTAAAGAGCGCATAAATTCGGTTGTCTGTAGAAAGCAGCCGGAAAGAGAAACGCTCGCTTCGCTCGCTCAATGAATAGATAATAGAAAAGTTGAATTGTGAAGTTATAAAATGTGGAATTATTTGAGTTACGAGTGTGGAGTCAGGAGTGAGGAGTTGTAAGTCATGACAGAGTGAGGAGTTTTAATGTGGAATTTGGAAAGTGGAATTAGTATAGTGAAGTGTGGAGTTATTCATCAAGGGTTATTTAATGTGGAATTAATAAAAAGGAAAGTGGAATTGTTGAGCGTGAGATAGAAGTTGAGTTGGAATACGGAAAGCGAAGTGCTGTCATTTCGTAAATGATCATAGGGGTCAATTCTGAAAATCCGGGAAAAAATCCGGTTTATTTGATCAAATTCCATTCAGACCCGCTTGACAAGGGGGTTGCCGTGTGGTATTATAATAGAGCCGCTTGCTATGGGCTTTCTAAGTGAGCTTTGCTCCGCCCCGGTGCAGCGAGTTTATATTCAGGTAGGTGCCAATATGTACGCAGTAATTGAAACAGGCGGAAAGCAGTACAAGGTTGCCAACGGCGACATTGTATATGTTGAAAAGCTTGACGCCGAAAACGACGCAACTGTAGATTTTAAGGTTGTTGCCGTCAGCACTGACGACGGGTTCAAGGCAGGCGCTCCTTATGTTGAGGGCGCAAAGGTAACAGGCAAGGTCATCAAGACCGACAGAGGTCAGAAGATCACCGTGTTCACCTATAAGCCCAAGAAGAGCTCCAAGCGCAAGATGGGACACAGACAGTTCTACACAAAGGTTCAGATCGAGTCCATCGAGGCATAATGATCAGAGCTGAGTTTTTTACACTGCCCGATAACACCATCACAGGCTTTCACATCAGCGGTCATGCCGGCTTTGCCGATGCAGGCGAGGATGTGGTCTGCGCATTCGTTTCTTCCGCGGCCTATATGACAGCAAATACCATAACCGATGTTATGGGGATCGACGCTCAGGCAGAGGCCGGAGACGGCGATATGCTGCTAAGGGTCAGCAAGGATGCTTCGGGACAATGTAAGGTTTTGTTTGAAGGACTAAAGCTCCACTTGTTATCAACTCAGGAGCAGTATCCGGAATGTTTAAAGGTAATTTTTACGGAGGTGTAAGGTAATGCTTAAGATCAATGTTCAGTTGTTTGCTCATAAAAAGGGCGGCGGTTCAACAAAGAACGGCCGTGATTCAGAATCGAAGCGCCTCGGCACAAAGCGTGCTGACGGTCAGTTTGTTCTGGCGGGCAATATCCTGGTAAAGCAGCGTGGCACACACATTCATCCCGGCAACAATGTTGGCCGCGGCTCTGATGACAGCCTTTTTGCCAAAATTGACGGTACAGTCAAGTTTGAGCGTGTAGGCCGTGACCGCAAGCAGGTCTCTGTTTACGCTGTAGAACAGTAAGATGACACAAGAGCTTCGGCGGATGTCGGAGCTCTTTTTCATTAACCAAAGGTTGTGACAGTATGTTTGTAGATATCGCAAAAATATCCATCAAGGCAGGCGACGGCGGCGACGGCGCCGTTACCTTCCACAGAGAAAAATACGTTGCCTCCGGCGGTCCTGACGGCGGCGACGGCGGCAGAGGCGGAAACATAGTCTTCAAAGCCGACACCAACCTTTCCACCCTTGCGGATTTCCGCTACAAAAGAAAATACACCGCTCAAAAGGGTGAAAACGGACGGGGCGGTCGCTGCAACGGCAAAAAAGCGGAGGATCTTGTAATAAGGGTCCCCAAGGGCACCGTTGTCAAGGAGCTGGAGACAGGCCGCGTATTGGCGGACCTTTCCGACGATGAGCCGGTCGTTGTGGCAAAGGGCGGCAAAGGCGGCTTCGGAAATACCCATTTCGCCACACCCACACGTCAGACTCCCCGCTTTGCAAAGCCGGGTCTGCCCGGAGAGGCCTTTGAGGTGCAGCTTGAGCTTAAGCTGCTGGCGGATGTAGGCATAGTGGGTTTCCCCAACGTGGGCAAGTCCACACTGATATCCGTTGTAAGCGAGGCAAAGCCCATAATCGCCAACTATCATTTTACCACCATAACTCCCGTGCTGGGTGTGGTCCGGATGGGCGAGGAATCCTCCTTCGTCATGGCGGACATCCCCGGTCTTATCGAGGGCGCCCACGAGGGTCTGGGGCTTGGACACCAGTTCCTGCGCCATGTTGAACGGTGCCGTCTGCTCCTGCACATGGTGGACGTTTCCGGCAGCGAGGGCCGCGACCCCAAACAGGATTTTGAGACCATAAACGCCGAGCTTAAAAAGTTCAATCCCGAGCTGGCAGAACGCCCCATGATCGTTGCGGGCAACAAGTGTGACCTGACGGATGATGAGACCGTGGAGGACTTCCGGAAGTACGTCGAAGCCCAGGGCTACAAGTTCTTCCCCATCATGGCGGCGATAGATTATCAGACAAAGCCCCTTCTCAACGAGATCCGTGAGCAGCTTTCAAAGCTGCCGCCTATCGTGCGCTATGAACCGGAGGCCGCGCCGCAGCTTGCAGAGGAAGAGATCGGCCGTCAGCAGGTAAAGGTCACCCGTCAGGGAGACGTATACTTTGTTGAATGTGAGTGGCTGCTCAGGGTGCTGAGGACCATAAACTTTGACGATCCGGAGTCGCTGCAGTATTTCCAGCGCGTGCTGATACATTCCGGCGTCATTGATGCTCTGCGGGAAGCGGGCATCAAGGAGGGAGACACCGTGAGCCTGTACGACATCGAGTTCGACTTTGTAGAATAACGGAGGAAAAAGCATTGGCAAGACTTACCCTGTTTGACTGCGACCCCAAGCAGCTCAGTCCCCTTACTCTCGCCTTTGTGGGCGACGGTGTTTTTGACCTCTTTGTCCGTGAGGAGATAGTCTGTTCCGCAAACCGTCCTGTGCGGGAGCTGAACAAGCTTAAGGTGGAGCGTGTGCGCTGTGAGGCTCAGGCTGCCCTTTACGAAAGGATAGAACCCCTGCTCACCGAGGAGGAATCGGACATCTTCCGCCGGGGACGCAACGCCCACACCTCCCACACGCCGAAGAACGCATCCCCCTCGGATTATCACACGGCAACGGGGCTTGAAGCCCTGTTCGGCTATCTCTATCTTTCAAATCAATTTGAACGCATCCGCTCCCTGCTCTCGTAGCAGGGAGTTTTTTGCGCACAAAAATACCGTGAGAGACAGAATGTATGTCCCTCACGGTGTGTTTTTGTGGATGAGCAAGACCCGTCAGAAGGGCAGGCTCACTGTGTCGGAGATCTCCTTCATCAGGTCCTCCTGTCCCTCAAGGTCAGGAAGCGCATAGTAGTTTTCTTCAAGATAAATCTCAAGTATCGCTCTTTCTTCCGTGGTAATGCTCTCAGTGCCGTTGAGAAGCCCGCAGGCGGCCTTCATGGCTTTTACGTTGTCGTCTACGTTCTCAAGAGTGAAGTCGTCCTCCAGCCGGCCATACTTTTTCAGTACAGCGACAGCATTATTTGCCTGTTCAAGACCCGCCTGTGCATCGGCATCAAAGGATGCATCCCTTGCATCCTTGCCTTTGGCTGTCATCTCTTTGTGTAATTCGTCTTTTCTTTCGGTCAATTCCTGCCTTATCCTGCTGCGTATTGTGTCCTTTTCTGCGGGGACGGAGCTTTCGGTACTTTCCGAGGCGGTGCTTACCTTTGGTGTGGGTGATTTGTCCGGGTTAAGATGTGCAGAAATTATGCTTACACTTACTGCTGCGGCTATGGTAACGACTGCCGCTGCACCTGCAATAACAGCGATTCCAGACTTTTTCATAATGACCATCCTTTCTTGAATCAAAGTATTTTGTAGAGTCTTATCTGATATTCATTGCTGAGGTTTTCACAGACGGAGAGCAAAGATTTGTCTTTTGTGTCAGAGGTATGATATGTCAGTTTTAATGTCCGCACAACATCTCCGGGTCCCTATACTGCGCCGGAAAATAATAATTCACATTTTCTGTTTTATAAATCATATCATTTTACAGAAGCTTATACTGTTTTCCGATTAAAAGCTGACACTTTTAATCGGAAAAGGCGCCGCCCGAGGCTGCGCCCATCTGTGCATACGCACAGAT
>JBGUWL010000157.1:0-15672 GCA_045221075.1 Acutalibacteraceae bacterium
ATATGACGTGCCGGCGCAGAGCACCCCAAGGGCACTTGTTTCACTGCGCCTGCGCCCCCTACCTCGCGATTCGATTCAATGACGTCCGTTAGTTTTGCGCCGCGACTAAGACTTTTTCCGTGTCGGTATATTATTATATTATTGCCGCGGGAGTAGAAGTATCCTTTCCGAGTTCAGAGCGAAACGGCAGTTGAGCGCCGGCGCGACCGGCGAGCCGCCGGTGGTGATTTCGCGTTCACAGTCAATAGCATCCGGCAGTCAAGTGCCGCGGTTACGGCTTTAGCAGAATATGCATTTTTTATTATTGGCGCGGGAATAATACTTTCCCCGTCCGAGTTCAGAGCGCAGCGTCAGCGGAGCGACCATCGCGAATCGTCCTGTGCGGTCACGCACCGCGAACACGGGAGCGCAGGCTCTGCGCGCAAAATTGGGTTGAATTTATCAGAAAGATGTGGTATGATATATGTGTATCATAGTACATCGTTGTGACGGCGTAGTTTGCGCCGGCTGACGATCAACCGGAAAGGGTGATAGAAATGAAGGCAACAAAACACATCAAGACTCTGAACAGTGCCAATCTGAAGGAATCTGCAGTAAAGGGCGGTTGCGGCGAGTGCCAGGCCTCCTGTCAGTCAGCTTGCAAGACTTCCTGCACTGTAGCAAACCAGAAGTGCGAGAAGTAAGGAAACACTGATTTAATCCGGTACCCCTTTCATGGCGTCAGATCATTCGTCAGATCGTATCAGATGAGCGCAGGAAACCTGACGGGTTTCAAGCGAATTTGGTGCGGGATGACGGAAAAGATGCAAGCGAGAGGGGTGCTGAGCCGTCAGGCGTGATTTATTCAGTGGTTCCGTTGTTTTGCACCCACCATTGATGATGTAAAGGGCGGATAATTTGTCCGCCTTTTATGTTGTAAAAAGGAGAAGGAAAATGATACATAAATACAGACTGAACGGATATAATATCTGTCTGGACGTACACAGCGGCGCTGTCCATGTGCTGGATGACGCAGCTTACGATATACTTGATTACTGCAGTGAAAACATGACCTCCCAGCCCCCTGCGGAAATGTATGCCGCTCTTGAGGGACGCTATGACAGGGATGAGCTGACAGAGACCTATGAGGCTCTGTATGAGCTTTTTGAGGCAGGACAGCTTTTTTCGGCCGATGATTATGAGCAGTTTGCCGACCTGATGACAAAGGCGCCCATAAAGTCCATGTGCATAAATATATCCCACGACTGCAACCTGAGATGTGAATACTGCTTTGCGGCAAAGGGGGACTTCGGTCAGGGACGCTGCCTTATGTCCCTTGATACGGCAAAAAAGGCCATCGACTTCATTATCGCCAATTCCGGCACAAGACATAACCTTGAGGTCGATTTCTTCGGCGGCGAACCTCTGATGAATTTTGATGTGGTCAAGGAAACCGTTGCCTACGCCAGAAGCATCGAAAAACAGCATAACAAAAACTTCCGCTTCACCATTACCACCAACGGACTGCTGCTTGATGACGACAAGATAGACTTTATCAACCGTGAGATGAATAATGTGGTCCTGTCTCTTGACGGCCGCAAGGAGGTCAACGACAAGCTGAGGGTCACTCCCAACGGAAAGGGCTGCTATGATATAATCGTTCCCAAATATCAGAAGCTGGTGGCTCAGAGAGGTGACAAGGATTACTATATCAGAGGCACCTTTACCACATTCAGCAAGGATTTTACCGCCGATGTCATGCACATGAAGGAGCTGGGATTTGAGCAGCTCTCCATCGAGCCGGTGGTATCCGACCCCAAGCTGGACTATTCCATCAAGTATGACGACCTTCCTGCCGTGTTCAGGGAATACGAGAGGCTTGCAAAGACTCTGATCGAGACCCGCAAAAAAGGCGAATTCTTCAATTTCTTCCACTTTATGATAGATCTGGATCAGGGCCCCTGCGCCATAAAGAGACTGAGGGGCTGCGGCTGCGGCAACGAATATGTCGCGGTGACTCCCCAGGGAGATATATACCCCTGCCATCAGTTTGTGGGCGAGGAAAAATTCAAGATGGGCAACCTTAACGACGGCACCTTTGACCAGGATATGAAGCTGCGCTTTGCCAGGGCAAACGTATATTCAAAGGAAAACTGCAGGGACTGCTGGGCAAAGTTCTATTGCAGCGGCGGCTGCAACGCCAACAACTATCAGTATGAGGGGGATATCCTGAAATCCCACAAGGTGTCCTGCGAGCTGGAAAAGAAGCGTCTTGAATGCGCCATTATGATAAAGGCCGCTCTTGCCGACGAGGGCTTTGACGTTCCAGGAAAATGTGACGGCGACGACTGCTTTGTTGAGTGCCGGTGAGCCTGCCGGATGATTTATAAAAAAAGGATGATATGTATGAGCGAAAATGAACCCGTAACCTTTAATATATTCGGCGGCTGTGTTTCAAGAGACCTGTTCCCCGAGGATACCGAATATGTAGTGAACCAGTATGTGTCTTTTTCATCTCCTATGTCCGTGTGGAAGCCCAAGGGCAGCCATACGGTAAACATGGATGAGCTGGGCTGTCTTCCCTTCGGCAAGAAGTTTGTGCGCCGCTGCTTTATGCTGGACAGCAACAAGGAGGGCTTTGACTATCTTACGGCAAAGGATTCCGACTGGCTGATACTGGACTTTGCCGATCTGCGCCTTGACCTGATAAAATACGGCGGCGACAACTACACCACAATAACCGACCTTGTCATAAAAAACCCGAAGGAATTTACAGCAAACTTCGGTGAATATGAAAGAATACCTTTCCCCACAGTAGAAGAGGGTCTCAAATGTATTGAATGGTTCGGAAAAGAGATACTTAAACGCTATCCCGCAGAAAAGATAATTCTCCACGAGTATTATATGTGCGAGACCTACCTTGCAAGGGACGGAAGTGTCAAGAAATTCGACAACCTTGAACATATCAGAAAGGTCAACAAGCTGTTGAAGGCCGTCAATACCCGCTTCTATGAGATGTGCGGCAAAAAGTGCTTCAGGATAACCATGCCCGACGGAATGGTGGCTGACGAAAAGCACCGCTGGCAGCTTTACCCCATGCATTATCTTCAGGAATACTATGACTTTGCCTACGATGCAATGAACCTTATTGTGAACGAGAAGAAGCAGGTCCCCGAAGAGATGCGCCGTAAATGCACCAAGCGCATAGAACAGCGTCTTTCAAAGATCAAGAAGATCGACCTTTCAAAGGAAAACGCCCGTCTTGAGTTTGACAACAAAAAGATGAGGTGCTACGCCCTTACCATAAACAATATGTTCAAGAATCTCCGGAAGATCACCAACAATGCCAGGACCTTCTGTGAGGACCACAACCTGCATCATGTGGCCTTCTGGGGTGACTATATCATCTCAGAATCCCTTAAGGTGCTTTTGGAGAGTATCGGAGTCAAGCTGGACTATATCATCTGCGACTGGAACAACCACACCTGCGACAAGGTCATTCCCCGCACGGGAGATTATCCCGAAACCGACGCCATCATTATCTGTGACGTTATAATGCCCAAAAAGCGGGCGGAGTTTGTGGGCATGAAGACGGATATTCCGGTGTACTTCTTAGAGGATATTATTCCGGTTCTCTATTGAGTGAAAAGCGCCATAAAGTCCGGATATGAAGTGAAAAGTAAACATTGAAACAAAATCCCGGCCTTCAAAGATGATGATGTTTCTTTGGAGGCCGGGTTAATATTATGTGGATTACTGAATAGTGTTGAAAGATCATCCGTGTAAAAGGTTTGATTGAACTCTATACCCTGACTTACGGTATACTTCATCAAAATTTGATGTGTCCACGGAAAATGAGTATGTTGAAGCAGGAAATTCGTTATCTATCAATTCAAAGGATATTTTCCCGTTTTGATGCAATGCATCAATTATCTTTCTGACATAATCGGTTTTGTTAATAATTACCATAGAAGAATTAGAAAAGACTCTTCCTTCTAACTCATTTAGAATTCCGTTTGTATCTGTCATTTTAACTTTGAAATTACACGTATCGCTGTGATAATCGAATACGCTTTCTATATTATGTTCTTCGGTAACATTAATGCAAATTGATACTGAATCAGTAGTATTTTCTTGCATGAGAATATTTGCGACCAAATCTTTGCCTTTTAACGATGAGTTGGTGGTAATTACGGGTACATCTTTATTTGATATGGTAGTAATAGAATAATCGCTGGATGATACTCTGTATTCCCAAACGCCGGTATCTGTATCAGAAACGCTTGATATATAAATTGGGGTATTATCTGACGATTCTGTTTTGTTTTCAGATGATCCGCTGCACGAACACAGGCATAAAACGCATGAAAGAGCCAATACTGATAAAACTGATTTCTTTTTCATTTTGCATTCTCCTTACAACTTTAATCATGTGGATATATAATAATCTACAATGTTTATTTAATTCTATCACAATTGCCTATATAATGCAAGTAAAATTTAATTGTGTAGGTGATTTTTTGTGGACTATTATCAGATAGGACAGAATATACGCCGTTTCCGCAAAGTTCAGGGACTGACGCAGGAGCAGCTTGCGGAGAGGATAAACATTTCCGTACCGCACATGAGCCATATTGAGACCGGAGGCACAAAGCTCAGTCTGCCGGTACTGGTTGATTTGTCGGCGGCTCTTGGGGTCAGCACAGATGACCTGCTGTCAGAAAAGGTCAGTTTGACCAGAGAAAGAAGATATGAAGATATAATGTCCGTACTTGATGACTGTAATGATAATGAGCTGAGAATACTGACGGATATTACCGTATCCGCCGGCAAAGCCCTCAAAAGGTACAGATGACTTTCCTGTCTGAGAATGTATGTCGGTACTGTCCGCCTGTATATAAGGTAAGGGTTTTTAGGAAAGGGGTCCGGGGGAGAACCCTTTTTTTCCGGAAAAAGGGTTTCCCCCGGGTAACCGGCGGAACGGAAAAAAACACGGAAAAGGGTTGACAACAAGGGGGAAACGTGATATAGTATTCAGGTAAAACAAAGTAAAGCATGGCTTTCACCTGTAGGGTTTCGTCTGTTACGGGTCAATAGTAACTTAGCTCCTCGGAAGAGGGGTATATTATGCTGTTGATGTGCGGACGGTCCGGTGGCTGTCCGCATTTACTTTTTGTTACAGTATTACTGTGGAGGTGCTTTAAGATTAGCAAGCAGGAACATCAGATCAACGAAGAGATTCGTGATAAGGAAGTCAGAGTGATCGATTCTGAGGGCGGCCAGTTAGGTATCATGCCTTCATCAAAGGCTCTTGAGATGGCCATTGAAAAGAATCTTGACCTGGTAAAGATCGCGCCCCAGGCTCAGCCGCCGGTGTGCAAGATCATGGACTATGGCAAGTATCGCTTTGAACAGGCAAAGCGTGAAAAGGAAGCAAGGAAAAATCAGCATATCGTCGATATAAAGGAAGTAAGGCTTTCGCTGAATATCGACACCCACGATTTTAACACAAAGCTCAATCACACACAGAAGTTTATCAAAGGCGGCGACAAAGTAAAGGTGTCCATCCGATTCAGAGGAAGAGAGTTGGGTCATCCTGAGCTTGGTACCGAGATAATGAACAGATTTGCCCAGGCCTGTCAGGAGTTTGCGAACGTTGAGAAGCCTGCAAAGTTAGAGGGACGCAGTATGATAATGTTCCTGGCACCGAAAGCAAACAAATAAAACCCACAATATCAAGGAGGATCTTAATATGCCCAAGATCAAGACACACAGCGGAGCAAAAAAGCGCTTTAAGCTTTCAAAGACCGGCAAGGTAATCCGCAGCCATGCAAACCACACACACATCCTGAACAAGAAGACCACCAAGCGCAAGAGAGGTCTTAGAAAGACTGTTGCTGCCGATAAGACAAATGTAGCAGCTATCAAGCAGCTCATTCCTTACAAATAATCATAGGATCGTGTAGAATGAAATAAGTATTATCGGAGGTATATAAAATGGCAAGAGTAAAGGGTGCGTTGGCAACACGCAAAAGAAGAAAAAAGGTACTTAAACTGGCAAAGGGCTATTGGGGCGCAAAGAGCAAGCACTTCAAGATGGCCAAGGAAGCCGTAATGAAGAGCGGCAACTACGCATATATCGGCCGTAAGCAGAGAAAGAGAGATTTCAGAAGACTGTGGATCACCCGTATTTCCTCTGGCTGCAAGGCTAACGGCATTAACTATTCAACATTCATGAACGGCCTCAAGAAGGCAGGCATCACTCTCAACAGAAAGATGCTGTCCGAGATCGCCATTGCAGACGCAGAAGGCTTCACTGCACTGGTAGAAAAGGCAAAGGCCGCTCTTTGATGAGCACTTACTGCACCTAAGGATGATCTTAGGTGCAGTTTTTGATATTACCCGCCGGCGCAGATCACCAGCGAAAAAGGAAGAATAGAAATGAAGGAAAAGAATATTATACTCATAGGAATGCCCGGCTGCGGAAAAAGCACTGTGGGCGTTGTCCTGGCAAAGGCCATGGGATACAGATTTATGGACTCCGACCTGGTGATACAGGAAAAGGAGGACCGTTTGCTGTGTGATATTATCGGGCAGGAGGGCATAGAGGGCTTCTGCCGCATTGAGAACAGGATAAATTCCGGCATTGAGGCAAAGCGCACCGTTATCGCAACCGGGGGAAGTGTGGTTTACGGAGACGAAGCCATGAGGCACTTCAAAAGTATCGGTATTGTTGTGTATCTGCGCCTGCCCTATGAAGAGATAGAGCATCGTCTGGGAGACCTTACCCGCCGGGGTGTTGTGATACATCCGGGTCAGACTTTGCGGGAGCTTTATGACGAAAGGGAGCCCATGTACCGGAAATATGCGGATATTGTTTTTGAGGCACAGGGGCTGACCATCGCCGACAGCGTGTATGAGCTGAGACACAGACTTAAAGAGTTGTTGTGATACTTCCGGGTCATGGTGCATATCAGGCCGCAATTTAAGGACTGAATTGGTGCGCTCTATGACGAAAGAGAGCCGCTCTGCCGGCAATATGCGGATATCGTTTTTGAGGCGGAGGGGCTGACCATCGCCGACAGTGTGTATGAGCTGAGACGGATATTGAAAGAGGCACTCTGATACTTCTGACTGGAATGGCGCCGCACGGGATGCCGCCGGTCTGTGTAAAGCACAAATGAAGTATTATGTGCTCTCCGGTGGGCTGACGTGCTATTGAAATACTTTGTCCGGTTTAATGGGAGCCCTGTGTGATATGCGGAGGGAAATGTGAAAAAATACGGTTTTTATGACCGTTTTTTTACTCTGCCGCAATGCCGTGTCACAAAAAATAATAGGGTCTTATCAAGGCTGAACTGCAATATATAATGAAGGGTTTTTCCTTAAAGGAGGATGTCCGGTGATAACAAGCAAAGACAACGAGCTTATCAGGAATATCACAAAGCTGATGAGCAGCGCAAAATACCGCAGGGAACAGGGCTGCTTTGCCGCCGAGGGAGTAAGACTGTGCCGTGACGGCGCAGACTCGGGAGCAGGGATAAGATACTTTGTGTATACCGGCTCCGCAAAAGAAAAATACCGTGAGGATTTTGAATATATCAGCTCAAAGGCGCAGCGCTGTGAGGAAGTCAGCGGGGGTCTGTTCGGGAAGATCGCCGACACAACGGCTCCTCAGGGCTTTCTGTGCGTGTTTGAGATGAGAGAAACAGATGATGATACAATAGTCAAGGCCGGTGGACGCTATGCCGCCCTTGAAAGGATACAGGATCCCAGCAACCTTGGTACTATCCTGAGAACCGCCGAGGCTCTTGGGGTAGACGGCGTGATACTTTCCGATGACTGCTGCGACGTGTTTTCTCCCAAGGTGGTCAGGGGAAGTATGGGAGCGGTGTTCCGTCTGCCTGTGGTGATAGCGGAGGATTTCACCGCTTACATCCGCAGCCTCACCGAAAAGGGCATAATGACCTATGCGTCAACTCCCCATAAGGCGGAAAACTGCAGTGAGGTTTCCTTTGCAGAGGGCGGAGTTATGCTCATCGGCAACGAGGGAAACGGACTCAGGGAGGAGACTATCGCCGCCTGCAGTAAGAGCGTCAGGATAGAGATGAAGGGCAGGGCGGAGTCCCTCAATGCGGCCGCCGCAGCTGCGATACTATTGTACAGACTTCAGGACGACAGGTGACAGACTTATACTGATTCAGATAGCCATGACTGCGATCTCAGGCGTTAAGGCAACACCGCACAAAGACCGCCGGCAGGCGCGGTGAACAAGTACCCTTGGGGTACTGCGGACCACGTTCTGCAGGATCTTCCCTTCAGAGCGTTATCGCCCTTTCTGTCTGATATCAGAGCTACCCAGGAGGAAACCGTGAAAAAGATACTATATATGATATGGCTGCAGAGCTGTCTTGGCTTTTGCTGTGAAAAAACAGATCTTATCAAGGAAGTGTTCAAAAGTCCGGAGGAGATCTATCGTGCCGATGAAAGAGAACTGAAGCTTGCGGGACTTTTTACGGACAGGGAACTGTACCGTCTCGGAAACAAAAGTCTTGACGCTGCCAAAAGGATATACGACAGGAACCTTGAGCTCGGCTGCGGATTCCTTACAATGGATATGCCGGAATATCCCAGGTCTCTCAGACTGATCGACGCTCCGCCCCTTGTGCTTTATATAAAGGGAAAGCTCCCGAAGCGCAGAGCGCTGCAGACCGCCATAGTCGGCACAAGAGAGGCCACAATGGTGGGACGTCAGATTGCCTTTGATATTGCCTATCAGCTTACAAAAAACAATGTGCTGGTGGTCAGCGGCGGCGCATTGGGTATAGACACCCAGGCGCACAGAGGCGCTTTGCAGGCCGGAGGGAAAACCGTCTGCGTAATGGGCTGCGGCATCGGGGTACATTATCTGATGCAGAATGCCGGACTGAGGGAAGAGATCGCAAAGCACGGCGCCGTTATCTCAGAATACCCCCCGGATGCCCCTGCGGCCGCTTATACCTTTACAAAGCGCAACAGACTGATAGCGGCTCTGACGGACTGCACCCTTGTTGTGGAAGCGGGCAAGGGCAGCGGCGCATTGATTACCGCCGCCGACGCCGTAAGGCAGAAAAAGGCGGTGTTTGCGGTTCCCGGAAGCATTGACAACGCAAAAGCGGCAGCGTCAAATCAACTGCTCGCTGCCGGAGCCGGCGCAGTGTTGTCATACCTGGACATACTTAAGTGGCACAGCGCTGGCGGCAACAGGACATCCACGGGCGGGGGAATGACCGAAAAACTGTTGAATTCCATCAAGGACGGCAGCTATCAGCGGCAGCTTGCAGCTTCTGTACAGCAACTGCCTGATGTGGATGACGATAAGGAAATGCCGGGTGAGAAATCACTCCCGGTGGTGCCGGATATGGTATCGGAGGTTATTCCTTCATTCACGACGAGTGCAAATATCAGAAAAAGAACCGGCGATGAAGAAGAGAAAGCCAAAAAGATACTTCCGACAGTACCAGAAATGATCCCGGATGTTATACCCCTTTTCAAAAGGAAAACGAATACAAATAAAATAACGGCGGTATCTTTTCAGTACGGAAGTGACAAGCCCTACCGCGGAAAAAAGAATCCCTCCGCAAGGTCACAAAAAGCTCCGGACGCCGGAAAACAGGACCTTTCAAAGGATACAATGGGAAATATTAACGAAAAACCTTCCGCAAAAACCGAAAACCCGCAAAAATCAGATGATTTTTTAAAAGACCTGTTGACAGAAAACGCCTTGTCGGTGTATCATACAATTTCGGAGACACCTGTGTATGTGGGAGAGATCATGTATAAGCTTGATATGCCCATCGGAACGGTGCTGTCTTCCATAACCGAACTGGAGATCCACAAGCTTGTGGAGCATCTGGGATACGGACGCTATGTGAGAAAATAAGTCTTTGGAGGTAATATATGTCTAAACTGGTTATCGTTGAGTCGCCTGCCAAGGCCAAAACCATAAAAAAATATCTCGGCTCCGACTATGAAGTGGTCGCCTCAATGGGACATATCAGAGACCTGAACCCCAACAGGCTCAGTGTGGATATCAAAAAGAAGTTTACGCCAAAGTATGAGCTTATAAAGGGCAAGGAAAAGCTGGCCGACGATCTTGTGAAGCTGGCAAAGAAAAGCGACTATGTTTATCTTGCAACGGACCCTGATCGTGAGGGAGAGGCTATTTCATGGCACCTGGCCTATCTTCTGGGCCTTGATCTTGACGACAGCAACCGGGTCACCTTTAACGAGATAACAAAGACCGGCGTCAAAAACGGCATGGCTTCTCCGAGAAGGATAGATCTGGACCTTGTAAACGCTCAGCAGGCAAGAAGGATACTTGACCGCCTTGTGGGCTACAAGCTCAGTCCCTTTCTTTCAAAGATAATACGCAAGGGACTTTCTGCCGGACGTGTACAGTCTGTTGCCGTAAGGATAATAGTTGACAGAGAAAACAAGATAAGAGCCTTCAAGCCCGAAGAATACTGGAGCATTGACGCCAAATTCATTCCCAAGGGCAGCCGCAGGGCTTTTCCCGCTGCTTTTTACGGCGATGAAAAGGGCAAGCTGAAAATAGAAAACGAGGAACAGGCACAGAAGCTGCTTGACGCAATGAAGAACGCGCAGCCCTTTGTTGAAAAGGTGCGTCACGGAACAAGAAAAAAACAGCCCGCACCTCCCTTCATAACCTCAACGCTGCAGCAGGAGGCCTCAAGAAAGCTGGGCTTCCAGTCAAAGCGCACAATGAAGGTGGCTCAGGAGCTGTATGAAGGCGTTGAGATACAGGGAATGGGCGCCGTGGGTCTTATCACCTACATGAGAACCGACTCCCTCAGACTGTCAGAGGATGCCCTTTCAGCGGCGCAGAGCTTTATCCGTGAAAAATGGGGAGAGAAATATCTGCCCTCAGACGGTCCCAGACGCTTCAAGTCCCGCTCAAATGCCCAGGACGGTCACGAGGCTATCAGACCCACAATGATCGATCTGGAGCCTTCGGCGATTCGTTCAAGCCTGACCAGCGACCAGTACAAGCTCTACAAGCTTATTTGGGAGCGTTTTATCGCCTGCCAGATGTCCGAGTGTGTCCAGAAGACCACACAGGCCGACATCAATGTGGGAGGATATATCTTCAAGGCTTCCGGATATCGTGTGGATTTTGACGGATATACCGTGCTCTATGTTGAGAGCAGCGACAACGGCGAGGAGGAAAAGGAATCCGAGCTTCCGCCCCTTGAAAAGGATATGCCCCTCAAGGTCAAAGAAATGCTGCCCCACCAGCACTTTACCCAGCCGCCTCCCAGATATACCGAGGCTTCCCTGATAAAAGCCCTTGAAGAATACGGCATCGGACGTCCCTCCACCTATGCCGCCACCATTTCCACCATTACCTCAAGGGGCTATGTGAAGCGTGAGGCCAAGACCCTTTTCCCCACGGAGCTTGGCGAGGTCACCACAAAGCTAATGGAGGAACGGTTCCCCAAGATAGTAAATGTCAAGTTCACTGCCCAGATGGAGCAGAATCTTGATACCGTTGAGGAGGGGGAATACGGATGGGTAGACCTTCTGACGGATTTTTACGGAGATTTTGACAAGACCCTCAAAAACGCAAAGGAAGAGATGAAGGGCGTCAAGATCCAGCTTGAGGAGGACAAGACTGACCTTGTCTGTGAAAAGTGCGGAAAGCCCATGGTGGTTAAGTTCGGCCGTTACGGACGGTTTATTGCCTGCTCGGGATACCCGGAATGCAAGAACATCGTAAAGATGGTCAGCAAGATCGGAGTTTCCTGTCCCAAGTGCGGCGGCGACGTGATCGTAAAGAAGTCAAAGCGGGGCAGAGAGTTCTTCGGATGCTCAAACTATCCCGAATGTGACTTTGTGTCCTGGAACCAGCCCACAGCGGAAAAGTGCCCCAGATGCGGTGGCACGCTCTTCAAAAAGAAGGGCAAGAATCCCAAGCTCTTCTGCAGTGCAGAGGGCTGCGGATTTGAAAAGGACGACGACACGGGAGAGACCGTGGTACATGAGGAAGCCGTTGTTTCCGGAAACGACACATCCGCTTCCGATGAGAAAACTGAATGAAATAACAAAGTCCCGGCAGACTGACTGTCGGGACTTTTTTGACGCTGTTTTGTTTTGGCACTATTCTCGGATATGGGTATGGGGTTGATTCAGCAGGCATCAAAATAGAGATTTTTTGATGCTTTTTTTCCACCATTTCTTTAGCCGGCAAAGCTGATGCTCACCTCATCCGTCACGGTTCCGTCGTGCCATGTACACCTCATCCGTCACGGCGTTGCCGTGCCATGTTCACCTCATCCGTCACGGCGCTGCCGTGCCACCTTCCCCTCGAGGGGAAGGCTTTTTACCTCCCTCGCTAAGAGATGAGTGACGCGGGAGAAGCGGAGCCGAAGGCGAACGCTGATTGGATGGCGGAACTTATGCAAAGCTGGTGGCGCTCAGCGCCGGACGGAGTTGGCTGTCACGAAATGCCGGAGGGAGTGTAATAACAGTTCACGCATTTATATCCTGTGTTTTGACGAGGCAGGCAACACCCATATTATTACTTTTGAGCAGCATATCTCAGGTGTGTGTCTCATAGCCCTTGATCATCCGGTACTGCCGGACTGTCAGCCGAGAGCGCCCTTGATGGCTGCAAGCAGATCGTCGTAGGATTCAAAAGCGGGAAGCTCGGGGTTGTCCTGCTTGATCTTGTCGGTGCTCTTGAAGAGGAAGCCGGCCTTGCTTGCCTTTATCATGCCAAGGTCGTTGTAGCTGTCGCCGCTGGCGATGGTCTCAAAGCCGCAGGACTGCAGAGCCTTGACGGTGGTGTATTTTGAATTTTCGATGCGCATTCTGAAGCCGGTGATCTCGCCGCTTTCGGCAACCTCAAGGGTGTTGCAGAAGATGGTGGGCCAGCCCAGCTTTTTCATCAGGGGCTTTGCAAACTGAGTGAAGGTATCGCTGATGATGATGACCTGAGTGAGTGAACGCAGCTCGTCCAGGAACTCCTTTGCGCCGGGCATGGGGTCGATCTTTGCGATGGTGTCCTGAATCTCCTTAAGGCCGAGTCCGTGCTCCTTGAGGATGTTAAGACGGTAGTTCATCAGCTTGTTGTAGTCAGGCTCGTCACGGGTGGTTTTTTTCAGCTCCGGAATACCGCTTGCCTCTGCAAAAGCGATCCATATCTCCGGCACCAGTACGCCTTCAAGGTCCAAACAAACAATATCCATGATAAAAACTCCTTTTCTCTTTTTTTCGGAAATCTCCGACATCCAGATTATACCACATTTTGCAGAACAATAAAAGATTTTTTTTCGATTCGGACGTACTTTTATTGGACATATATGTGCTGTAATGAAAATCGTATGAGTGATCGGGCAAGAAATGAAAAAGATCAAGCAGATGTGGCGAAAAGCTGCAAGGCGATCTTTGTGCGGTGTTGCCTTAAATGTAAGCGGTTTTAGGAAAGGGGTTTGGGGAAGAACCCTTTTTCCGCCGGAAAAGGGTTTTCCCCAATAACCGCCCCGGCTCGCCGGACGGTTATGTATTGAAAAAACGGGAAGGATATATTATAATAGTATTGTGTTAATCAACACTGAAAAAAGAAAGGAATTGATATTATGGCACAGATCACAAAGGACACTATTATCGGAGATATTCTTGAGATAGACGAGACCACCGCTCCCATCTTTCTCTCAATAGGTATGCACTGCCTGGGCTGCCCTGCGTCAAGGGGCGAGACCGTTGAGCAGGCCTGCATGGTCCACGGAGTTGACGTTGACGAGCTTATTGCAAAGGTCAACGAGCATATCAAGGATAAGTAAAGAGAACCCCTAAATCTTCGTACACAGAGGGTGTTATTGTGGATCATAGGATTCAGTCTCCCCTTGACAGCAGGCTGGCGCTCTGCGCCTCCTTTGTCCGGGAGGGGACAAGATTGGCGGATATCGGCACGGATCACGCATACCTGCCTGTGTACCTTGCGCTTGAAGGGAGGATCCGCTCTGCCGTTGCAGGGGATATAAGAACGGGTCCTCTTGAAAATGCAAGGAGCAATATCCTGAGGTACGGCGCCCAGAATATAGTCACCACCGTTCTCTCTGACGGTCTTGACAATATCGACCCCGACAGCGCCTACGATATTGTAATGGCGGGAATGGGCGGCGAGCTGATCGCAGATATCATAAAAAGAACGCAGTGGCTTTACGACAAAAGCAGAAGGCTGATCCTTCAGCCCATGACTCGCGGGGGGACACTGCGGTTATTTTTGTGCAGCCACGGGTTCAATATCCTGGAGGAAAAGGCCTGCGTCTGCGGAAGAAAATGCTACAGCGTGATGCTGTGCGAATATGACGGAATAATACGTCCCTGCGATAAACGGTATGAATATATCGGGACCTTGGGCGACGACCCGTCGGAAGAGGCACGGAAATATGTGGCTGTGGTAAAACAAAAGCTTACAAGAAAGATAAACGGCCTTCTCCGCTCCGGAAAGCAGGAGGAAGCCGAAGAGTACCGGACGATTTATCGTCTTATAGATGAAAGGACGTGACACGATGGTCAGCGCAAGGGAAATTTTTACATATATCGACAGCATCGCTCCCTTTGACACACAGATGAGCTTTGACAACGCCGGCCTGCTGACAGGCTCAATGAGCGCGGAGTCTCAGCGTGTGATGGTGGCTCTGGACGCATCTGCGGCCGTTATAAAAGAAGCCGCCCAGGCGGGAGCGAAGATACTGGTGACCCATCATCCGGTGATATTTCATCCTTTGCGTTCACTTCCTTCGGAAAGTCCTGCGTTTCTTGCGGCAAAGTATGACATCACTATAATCTCGGCTCACACAAACCTTGACATTGCCCCGGGGGGTGTCAACGATACACTTGCGGAGCTGCTGGGAGTGAGCGTGGAGGAGAGATATGCAGAGGACTGCGTGCTTGTGGGCAGTGTTGAGTCTCCCATGAGCTGCAGGGAATATGCCCGGGATATTATTGAACGTCTGGGACTGACCGGACTGCGCTATACCGACTGCGGCAGACTCGTAAAGCGTGTTGCGGTCGCCTGCGGAGCGGGCGGGGATAATGTTTCCCTTGCTGAAGGACTTGGTGCAGACGCCCTTGTGACCGGGGAGATAAAGCACAATTATCTTGTGGAGGCTCTGGACAGGGGAGTTGCGGTGTTTGACCTGGGACATTTCGGTTCCGAGGCGCACATAGTACCTCGGCTTGTGAAGCTTCTGTCGGAGCGTTTCCCCGATACGGAGTGGATAAGAGCTGAAAATGACAGGGACGGCGTTATGTATATGTCGGAGTGATGACGGACGCCGGACGAGCTTTTGACAGACAGTGAGTTCATATATACGCAGGGCGCACCGGAATAAGACCAGTACTGATATCATCAAATAAGGAATAATATTACAAACGTCGATGTCCCCGGGTCTATAGGCGGGTGCAATACGTCCGTCGGTAGTGGGCAATCCCATCAGCTGAGGGAGCCGAAGCTCCCCGACGTGCGCCCCCGGCGCCGCTCGCTCCGGTCAAGCGAGCCGATTGGAGCCTGGCTCATTGTTTAAGGAATAATGTAATACTTAACTCCCATTAAAAGCAGACACAGTCTGCTTTTAATAGCGCGTCAGCGCGTCGGAGTTTGCATGAGACGTCATCTGTGCGTAT
>JBGUWL010000158.1:0-10980 GCA_045221075.1 Acutalibacteraceae bacterium
TTTTTCACGCTCTTTTCACGCTGCCCTTCGTGCGACAGCTTTGTTATAATACCACCTTTTTTAGATCTTGTCAACATGTTTTTTCAAAAAACTCTATGTTTCTACAAATTGTATACTATTTCCTTAAAAGAATTATTTCCCTGATAAAACCCCTCAGAAAATATACTATTTGTATTTTATATCAGCCGTTCCGGAGTAAGTTCGACAAGCTGTGCTATCCAACAGAAATTTTAGGAGTCATTATCTCAATATCCCTGTAGTTCTCTGGCCTGATACGCACCATAATCACGGCAGGCTCCGCAGACAGCATATTACAAGATCTCGTCCTGTTTTGCTCCGGTTTTATTTCTTCTCTATCGATCCGTCCCTGTATTCGACCCTGCTGCCGGGAACAATATCCTTCTCGTACAGCTCCGCATCGGGAATCTTTACAGATGTGACGCTTCCGTTTTCATCCTCAAGCAGCACCTCGCAGCACAGCTCCTCTCCCTCAGGCAGACCTTCGCAGCCGAAATCCGGTTCCAATATATCCTTTACGTTATACAGCATTTTTATTCCTCCTTACATTCCACTATACTACCACACATTCGCCGTCACTTCAACTGCGATCCCTTAGTTCGTCACTAATGATACATTAGTTATACAATTTGTATATTACTCTTTGTGATATTACCATCTGTAATTTTGCCAGAAATCATTTCCCAAAGGTCAGCGATCCCGTATCACTGCCACAGGTTCACCGACCACGCGGCGGCAAGCATTCCTACCATATCTGCAGTCAGGGCGACAGGGAGTGTATACCTGGTCTTTTTTATGCCAACCGAACCATAATAGACCGCAATGGCATAAAAAGTTGTCTCCGTACTTCCTGCCATGACCGACGCGGCCCTGCCGATGGCGCTGTCAGGATGGTACTGCTCCAATATACCGTTGAGCACCGCAAAAGATCCGCTGCCTGTTACGGGTCGCGTCAGTGCAAGAGGCACAGTCTGAGCAGGAAAACCTATGACGCTGCACACCGGCTCCACAAAACCGGTGAGTATGTCAAAAAATCCCGAAGCATCCAGCATCGTCACCGCTATCACAAGCCCGAACAATGACGGCGCCGCCGACAAAAGAGAAAGAGCGCCTTCTTTCGCTCCTTCTTTAAAGCAGTCAAAAACCTCCACCCTTCTGATAAGGCCCGCCGCGATCACGGACAACAATATCACAAGCACAGCGTATGTTCCTATATTATCCATGTGCCACACTCCCTGTTATACCCGGACCCTGCATCAGTTTATGCACCGTGTATGCCAGCTCCTGCCCGAACGGCCGGACCGGTACATAAACTTTGACATCAGTATCCCCGTAAGCAGGGCGACCCCAGACAGCAATATCACAAGCACGGCGTACGTTCCTATATTATCCATGTGCCACACTCCCTGTTATACCCGGACCCTGCATCAGTTTATGCACCGTGCATGCCCGCACCTGCCTGAACGGCCGGATCGGGACAAAAGCTTTGACATCAGTATCCCCGTAAGCAGGGCGACCCCCGATGCCAGCCACACATTGGGAAGTATACTGTAGGGCGCAGCACTTCCCGCAGCCTGACGCATGGCTGCAATTGTCGTGGGAATGAGCTGAACGGAAGCGGTGTTCAGCACCACAAACATTATCATCCTGTCGTCAGGCGCACCGGACAGGGGATTTTCCTTCTGCATCTCCTTCATTGCGATCAGCCCCAGAGGAGTTGCGGCGTTCCCCAGTCCCAGAAGATTCGCCGTAACATTTGCGCTGACGGCCTGCATCACCCGCCCGTTTTTTTCATAACCAGGCATCAGGCGGCGCAGCGCAGGAGAAAGCACCCGTGAAAGCCCCCGGGTAAGACCGCTCTTTTCCGCGATCTTCATAACGCCGCTCCACAGACACATGGTCCCCGCAAGAGATATAACAAGCCGGATGGCCTTGTCCGCACCCTCGGCGGCTCCTGCAGCGGTCTCGTTCATCCTGCCCGTAAAAATTGCACAGAAAAGACTTAGTATTATCATACCGCCCCAGATAATATTCAGCACATCCCATCACCGCCCCCGATTTATTGATACAATACAAACCACACCGAACCGACCCTCACACCCGCCGTTGACCCACTCACAGCCGATCCATCATATTTAACCGGACTTCGGGAACACAATGGCGCAAAACAGGGTCTCAGGCACATATTTTGCAGAGCATTTTTATACACATTGAACCATATTGGTCATATAGTACAATAATGACAACTTACCGCCGTTTTTTCCAATATGGAAAATGGAAAGGACATGGCGCAAAGATGTCATTTTTGTATTACCTTTTTTGGCACGACAAAAAGCACATTTTGTCAAACAAACTCGAAACTCCGCTGTTTATGGGAGTTATAAAAGGATCATCATAAAAGCCGGCAATTCATCCATGGCAGTATTAATTCCAAAATAATTCAAAAAATATCATTTTTTTGCCATTTACCTATTGACAATTTTACAATAAAATAGTACTATATAGATACACCAATAGAATCGGCAGATCATAAGGAAAGGAGCGGTACATATGAGAGCAATCGGATGTGTAAGACAAATCGACAAGCTTGGACGACTTGTTCTGCCGTCGGACATCAGAAGAATGCTGAACATCAAAGACGGCCATGATTCCGTAGAATTCTTCGTTGATGACGACTGCGTTATTATCAAGAAGTATCGTCCCGCATGTGTTTTTTGTAATTCGGCAAACAACGTGACCATTTACAAAAATCAGTCAGTCTGTGAAGAGTGTCTGGCGGAGATCAGAAAAGGTTAATACCGGCAACCGGGGCTTCCGTTAATGCGGAAGCCCTGTTTTTTGTCTTCTCTCTTATATTCACCGGTACGGTTTTTTATTCCACTATGGCGTGCAGGGGTATACGGCGAAAGTCCGTCAGATGCTCCGTTGTTTATTGTCAGTACACACCCAGTCAAAAGAGGCTTGCTGTTTTTACTTGCCTCCGTCGCCTGAACACAAGGGAGTACAGACTTCCCGCGCTAAGCATTGATATGCCCGAAAAAAGAGACACAGGAAATTCCCGTGTCTCTTTGTGTTATTATATGTGCCTCTTTATACTTAAGGCTACACCGCACAGATGGGCGCAGCCTTGGGCGGCGCCTTTTCCGATTAATAGTGTCCGCTTTTAATCGGAAAACAGTATTACATCTGTCTGTCGAATTTACCTGCGGAGCATTTGTCCTCGCAGGCCTTGAGCTTTGACTGCAGAGTCGCATCGTCTATATTGCCCTTGGCTTTGTATATATCCCTGCCCAGGTTACCTATACCGCAGTTCCAGTAAATACTGCTCACTGTGGTACACTGGGGATGGGAATAAGGTCTCTGGTCTTCAATGGCCTTGAACGCAGGATCGTCCTTTACCTTTTCGTTTTCTGCGGTCTTTTTGTTGGTGGGCAAAAGACCTTTCGTTTCATATCTTGCAAGCTGATTCTCTTCACAGGTAAGGTAATACGCCAGTGTCTGGGAAGTGAAGGGAGCCGAAGAAAAAGCGTTTACTCCCGTCAGCTTGTAGCCGCCGAAGGAGTGGAGCTGCTTCTGCTCGCCGTCCATCAGAACCGTGGGGAGCTTTGCCACGCCCACGTTTTCTGCGCCAATGGCCCTCTTGATGGCAATTTCTTCCCATGTGCCGATAACTTCGGCAATTACCGTACCATCTTCAAACCAAAAAGCCGGATATGTCTCTGAATCATAAACCGCTCCGATAAATCCCTGTCCCTGCTTTTCGCAGATATGAGCCATTGCCCTTGCGGCGCTGAGACCCTCGGGAGAATCGAAGTCTGCTGTCTGGGTGCCGTTTTCATATCGGATGTCACAACCGGCGGTGAAAAAGAAACCGGTATTGTACCATGCATTGGCCATGTTGAAGTATACGCTCTTGCCCTGAGAAGCGGCCTTCTCGATCATGCCGTCAAAGGTTTTGACGTCCTCTTCGGTGAGGTATCTCTTGTCGTAATAGAGGAAGTAACCGTAGTCACAGGTCTTTGGAAATCCAAAAAGTGTGCCGTCCATTGTGCTTACGGTCACGGAATCCTCGCTGTTATCTTCGATCACTCTGTCCTTGTAGAAATCATCCACCTTTGCTATAGCGTCATTTTCGCAAATCAGAGTGAGTTGCTCATCGCCAAAGCTTAATACGTCTGCGCCCTTTGATGGCATCTCCACGAGCTTGGTTCCTGCTTCGTCTTCACCCTTTGACACAATGGTGATCTTGATCTGAGCGCCCTCCTGTGAAAACTTCTTTATAAATTCGTCGCACAGATTCTTCTCAAAAGCCCGGTCGTCTCCGGCGCACCATAGTCTTATGGCGATTTCACCGTCTGCCGCTTCTTCCTTGATCTTTGACTTGATGTAGCTGAGGGTGTCCGCATCATCAAAGGACACGAAGGACGGACCCTCCGGAGCCTTTTCCTCTTCACTCTCCTTCTTTTCTGAGGTTGAATTGCAGGCGGCAAGAGAAAGAGCCATTGCAAGGGTAAGTAACGCTGCGGTAATCTTCTTGTATTTCATGGTATTTCGCTCCTTTCTGCGGGTTACTGTTTGTATGTATTTTACCACATTATTTCACCGTTGTCAATTTTTTTCGGGTGCTTTCACGAAATTATTCTATACAGTATGATCTCGATAGTTTTTTCTCATACTAAACTCCCATTAAAAGCAAACATAATCTGCTTTTAATAGCGCGTCAGCGCGTCGGAGTTTGCATGAGACGTCATCTGTGCATATGCACAGATGGGCGCAGCCTCGGGCGGCGCCTTTTCCGATTAAAAGTGTCAGCTTTTAATCGGAAAATAGTATCAAAAGAAAATCCCACAGCGAAATTTGCTGTGGGATCCGGAATGATACTGCTTTTAATGGGAGTCTGTAGTGATAATTGTTCTCAACCATGTTTTCTATTCAGGACGGGTATCACCCTTATCCTGTGGATTCGTACCTTTTCACTTCGCCGCATTTGTCCTCACAGGCCTTGAGCTTTTCCGTCAGGGTCGCGTCGTCTATATTGCCCTTGGCTTCGACAATATCCTCGCCCAGGCTGCCTATACCGCAATTCCAGTAAACACTGCTTACAATGTTATACTGGGGATGTGCATAAGGTCTCTGGTCTTCAACCGCCTTCCAAGCCGGATCGTCCTTTACCTTTTCGTTTTCTGCGGCATTTTTGTTGGTAGGGAGGCAGCCTCTGTTTTCATACCTCGCAAGCTGTGATTCCTCACAGGAGAGGTAATACGCCAGTGTCTGAGCGGTAAATGAGGCCTTTGCATATAGGTTAACGCCGATGAGCTTATAACCCCCGAAGGAATGGAGCTGCTTCTGCTCGCCGTCCATCAGGACTGTGGGGAGCTTTGCCGCGCCTACGTTTTCTTCGCCTATGGCCTGCTTGATGGCAGCACCTTCCCATGTTCCGATAACTTCGGCTATTACTCCCCCATTTTCAAACCATGAAGCCGGAGATGTATTTAAATCATAAGCCTCTCCGATGAATCCCTTACCCTGTTTTTCACAGATGTGAGCCATTGCCCTTGCGGCGCTGAGACCTTGGGGAGAATCGAAATCTGCGATCTGCTTGTCATCATAGTATATCTCATCTCCCGATTGAGTCCAAACAAGGTTTTCCTTGCCGCGTTCGTATCTGATGTCACATCCTGCGGTAATAAAGAAACCTGTGCTGTACCATGCGTTGCCCATGTTGAAATAAACCAGCTTGTTCTGAGCTGCGGCCTTCTCGATCATGCCGTCAAAGGTCTTGACGTCCTCTTCGGTGAGGTACCTCTTGTCGTAATAAAGGAAGCATCCGTTGTCGCAGGTCTTGGGGAATGCATAGAGTCTGTCCGCCAGAGTACTTGCGGTAATGGATTCGTCACTGTTCTCGTCAAGCACGTTGCCCTTGTAGTAGGTTTCTACCTTTGCGAGAACGCCGTCCCCGACCAGGAGAGAAAGCTGAGCCTCTTCAAAGCTGAATACGTCAGCGCCCTTTGAGGGCTTCTCTACGATCCTGAGACCCGCTTCGTCCTCACTCTTTGATACGATGGTGATGTTGATCTTTGCGCCGTCCTGGCTGAACTTTTTTGCAAATTCGTCACACAGAGTCTTTTCAAACGCCCGGTCGTCTCCGGCGCACCAGAGTCTTATGGCAACTTCACCGTCTGCCGCCTCTTCCTTGATCTTTGACTTGATGTAGCTGAGGGTGTCCGCGTCGTCAAACGACACAAAGGTCGTACCGCTGTCATCCTTTTCCTCCCCGCTCTCTCCCTTTTCGGAGGGCGAATTGCAGGCGGCAAGGGACAGCGCCATTGCAAGGGTAAGTAATGCTGCGGTTATTTTTCTGTGTTTCATGGTTTTACTCCTTTCATATCCCGGGTATTTTCTGTAACTGTACCATGTGTTTCCGGTGCGGTCATTGTAAATATTTGCGAAAGCGTGTGATTTTTAAGGCAATACCGCACAGAGATAGTGCCGCAGATGCGCAGCAGATTTTTTCGTCAGATTGTATCAAAATTTCGCAGGAATACTGACGTATTTCAAGAAATTTTGGTGCAAGATGACGGAAAAAGATCAAGCAGATTAAGTGACGCCACAAGAAGTGGAGCCGAAGGCGAACACTGATTGGTTGGCGGAACTTATGCAAAGCTGTGGTGCTAAGCCGGCGGAGAGCCTCCGCACCCAACGTTGTTTTGGAAACACATTTACTGCCAATACTTTATTGAGTTACCAAAAAGAACATGGGACCGGCAGCTTGCCGGCGGTCTTTGTGCGGTGTTGCCTAAAGGGGTTCCCTAATATATTTAATCGGTTGCCTTCCGGCAATCACTATTATTTTTCATACATAAAAACGGAGTGATCTGAATATGACTTATGATGAAGCAGTAAAATACATTGATTCCCTGCTGGTTTTCGGCAGCAGACCCGGACTTGAAAGGGTAAGGGAGCTTTCGGAGCGGCTTGGCTCGCCTCATCTTGCGCTGAAATTCGTCCATGTTGCGGGGACCAACGGCAAAGGCTCCGTGTGCGCCGACCTTGCTTCCATACTGCAGGCGGCAGGGTACAAGACCGGACTGTTCATCTCCCCCTACGTTCTTGAATTCCGTGAAAGGTTCCAGATAAACGGACGTATGATACCACCCTCAGACCTCGCCTCCATCGTCGAAGAGGTCAAGCCGGTGGTTTCGGCAATGAAGGACGAGGGAAAGATAATTACGGAATTTGAAGTTGTGCTTGTTACGGCTCTGCTCTGGTACGCCCGGGAAAAATGCGACGTTGTGGTGCTTGAAACGGGACTTGGCGGCAGGTTTGACGCAACCAACATAATAGAAACGCCCCTTGCATCGGTTATAATGTCCATCTCCCTTGACCATACGGCGATCCTCGGTGACACCTGTGAAAAGATCGCCTTTGAAAAGTGCGGCATAATAAAGCCCGGCGGTACAACCGTTCTTTACGGTCAGCAGCCGGACGGGGTATACGATGTAGTCAAAAGTACGGCCGCAGAGCGGAACAACAGACTTCTTGTTGCCGACCCGTCATGCGCAAGGGTCATTTCCTCCGGCCTTACCGGTTCTCGTTTTGTTTTCTCATCGCCTGTTCTGAACGGGGGAAGGGAGCTTGAATTGTCCACGCCCCTTGTGGGAAGCCATCAGGTCAGCAATGCGGCGGCGGCTCTCTTTACGATCGCGGCGCTGCGTGACAGAGGCCTGTCAATTCCCGACAGCGCAATTGAACAGGGGCTTGCCCGCGTCAGCTTTCCGGCAAGGCTTGAGATGCTTTGCGGAGATCCGGTCGTCCTTCTTGACGGAGCGCATAATCCCGGTGGTGCGGCAGCTCTCAGTGATGCGGTTTGCAGCTGTCTTTCCGGCAGAAAAAAGACTGCCGTTGTCGGTATGCTGGCGGACAAGGACGTTCACTCTGCGCTTTCCCTGCTTGTTCCGCTTTTTGACAGGGTACTTACCCTGACACCGGACAATCCCCGCGCCATGAGCGCTCAGGAGCTTTGCGGGATAGTTTCATCCTACGGAGTTCCGGCTCAGGCCCTTGACGATAAAAAGGAAGCCGTCCGTCTTGCTCTCAGTTACGCCTTTGACGGCGAAAAGGAGGGCTGTCCTTCTGCGGTGGTGGTTTTCGGCTCACTTTATCTTGCCTCGGAGCTTCGTCCTATCATTCTTGATGAACTGAAAAAAAGCATTTCGGATTGAGAAGCACAGGGAGAACGCTCTCACAAAAGTGCAATATCTCGTTGGGCTGTTCCCTGCACCGGCAATGAGTTAGGAGTGAGGAGTTAGGAGTGAGGAGTTAGGAGTGAGGAGTTATAGCGCTTCGCTCAATTTGGAATGTGGAAAGTGGAATTAAGCGCTTCGCTAACTGAAAACTGAACCGGCAAGTGCAGTGAAACAAGTGCCCTTGGGGTACTGCCGCACCCTATTTCGCGTTCACATTCAATAGCATCCGGCAGTCAAGTGCCGCAGATACGGCTTTATCAGTGTCGTTATGTTTTATATGATTGCCGCGGGAATAAAAGTATCCTGTCTGAGTTCAGAGCGAAACGGCAGTTGAGCGACAGCGCGAATTGTCCAGTGCGGTCACGCACCAGCCGGAAAGTGACCCGATCAAGGGTCACGTCGGCGGAAACAGAAGGTATATGACGTGCCGGCGCAGAGCCTGCGCACCCTACTTTGCGCTCCGATTCAGTGACATCCGTTAGTTTTGTGCCGCAGATACGGCTTTATCAGTGTCGTTATGATTTATATGATTGCCGCGGGAATAAAAGTATCCCGTCTGAGTTCAGAGCGAAACGGCAGTTGAGCGACAGCGCGAACACGGGACCGGCGGCTCGCCGGCACCGGGATTCGTGGGATTTTGCGGTTTGAGGGTGATATAATGGCGGTACAGTATCCTTTGGATACGGACCGGACTGCATATTGCTCCCTGAGAAGAAAGCAGGACGGTCATAAAGGATTCCGGCGTTTGCTGTTTTCGGCAGAACGCCAAAAAGGAGGAATGACTTTTGGCGGCTTCGACCCTGCGTTCCGGATGCGCCCTGTCGGTTCTGTGCGGCGTACTGAAACGGAACGATATCGGTTACGAAATGATAAACAAAGACCGCCTGTGCTGTTTTGTCAATGTGGGCGAGCGGGAAGAAAAAATGATATTTACGGTGGATAGTGTACGAATGCTGGTGACTCTTTATGCGCCGATATGCCGTGATCTGTCATCCGCATACTGTACGGAGGCCTCAACGGCATTGTGTATGCTGAACCATAAGATAAGGGACGGGGCTTTCTGCTATGACCCGGAGAACGGACTGTTATATTTCCGGCTGACTGCCAGCTTCTATAACAGTTCACCGGATGAATTCATGTTTGAATATATGCTCTCTGCCGCGGCGGAGACCGTAGACAGGGTGTTTTCACTTGTGTGAATCCGGACATCGAGTATGCCCCCGGATATAGCACATGACCCCGGCTATCGCGCATGACTCCGGCTATCGCGCATGACCCCGGCTATCGCGCATGACCCTGGATATCGCGAATGACTCCTGATATCGCGCATGACTCCGGCTATCGCGCATGACTCCTGATATCGCGCATGACCCCGGATATCGCACATGATCCTGAACATTCTGCACGGCGTATCAGAAAACATATATGTTCGCTCCCAACAAAACTTTATCAGCACCTCTGCGACCCTTCGTACCGACATCCATGATGATCGGCATGGAGGGCCTTGCTCTGTCCGGAATATGGCATTTCTTACCGGTACAAATATTGTAATCTCCGGTCATAAAATTCCCGCCCCTGCATAAGCATTACAGAAGAACAGTTTTTGCTGCGGGTTTTCGTGAAAGGGGCTGAACTAATGTATCTGATACTAAAAAAAAGAACTGTGGCGGTGATAATCTCCTGCTGCCTGGTTTTGTGCCTGACGGTGGTGATAGTGTCGGGAGTTAATTCCGAAAGGGCAGTGACGGTGTCTGCGGCCGCCGATAACTGGGGATTGAGCTTTCAGTCGGAAAACGGTATACCGGCGGGAAATGCTTCCGCTGAGGAATTGTGTAAATACAATGCGCTTTATCTTGGAGATACCGGGAAAAAGACCATCTATCTCACCTTTGACGCGGGATATGAAAACGGATATACCGGACAGATACTCAAGACACTGAAAAAACACAACGCAAAGGCAACCTTTTTTCTTGTAGGGAACTATATAGAAACCTCACCGGAGCTTGTGAAGCAGATGGTGAGCGAAGGCCATACCGTGGGCAACCACACCATGACCCATCCGGATATGGGAGCGATATCCGACAAGGAAGCCTTTTCACGGGAACTAGGTGAGCTTGAAGGATTGTATGAATCCGTCACGGGACAGACCATGAAGAAGCTCTACCGTCCGCCCCAGGGCAAATACAGCGCCGAAAACCTTGAAATGGCAAAAAGTCTTGGATATCACACGGTATTCTGGAGCCTTGCATACGTTGACTGGAACAACGACAGCCAGCCTACCCGTGAAGAGGCCTTTGACAAGCTGATCCCCAGGATACACAACGGCGCAATAGTCCTGCTTCACAGCACATCAAAAACAAACAGTGAGATACTTGACGAGCTTCTGACCCGATGGGAAGAGATGGGCTACACCTTCGGCTCACTTACCGATCTGATCCCGGACGCATAAGACACGATTGCTCAGTGAACGGTGAAGTTGATACGGTTGTGAATTTGGAGTGAGGAGTTGGGAGTTAGGAGTGAGGAGTTAGGAGTGTGGAGTTTTTTAATGTGGAATTTGGAAAGTGGAAAGTGGAATGGAAACGCTCGCTTTGCTCGCTCAATGACCGGCGAGCGCAGTGAAACAAGTGCCCTACCTCGCGCCCTGATTCAGTGACATCCGTTAGTTTTGTTCCGCGGTTACGGCTTTATCAGTGTCGGTATGTTTTATATGATT
>JBGUWL010000159.1:0-3325 GCA_045221075.1 Acutalibacteraceae bacterium
TTTACTGTGTCAGCGTAGTTTGTTTGTGACAATATAAATATAATATTATCACTATTTTCTGATTTATTATATCATATCAAAAAAAAACACACAAGGTCTTTCGGGAAATTCTACTTTATTCACAAAACTCATACAGCAAAGTGTGAACAATCACAAAAAAAGCCGCCCCGAAAGGAGCGGCAGAACAGTGTTTATTATGATCCTTTTGTCAGCTTAAGGCTCATCCCCTGACATCAGACCTCAAAATCAATATCAACACCCGAACGGTTAATGGCGCAGATTATGCCCCGCACGGAGGCCTTGAAGATGCCGTGGGAAATGCCCACGCCGAAGACGTGCTTGCCGGCAGGGGTCTTTAATTCGATATAGGAAATGGCACGGGAGTCGGAGCCTTCGGAAATTGCGTGCTCGCTGTAGTTGACGAACTCAAAGCCCCGTATGCCGATGGTCTTGAGAGCCTTGAAGAAGGCGTCGATGGGTCCGTTGCCCTCGCCGTAGATCTCAAGGTCCTTGTTCTCCTTCACAAGGTGGATTATGCCCCTGAATGTGGCCTTTTCGTGGTCAACGTTGGTGATGACGTGACGGACAAGCCAGAGCTTCTGCTCGATGTCGATATAGTTGCGGGTAAAGACCTCCATAAGCTCCTTGGGAGAAAGCTCTCTGCCCAGCTTGTCACATTCCGCCTTGACAAGCGCGCCGAACTCGGGATGCATAGCCTTGGGCAGCTCGTAGCCGAAGTTGTTCTGCATGATGAACGCGGCGCCGCCCTTGCCGGACTGGGAGTTGATGCGGATGATCGGCTCATACTGTCTTCCCACGTCCGCCGGGTCAATGGGCAGATAGGGTATCTCCCACTTGTCGCTGCCGGTCTCCCTGGCATAGGCAAAGCCCTTGTTTATCGCATCCTGATGGGAACCGGAAAAAGCGGTAAATACAAGGTCGCCTACATACGGCTGACGCTCGTTTATCTTCATCTTTGTGCAGCGCTCGTATATTTCACGGTACTTGGGCAGGTCGCTGAAATCAAGCTCCGGATCAACGCCCTGAGTGTACATATTGAGTCCCACGGTAACGATGTCCAGATTGCCGGTGCGCTCGCCATTGCCGAAAAGTGTTCCCTCGATCCTGTCTGCGCCCGCAAGCAGAGCCAGCTCCGCACAGGCAACGCCGGTTCCCCTGTCGTTGTGGGGATGCAGGCTGATAATGGCGGATTCACGGTTTTTGATGTGCTTGATAAAATACTCTATCTGGTCGGCATAGGTATTGGGTGTACACATCTCAACGGTATTGGGCAGGTTGAGGATGATGGGGTTTTCGGGTGTGGGTCCGAACACATCCATGACCGCCTGACATATACGCACGGAGTTGTCGATCTCGGTGCCGGAGAAGCTCTCGGGAGAGTATTCTATGCGGAATTTCGTGTCGCCCTCATATCCGTCGATAAGCTCCTTTATGAGCTTTGCGCCCTCCACTGCAATGTCGATAATGCCGTCCATGTCCTTTTTGAAGACCACCTTGCGCTGGAGTGTGGAAGTTGAATTGTAAAAATGCACGATAACGTTCTTTGCGCCCTTAACAGCCTCAAAGGTCTTGCGGATAAGATGCTCTCTTGCCTGTACCAGCACCTGGATGGTAACGTCGTCGGGGATGTGATTGCCCTCGATAAGCTCACGGCAGATCTCATATTCCGTTTCGGACGCTGAGGGGAAGCCTATTTCGATCTCCTTGAAGCCCATGTCGCACAGGGCATGGAAAAACTCCAGCTTCTGTTCAAGGTTCATGGGGTCCACCAGAGCCTGATTTCCGTCACGCAGGTCAACTGAGCACCATATAGGCGCCTTTGTTATGGTCTTGTCCGGCCATTCCCTGTTTTCCATTCTGATCTGCTGAAAGGGTATATACTTCTTATATCCTTTTTCCATAATAATACCTCCGTTTGATAATGGCGTACCAATCAAAAAGCCCGTCCCGTCATAAAGATATGACATGGGACGGGCATAATGCTCGTGGTACCACCCAATTTCGGATGCAGTGCATCCCTCGGCAAGCCTCTGACAAGGCTCCGGTCTTTAACGGGACCAACCGTTCTGTCTTTGCAAATGCTTGGGACAGAAGGCTCGGGAATGAGCTATACATACTGCTCCTGCCTCTGCCTTTCACCAACCGGCAGCTCTCTTTGCGCATGACGCAGCATCTTGTTTCCTTCACAGCCTTTTTGAATTATCATTGAGTAATATTATAGTATCACTTTATTATTTTGTCAAGTACCGGAGAAAAGATTATTATCTCACCGCTGCATCATCCGGCTTGCATCATCCGGCTTGCATCATCCGGCTTCAGTGCCGCTGCTTTGGGTCAGTGAAACCTTTACATCGTCTTTCATGGGTATGGTGTCCACCGAGAAGGATAACAGACAATATACGGCTGCTTTCATTCTGATAACCCCTCTTTTAAACGGTAAATCACCATAATTCAGTATTATAAGTGCTCAAAGCTTTCCGGATCACGTTGTAACAAGGCCTCTTTGATCTGTTCGGTCATAGGCAATTCATCAGTCAATTTAGCCATTTCTCCATAATAGTCAAACAGCACCTCCTGATTGATCATATCGCCGTTTTCGTCAAAGGTTTTATACAGTGTTTTCAGACCGGAAAGCACTAATACAATTTCCTCTCTGCGCTGAGCTTCTGTAAGGGCATCCGGCCAATATACAATAGTCGGTCCGTTGGAAATGCCGTTATCGATAAAATCATTGCACGGTTGAATTTCGCATATCTTTTCTATTATTTTTTCGTATACAAAATCCCCGAACCAGTTCAGAGAATGTAAACTAAGTATCCTTTCATCTTCAGAAGCATTATATTTTACCCAATAATTTTCAAGCTCCTTTTTAAGGTCGATTTGAGCAATTATATCTTTCATTTCCTGCAGCGTTATCCTTCTCATCCTTCCGTCAGCCTTACCCTGACGTATCAGATCATGATAAGAATAGTTGCAGGCTTGGGGCATACCGCGTTTAGTTTTTAATTCATTTTCTTCTTCAACAGAAGGTATGCCGAGGGCTTCGAGGTCAACAGGCTCGCTTACCTCAATTGCAGATGTCTTTGAATCGGCTGAATCTGCGGTATTATCATCTGACGTTTGTTCGGATGAAGACTTGTTTGTGCAAGCTGAAAACCCCGCAAGGCATATAAGCGCAAGGATAACAGATAATATACGTTTTGTTTTCATAGTGTTGACCTCCTTTACTGTGTCAGCGTAGTTTGTTTGTGACAATATAAATATAATATTATCACTATTTTCTGATTTATTATATCATATCAAA
>JBGUWL010000160.1:0-1745 GCA_045221075.1 Acutalibacteraceae bacterium
AGCAGTACCGCGACAAAAAGTGAGCCTGCAAATAAAAAGTCAAGGCTGAAATAATATAACTTGAAAACTTTATACAGGCTGAATGAATGCACAAAACAAAGACCGATGGGCATCGGCCTGGGACGCTCTTCAGGAAATCATCATCAGTTCTCTGAAGATTCTGTATGTTCCAATAAATATTCTTTGACGCGTCCGTAGTAGACTCGCAGGAACTTATTGGCACCAGCTGTCATGTAAACATAGTAAGGTTTTCCCTGCGACCGCTTCTTGTCCATGAATGCATAAACAGGGTCATCCTGCGGCATTGTCTTTATCAGGACATCCATGACCTGGAACAAGGTCTTGCGCAGCGAAGCAGAACCGCGTTTACTTGTGCGGACACTCTTCTGGGCATAGGAGCCCGATTCGTTTTTTCCTGGGTCAACACCGGCAAACGCTGTCAGCGCACCTTTATGGGCAAATCGGGTCACATCCCCTATCTCAGCTATCAGCTGGGGACCAAGAGAGGTGCCGACGCCTTTCATGGCGAGCACAACAGGATACTCCGGAAGCTGTGAGGCGGTCTCGTTCATACGGGCGCGCAGTTCTTCAACAGCGGCAGATACGGTATTGACCTGAGTCACAGCCTGACGGACAAGAAACTTTGTTACTTCGTCTTTTGGGAGGACTGCAATGATGTCCCGAACCGCTTCATAGATCTCTTCCGGTTTATCCGGCTGGAAGGCATAGCCTTTCCGTCTGCACCATTTCTGATAATGCTCAGTAAATGCAGAAAGAGACATGCAGCGTATCCGGTCAACGTGCCAGTAGGTATCCACAAAGTCCACCCACTTTTGGGATCCGTCACTTCTGGCGGGGCTGTCAAAGAAGGTGTTGGCTCCGGGAAATGTCTGATCAAGAAGACTGATGAGGTTGTTTTTCATCGCGGTCTTGACCTTTGTGAAGTACCCGAACTGCCGGTTCATGGTTTTGAGTTGATTTCTTAATTCGTCCATGAGTCCATACTGTTTGAGATCGTGCCACTTGTCAAGCGTATAGCGGGCAATCTTCACAGAATCGGCTTTGTCGGTCTTGACCTTACGAAGCGAGGCATTATCAAAGTCTTTGATGAGTTTGGGATTGACTGCACTGACGAAAAGCCCCGCATCGGAGAGCCACCGCGCCATCGGCTCATGATAGCGGCCGGTATACTCCATAACGATCCGTGTATCTCCGTCAAGGGATTGAATCTCCCGGATAAGAGCATTGATCTGCGCGGAAGAATGCCGGACCTCGTGAGGACGGGAAACGATCTCTCCAAATGGGCGAAGGATCGTCACCATGCTTTTGCCTTTAGAAACATCGATACCTACAGCGTTCATAGTCCACCTCCTGAATAGTTATGACACGGTAAACGTCAGCTTTACTCATTGCCTGTTCAAAGTACTGGGGTGTGACAAGAATGTACCCGTGGGAAAGGGCAATTCAACCTGCATAAAACGAATGCTGCGAATGAGAAGCTGGCTGGCAGTCTCACTTGCGGACGCGAGGTCCAAGTCAAAGGACGCCATACCGTTGCTTCATCATTCTACAGCTTAAGCAATAAGATGGAAAAGGGCCTTACTGGCTGTAAGGCACCTTACCCATAAATCATTGTAGTAGTCAGAGGGGCTATCCCTCTGCTCACATACATTTCCTCTCACGATCTCTTTACCTTCCAGCTTGCCGCTTCACGCCGCTCACTGATAAAGTTCCGATATATGCCT
>JBGUWL010000161.1:0-16448 GCA_045221075.1 Acutalibacteraceae bacterium
AAAAGGCGGATTTTGACAAGATACTCTTTGATATCGTCCAGCGTGACTATAACGATATGCACAGACAGACTGCTCCCCTCAAGGCCGCCGAAAATGCCGTTGAGGTAGACACCACCGAAATGACCCTTGACGAGGTGGTCAGCACCATAGTGAGCATGATAAAGGAGCAGATGTAATGAAACGAAGAAGTCTTGTTTTTGTTGTCGGCAGGATGCTTGCCATACCGCTGTACAAGTTCATGTTCCACTATAAGGTGAACGGCAAAAAGAACCTGCCCAAAAAAGGAGCCTATATCGTCGCCTGCAACCATATCTCAAACTATGACCCGCTTCTTGTCTCTATGACCCAGAAGCGCCAGATATACTATATGGCAAAGGCCGAGCTTTTTGAAAAGAAGTTTTTTGCGGCTCTTATCCGTGAGCTGGGCGCATTTCCCGTTGAGCGTGGAGCCGGTGACGGAAAGGCTATCAATGAAGCCGAAGAGATAGTAAAGGACGGCAGGCTCCTGGGAATATTTATCGAAGGCACCCGTTCAAAGACAGGTGAATTCCTGCGGCCCAAGTCAGGCGCATCCATGGTGGCCTTCCAGACAAAGACGTCGGTGATCCCTGTGTGCATAACACCAAAGAATAAGACTTTGAAGACCTTTCAGAAGGTCACCATATCCTGGGGCAAGCCCCTTTCGCTGGAGGAGCTGGGACTCAAAAACGGTACGCCTGCCGAGTTCCGCAACGCCAGCCGGCGCATTATGGACGAGATAAAACTTCTGAGGGAGAGGGATCTGAAATAATCTACCACTTTCTTCGCTTGCTTTCGCTGATACTTGTGCGCCCCTTTTACCGCATACGCTATATCGGGCGCAATAATCTCCCCAAAGGAGCATTTGTTTTATGTTCTACCCACATCAGCTATTTTGACCCGGTGTGTCTTGGTATGGGGATAAGAAGAAAAATACATTTTATGGCAAAATCCGAGTTCTTTACGGAACACGGATTTTTTGTACGGAATTTTTTCAGAGCCTGCGGTGTTTTTCCCGTAAAGCGGGGCAGCGCAGACAAACGGTCTGTCAGTACCGCCGAAGCCCTGCTGCAGAAAGGCCGTATCGTGGGTATCTTTCCCCACGGAGGGATATCCCGGGACGGCAGCTTCAGCCCCAAGGCCGGAGCCGCTCTGCTGTGCTGCCGCAGCTCAGTTCCCATGGTGCCGGCAGCTATAATCACAAAGGGCAAGGTGCGCCCGTTCAGAAAAATGACGGTCGTATTCGGAAGTCCCATATATCCCGGGGGAGATTCACTCAGAAGCGCAAGAGAAATGAACCGGGAGCTTTTGAAAGAAACAGAAAAACTTATGGAGGAATGGAAATGAATATCAGAGTTGCCGAAACGGCTGGATTCTGCTTCGGAGTCAGGCGGGCCGTAGAGCTTGTTGAAAAACTTGTGGACGAGGGCAAAAAGGTGTGTACCCTGGGCGCGATAATCCACAACCCCCAGAAGGTCAGCGAGCTTGAAGAGAGGGGAGTGCGTATCGTTTCCTCTCCGGAGGAAGCCGGAAAGGATGAGATACTCGTCATCCGTTCCCACGGCGTTCCGGCGTCGGTGACTGAACGGATAGAAACACTCGGCATAGAATACCGCAACGCCACCTGTCCCTTCGTTCAGAAAATTCACAGGATAGTATCGGAAAACTCAAAAAACGGAGATGTGGTACTTATCGCCGGCGACAAGGAGCATCCCGAGGTCAAGGGCATAATCGGTCACTGCTATAATGAATATCACACCTTTCTCAACAGTGGGGAATTGGAGGAATTGTTTGTTAAATTTCCTTTATTGAAAAATAAACCTCTCTGTGTGGTAGTTCAGACAACATTCAACAAAAATGAATGGAAAAATTCTTTAAAAAAATTGCAAAAACTATGTACAAATCAGAAAATATTTGATACAATATGTAGTGCCACGTCTGATAGGCAATCGGAGGCCGAGATACTTGCATCACAGTCGGACATGATGCTGGTGATCGGAGGGCGACACAGCTCCAATACGAACAAGCTATATCATATCTGCAAAAACCGCTGCAGTGAGACATACCTTATCGAAACGGCTGCTGAGCTGCCCCGCGAGGCCGTACTCCGCGCCGGACAGATCGGCGTCACAGCCGGAGCGTCCACGCCGGCAAGCATAATAAAGGAGGTACTTGTTACCATGACAGAAGAAATCAAAAATACTCAAGAAAGTGAAGCGGAGCCTAAGTTTGAAGATCTCCTGGAGGAGTCCTTCAAAAATTATAATACAGATGGCAGAGTAACCGGTGTTGTTGTAGGCATAACTCCCACAGAGGTTCGCGTTGATGTAGGCAGAAAGCAGACCGGCATCATTCCGCTGGCAGAGCTTTCAAACGATCCCACAGCCAAGCCTGAGGACATTGTAAATGTAGGCGATGAGCTGAACCTCATCATTATGAAGACCAACGACCAGGAGGGCACCATCCTCCTGTCAAAGAGACTCCTTGACGCCCAGAAGGGCTGGGACGATATCGTCAAAGCAGAAGAAGAAAAGACAGTAGTTACCGGTGTTGTTACCGAGATCGTAAAGGGCGGCGTTATCGCTGTCACCAACGGCGTAAGAGTATTCATCCCTGCTTCTCTTGCAACAGCCACCAGAGGCGAGAGTCTTGACGGTCTGCTCAAGCAGGAGGTCAAGTTCCGCATTATCGAGACCACAAGACAGAGAAAGCGTGCAGTAGGCTCCATCCGTTCCGTACTTAACGACGAGCGCAAGGCAAAGGCAGAGGCTTTCTGGGCAGAAGCAGAGGTCGGCAAGAAGTATACCGGCACTGTCAAGTCCCTTACCTCCTACGGCGCATTTGTTGACATCGGCGGCATCGATGGTATGGTCCATATCTCAGAGCTTTCCTGGAACAGGATCAAGCACCCCTCAGAGGTCGTCAATGTAGGCGATACCGTTGAGGTATACATCAAGGCTCTCGATGCCGAGAAGGGCAAGATCTCTCTTGGCTACAGAAAGGACGAGGACAATCCCTGGGAGATCCTCAAGAACAAGTATCCCGTGGGTACAGAGTGTGAGGTCGAGATCGTCGGTCTTACCCAGTTCGGCGCATTTGCAAGGATCATTCCCGGCATCGACGGACTTATCCATGTTTCCCAGATCTCCAACGAGAGAGTCGAGAAGCCCCAGGATGTTCTTGCAGTAGGCCAGAAGGTCAACGTAAAGATCACAGCCATCGACTTCGAGGCAAAGCGCATCAGCCTTTCAATGAAGGCTCTGCTCAATGACGAAGCTGCTGAAGAGCCCGCTGAGGAAGCTGTTGAAGAAGCTCCCGCAGAGGAAGCTGCAGCCGAAGAAGAGACAGCCGAAGTAGCTGCCGAATAATCAATGATCCCTTAAGGCATCTCCACCGAGGTGCCTTAAACTGTTTTCTGAGAGTTCCCCGGGCTGACCGTGCGTTTGCAGACGCAATGAAAAACCGGCGGTCTCTCATAAAAAGGAGTGTTTCTTATGTACAGTCAGATAACCGCCCAGGCCCGTCAGGTGACGGAAGAGCTGCTGTCAGTGTCAAAGCTGAGACAGGGTGATATAATTGTTGTGGGGTGTTCCTCCAGTACGGTCTCAGGTCAGTCCTTCGGACAGGCCTCCAGCATGGAGATCGCCCAGGCCGTGTTTGACGGTATCTATCCCATACTCAAAGAAAAGGGCATATTCCTTGCCGCCCAGTGCTGCGAACACCTTAACCGCGCCATAATCACCGAACGTGCCGCCGCAGAAAAGCAGGGCAGAGAAATAGTAAATGTGGTCCCTCAGCCCAAAGCAGGAGGTTCCTTTGCTACAATAACCTACGGCACTCTCAGCGATCCTGTTGCGGTAGAGCATATAAGAGCGGATGCGGGGCTTGACATCGGAGGCGTTCTTATCGGAATGCACCTGAAGGAAGTCGCCGTTCCCCTGACATTCAGCATAAAGTGCATCGGCGAGGCTCATATTACCGGAGCGCGCACCCGCCCGAAGTTTATCGGAGGCGAAAGGGCGCACTATGACGACAGTCTGAAATAAGGGGGAGCAAAAGTGGGCTACAAGGAAGAATTCATAGAGATATACAACAATAACATAAAGCGTGAAGGCGCTTCCGAGCTGCTTGAATGGCTGTCAAAGACGGATTTCTTTACCGCACCCGCCAGCACAAAGTATCACTGTGCCTGTGAGCAGGGTCTGGTCATGCACAGTCTCAGCGTCTATCACACCATGAGAGAACGCTTTTTTGATCCCGAAAAGGACAGTGAAGAGAGCTTTGCGATATGCGCTCTGCTTCACGACCTGTGCAAGGCGCAGTTCTACAAGGTCTCGACCCGCAACGTCAAGAATGACGAGACCGGTCAGTGGGAAAAGAAGCCCTACTATTCCGTTGAGGATGCCTTTCCCTACGGACACGGCGAAAAGTCCGTGTTCCTTATTGAGCGTTTCATGCGCCTGAAAACCAGCGAAGCCATCGCCATACGCTGGCACATGGGGGGCTTTGACGATGCCGTCAGAGGCGGCGGATTTACCATGAGTCTGGCCTTTGAGAAATACCCGCTGGCGGTAAAGCTCCATCTTGCTGACCTTGAATCCACCTATCTCAGAGAAAAGCACACCTCATCCGTTCGATGACCGGCGAGCGCAGTGAAACAAGTGCCCTTGGGGTACCGCCGGGCAGCGTGACGCTGCACCCAACTTCGCGGCGCAGAGCCTGCGCACCCTACTTCGCTCTTCGATTCAGTGGTATCCGGTGGTTCTGTGCCGCGGTTACGGCTTCGCTCGGGTAGGTTAATAATCAGGTATAACAGGCACGCCAAAGCATGAATAGCACAGAAACTGTGAAGCCCAAAAATAGTGGCCGGAAAGTGGCGCTATATGCGGCATTTAACTCCCTTCGGCACGGCAGCGCCGTGACAGATGAGATGAACATCAGCTATTCTGACTGGGGCAGAGAAAGCTTCGCTCTGAATAGGACCAACATAAATATTGTAATGCATAAAAACAAAAAGAATAAATAACAGAAGCTCATAATGACTCTGTTATTTATTCTTTTCTTTTGCATATTTTTATGTAACCGGCGAAGGACTTTTGCATATCATGTAATGACAACGGGACCGTATTTGTTGTCCGGATATTCCAGGGCGGTGATACTGCCGCTCTCCTCGTCAATTTCAATGATTCCGTACCTGCCGCCGAAGCCCACCGAGCCGGGGTTCATAACAAGCATCTTTCCATCGGCGGTAGTAAGCTGGGTGTGAGTGTGGCCGAAAAGAACGACGTCGGCGTTTTCCTGGTGTCCCAGCATGACAAGACGGTACAGACTCTCCTTGACATACTGCAGATGTCCGTGGGTCACCATTATCCTCTTGCCGCCCAGCTCTATAGTCATAAGGGACGGAAAGGTACAGCTCCAGTCGCAGTTGCCTCTGACGGGATATATTTTCTTTTCGGGGAACTGCTTTTGCAGGGCTTCAACGTCACGGTGACCGTCTCCGCAAAATATAATGGCATCGGCGTCCTTGTGCTTGCGTATGGCGTCCTTCATTTTTTTAAGCTCTCCGTGAGAATCGGAAAAAACCAATAGCTTCATATTTGCCTCCCTGTTTACATAATCATATAGAGGTGGTGAGTTTATGGATAAAAACAACGTCAGACAGATGTTTGATAATCTTTCCGATGAAGATAAAAAGAGGGTAGAGGATATCCTGTCGGATCAGGAAAAGACCCGTCAGATACTGAACACGCCTCAGGCGCAGGAGCTGATGAAAAGGCTGATGGGAGAAAGATAGCCCATGGAGGATATTTCACAGAAGCTCAGTCAGATCCTCAGTGACCCGAAGATGATGGAGCAGCTCAAAAGTCTGGGCGGACTTCTGGGACAGCAGGGACCGACGGAGGAACCGAAGGCTCAATACCGTTCTTCTCAGAATTCCGTACAGTCTTCTTCCGGACCTGAGACACAGACGGCTTCCGGTAATGCGTCATTTATGCCCGATCCGGATATGCTGGGGATGGTGATGAAGCTGGCGCCTTTGCTGCGCTCTGCGAACCGTGAGGACGACAGCACACGTCTCCTGCTTGCCCTTAAGCCCTTCATGCACGAAGAGCGTTCCCGCCGCATAGACGGGGCAATACGGCTCCTTGGGATACTGAGGATACTGCCGGCGCTTAAAAGCTCGGGCATAGGTTTATTTCCGACAGGGGGGTGACAGTCATGACCGAAGGTGAGCTGAAAAAGATGCAGCAGGAGGCTATAAGGCGCACCCGTGAAATGCAGCGCAGAGCCGCAGCTTACAGTGAACCCGCACCTCAGCCGGATATCCCCGCAAGACCTGATACGGCCCGGACGGTGGATCCCCCGGAACCGGCGGAGCCTGTGGTCGGCGCACCGGAGAAGCCGCCGGCTCCTGCCCGTCCCTCTGCTGTGCCAAAAACACCCGAAACCGATGCTTTGGGGCAGTCTGTTCCGGGCGGCGTTTTTGAAGCCCTGTTCAGGGACAAGGAAAAAACTCTTATACTTGGGCTGATACTGCTGCTGATGGATGAAAAGACCGACAACAGCCTTCTGATGGCTCTGGTATATCTTCTGATTTAGTGCGGTATACGCTGAGATCCTGCACTGCCGCTTGCGGTCAGCCGGAGGATACTCCTGTCTTGCGAGGACTGCATGACACGTCGGACAGATGTTTTATCAGCGTACCTGACCGTCGCCCTCGATGATGAATTTTACCGAGGTCAGCTCGTTCAGACCCATAGGCCCTCTGGTGTGGAGCTTCTGTGTTGAAATGCCTATCTCTGCGCCCAGACCGAACATACCTCCGTCTGTAAAGCGTGTGGAAACATTGACATAGACCGCAGCGGAATCCACGGCCGCAACAAACTGTCTTGCCCTGCGATAGTCGGTTGTGACGATGCATTCGCTGTGTCCGGTGGAGTAGCGGGCGATATGCTCCGTTGCTTCTTCGAGGGACGAAACTATCTTTACCGCAAGGATATAATCGCCGTATTCCGTCTCCCAGTCGCTCTCCTGTGCGGGAACCACACAGTCACCCAGGATGGCGGCGGTCTTTTCGCAGCCTCTCAGTTCAACATTCTTTTCATCCAGCCTTGCCTTGATTACGGGCAGGGCTTTTTCTGCGATCGCTTCGTGAACAAGAATAGTCTCGATGGCATTGCAGACGGAGGGACGGGAGGTCTTTGCGTTGTATATGATGTTGGCGGCCATATCTATATCGGCGCTCTCGTCTACATAAACATGACAGTTGCCGGCGCCGGTCTCGATGACGGGGACCTTTGCGTTTTCAACAACCGCCTTGATAAGTCCCTTTCCGCCTCGGGGAATAAGCACGTCAAGGTATTCTGTAAGCTCCATCAGTTCTACTGATGACTGACGGCTGGTATCTTCTATGAGCTGTACGGCGTTCCTGTCCATACCCACACTCTCGATAGCGTCCTGCATGAGTGAAGCAAGGCACTTGTTGGAGTTTATCGCTTCCTTGCCGCCTCTGAGAATGACGGCGTTTCCGCTCTTGAGACAGAGCACAGCCGCGTCAACGGTTACGTTGGGGCGGGACTCAAAGATTATTCCGATAACACCCAGGGGTGTGCGGACCTTGGTGATCTCCATGCCGTTGGGTCTGGTGCTGCCGGAAATTACCGTTCCCACAGGGTCCGGCAGAGCCGCTACCTCCAGTACGCCGTCGGCAACGCCTTTGATGCGTTCGGGGCTGAGCATCAGTCTGTCAAGAAGCGCGGCAGAAAGACCGTTGTTCTTTCCGTTTTCAAGATCGATACGGTTTGCTTCGATAATGCTGTCGGCGTTTTCGGTCAGAGTCTTTGCGATAGCTTTAAGGGCATCGTTTTTCTTTTCCCCAGCAACCGCAAGCTGCCGTGATGCGATCTTCGCATTTTTGCCCATAATATCAATGGTTCTCATGTTAAACATCTCCTGTTATAGTATTTATTCGCACCGGCAGGATAACAGCCGGCAATTTTACTCAGTCACTGATCAGATCATTCCGTCGGCGGCGGTAAAGAGCGTTCCCATCTGTTCGCCGTCGATTAGCCGGTAAATGTTTGTGGGGTCGTTTCCGCTCATGACCACTGTATTTATGCCGTATCCGGTGGCAGCGGCAGCAGCAGTCAGCTTTGTTGCCATACCTCCGGTACCTCTGTTGGAGCCGGAGCCGCCTGCCATTTCACGGATCCTTTCATCGATATGGGTGACAACGGGTATCCTGTTTGCATCGGGATTCTTTCTCGGGTCGGAATCGTACAGACCGTCTATATCCGTCAGGATAACAAGCAGGTCTGCCGCGGCAAGGTCCGCGACGATAGCGGAAAGATTGTCGTTATCGCCGAAATTTGCGCCCACAAGTTCATCGACTGCCACGGTGTCGTTTTCGTTGACCACGGGTATTATACCCATCTCCAGCAGAGCCTGGAATGTGTTGACAACATTCTGGCGTGAATGGTCGTTGATGACAACGTTCTTTGTCAGCAGCACCTGAGCCACGGTATTGTTGTACTCTCCGAAGAATTTGTCATAAAGGAACATTAGCTCGCACTGTCCCACAGCGGCAAGAGCCTGTTTGTACCTTGTCTCGGTGGGGCGCTGTTTCATTTTCAGCTTTCCCATGCCCACTCCGATGGCGCCGGAGCTTACAAGTATGACCTGCTTTCCGCTGTTATGAAGGTCACTAAGTACCTTGCACAGTACCTCAAGTCTTCTCAGATTGACCTGTCCGTTTTCGTATGTCAGTGTTGAAGTACCGACCTTTACGACTATACGTCTTGATTTCAAAATATCCATGTCGTTTTCCTCTTTATCCCTGTGTAGTATTGATTACGTCCTGTGCCGGAAGGAACATTTCTGTCCCTACGGAACTTACTTATACAGTATACCACAATCATATCATCCGGTCAATAAGTGTGTGACCGCCGGCGAGACGCCGGTGGTGATTTTGCGCTGTCGCTCAACTACGTTTCGGTGCGTGACCGCACTGGACGATTCGCGGCTGTCGCTCCACTAACGATTCGCTCTGGGGTCGGTCATAATACTTTTACTCCCGCGCTAATCATATAAAATATGCCGACACTGATAAAGCCGTAATCGCGGAACAAAACTGCCGGATGCTATTGAATTTGAGCGCGAAGTAGGGTGCAGCGTCACGCTGCCCGGCGGCACCCCGGGCACTTGTTTTACTGCGCTCGCCGGTCATTGAGCGAAGCGTTTCTGAGCGTTTCCGTTCTGCGGCGCTATATTATGGAAATTATCGGTTATAATAAATATAGTGAATATTCGGATAACGAAGGGGGAAGACCTATGAACCGGATAATAATATGCGGAGACGAGGACGGGACATTGACAAAGACTGTCGTTTACGCCTGTGCAAGATACGGCGGCGCTTTTGTATGTGACGGTGATTCGGTTTATCAGACAAAGGATGATCCGGCATTTACGGTGATAACCCGCAGCAGCCTGTCCTATGCTGACTTCGGCGGAGTGATCGTGTTCGGTGATACTCCTGTCCTTAGCAGTATGAAAATCGGAGTCAGCGGTGCGGTCGCAGTGACTGACAGCGGAAACAAAAGCGTGCTTACAACTCTTTCGGGAACGGCGTCAGAGGTTATCGGTTGTTCCATGTCCGAGTGGGATACCGTCAGTCTTTCCTCCTGCGAGGATGGTGAATGGGTCGTCAGTCTGCGGAGAAGCATACGCTCTCCTGATGAGAGCATAACGGATCCCTGTGAGATAGCTGTCCGGGGTGACAGAGGACTGCCGCTGTATTCCGTGATGGCGGCCTGCTGTGTGCTGCTGCTCTGCGGAGTTCCCCACGAAAACGGCTATCTGCTTGCATAAATATCATCATCCGGAGGAATCATCGGATAAATCTGTCTAATATCATGATTTGGACCCGTTACTGTTGACAATCATTTTCCAAAGGGGTATTATTGATGTGAAAAGAGAGTTGAAAAATCAGGAACAATCGAAACCGAAAGGAAATGATCAGATGAGTGAAAAAACCCAGGCTCTTGTTGAAGAACAGGAGGACAAGCCGATTATTGCCTTCAATAATGTGTCAAAGATATATACCCTCTACCGCAGTAGCCGTGAGCAGTTCTGCGCTCTGTTTTACCGCTCCAAAAAGCTGAAGCGTCATCTTGCTCTGGACGGAGTGAGCTTTTCTATAAAAAAGGGAGAGTCCGTTGCAATTATCGGACGCAATGGCGCCGGCAAGTCCACCCTGCTGAAAATGATAACCGGTGTTGCCTTCCCTACCATAGGAGACATATATGTCAACGGTCGTGTATCGGCCCTGCTTGAGCTTACCGCCGGATTCGTCGGAGACATGACAGGCCGCGAGAACATCCGCTTCAAGTGCTGCGTTCTGGGTCTTCGGGGAGACGAGGTTGATGAGATCGAAAAAAGGGCCATAGAGTTTGCTGAGCTGGGTGAATATATCGACCAGCCCGTAAGGACCTATTCCTCAGGTATGCGTGTGCGTCTGGGCTTTGCCATCAATATCAACACCGATCCGGACATACTTGTCATAGACGAAGCACTCAGTGTCGGTGACTCCAACTTCAAAAAGAAGTGCAAGAACAAGATAAACGAGCTTATCAAAAGCGGCGTGACCGTTCTCTATGTAAGCCACAACAAGGATATCCAGGACTTCTGCAAGCGCTGTATCTATCTTCAGAAGGGCAAGATCATATTTGACGGCACAATGAAGGAGACTATGGAGAAGTATCCTGAATTTGCAAACTGATATTTTCAAAATTCAAAAATATTTAACATGAAAATGGTTTTTACTATTGAAAAAAAAGTAAAAATGTTATAAAATATAGAGTGATGGTATGCAGTTTTATAAAGGCAATACAGGCTGCTTATCCATGGCTTAATATATCTGAAAGGATGTTATGAAAATGAACTATCTCAACAAAAAGACAGTCGAAGATATCGACGTTGCCGGCAAGAAGGTCCTTGTACGCTGTGACTTCAACGTACCCTTTGACGGTGAGGGAAACATCTCTGACCCCAAGCGTATTGACGAGGCTCTCAAGACTATAAAGTATCTGGTTGACCACAAGGCAAAGGTCATCCTCTGCTCACACCTTGGACGTCCCAAGGGCGAGTTCAACATGAAGTATTCACTGGCTCCCGTTGCCGCTTATCTTTCAAAGGCTCTGGGCTTTGAAGTAAAGATGGCTGCTGACGTTGTTGGCGAAAGCGCAAAGAGCATCGCTGCTTCTCTGCAGGACGGCGAAGTAGAGCTGATCGAAAACGTCCGCTTCCACAAGGAAGAAGAAAAGAACGATCCCGAGTTCTCAAAGCAGCTTGCTTCTCTGGCTGAGATCTATGTAAATGATGCATTCGGCACCGCTCACAGAGCTCACGCTTCAACCGCAGGCGTTGCTGATTATCTTCCCGCTGTATGCGGCTACCTGATCCAGAAGGAGATCTCCGTAATGGGCGGCGCTCTCAGCGATCCCAAGAGACCCTTCGTTGCCATCCTGGGCGGCGCAAAGGTTTCCGACAAGATCGGTGTTATCACCAACCTGCTTGACAAGGTAGACACCCTCATCATCGGCGGCGGCATGGCTTATACCTTCATGAAGGCTCTGGGCTATTCAACCGGTACATCCATCTGTGAGCTTGACAAGGTAGAGCTTGCAAAGGACATCATGGCAAAGGCCAAGGAAAAGGGCGTTAACTTCCTTATCCCCGAGGATACCGTAGTTGCTCAGGAGTATAAGGCTGACGCAGCGTTCAAGGTAGTTCCCTCCGACAAAATCGAAGACGACTGGATGGGTCTGGACATCGGTCCCAAGACCAGAGAAAAATTTGCAAACGCTCTCAACGGCGCCGGCACAGTAGTATGGAACGGTCCTATGGGCGTTTCTGAGTGGGAGAACTTTGCCGCAGGTACCATCTCTGTTGCAAAGGCAGTTGCCGAGAGCGGCGCTATCTCCATCATCGGCGGCGGCGACTCTGCAGCAGCAGTCGAGAAGCTGGGCTATGCCGACAGGATGACCCACATCTCAACAGGCGGCGGCGCATCCCTTGAGTTCCTCGAGGGCAAGGTACTTCCGGGTATCGCATGCCTGAACGAAAAAGAGTGATAAAACGCACGAAACGGATCGCAGTATATGTGGATCATCGGTGTCTGTAAGGACCGCCGGATATCCCTGTTATGCTTCACGCCGTGCCTGTCATCGTGACCTGCCTGCGAGCGGGGAAATATGATTTCAGGAAGAAGGGGTGGGGCGCAGCCTCACCCTATTTTTTGCGGATCAACCGCAGTAAAAATAAAGGAGAGTAACAAAAATGAACAAAGAACTCAGACAGGCTATTATCGCCGGCAACTGGAAAATGAACAAGACCCGTCCTGAGGCAAAAGCCCTCATCGAAGAGCTTAAGCCCATCGCAGCAAACGCCACCTGCGGCGTAGTTATCTGCGTACCCTTCACAAACCTTGAAACAGCCGTTGAACTGACAAAGGGCACCAACATCAAGGTAGGCGCCGAGAACGTACATTTTGAAAAGAGCGGCGCATTCACCGGCGAGATCTCTGCCGATATGCTTACCGAGATCGGCGTTGAGTATGTTATCATCGGCCACAGCGAGAGAAGACAGTATTTCGGCGAGACCGACGAGACCGTAAACAAGAGAACAAAGGCAGCTCTTGCAGCCGGACTTATTCCGATCGTATGTGTCGGCGAGCTTCTCTGGGAGCGTGAGTGCGGCATTACCGAAGAGGTAGTTGCCCGTCAGATCAAGCTTGACTTCTTCGGTGTAAGCGCAGAGGACGTTAAAAAGTCCGTCATCGCCTATGAGCCTGTATGGGCCATCGGCACCGGCAAGACCGCCACATCCGAGCAGGCTCAGGAGGTCTGCGCCTTCATCCGCGCTACTCTTGCAAAGCTCTACGATCAGGCAACCGCAGATGCTGTTACCATCCAGTACGGCGGTTCCATGAATCCCAAGAATGCCGCAGAGCTTGTTGCTCAGCCCGACGTTGACGGCGGACTTATCGGCGGAGCTTCCCTCAAGGCTGCCGACTTCGGCGTACTTCTTGAGGCTGCCAGCAACGGCTGATAAAACTTGATATGTATTTCAGGGAGCCGTTTTATCGCAAGCCGGTAGGCGGCTCCTTTCCAGCAAAGATGAATCAGAGGAAAATCAAATGAGAAAAAGACTGTTATCTTTAATTTGCTCTGCGTCCCTTGTTTTATGCTGTGCAGCATCGGGCTGCAGCGGCTCTCAGGAGTCGTCGGAATCAGCTCAGAATTCGTCCGGGTCAGCTCAGAATTTGTTTGATACAGTCCTGAACTCAACGGATTCGGCTCAGGAGTCGTCAAAATCTACTCAGAAGACCTGTATTGGCACCGTCAGCGGGCAGAAGATCTATAATTCCGGACGAGCGCTGTATATTGTCAAGGACGACAACACCTTTGAGTATGTCGAACAGAGACCTTCGGCAGATGACTCTGCGACGACAGCCAACATGGTAAGTTCTGTAAGGCCGTTGGATATTCTTGGAGAGGATTATGCCATAAGCCGGTTTGCTGACGGTTTTAAAATAGTGAAATGGGATCTTTCCGATCTTAAAAGCGTTCTGTGTGAAGATCTTTACACATCTGACAGCATTAAATCTGTGTTTGAATCGGTAAAAAGCAAATACGATCTTGAATGTGATGTAGAAGAATTATGCGGGACAGCTTTGCGTACAAGCTCCTCAAAACTCTGTGACGGCGGCGACGGATATGTATATTCTGTTTTCTTGCCCGATCACAATCATATTAACCAAATGAAGCCTGTTGCGTATAACATAATGCGTTTTGCAAAGGACGGCTCTTCCTTTGAGTTTACCGACAACAAAGCCGGAGATTTAACTATTAAGGACGGCTACATCTATTACTATGACAGCGGTTATTCCTATGATAAAAATGATCCCGATAACGGCACTCTTGACAGGTCGAAAACCGGAATATATAAAATGAAGACCGACGGAAGCGACAAAAAACAGCTTGTAAAGCTTTCAATTGATGATTATTCAGAACATTTTTTATTACGTGATGGTAATTATGTATCCATGTGGTTTGCCGGCAGACTTGATATTGTCAACAATGAGCTTTACTATATCGGTACCGACAGCTCCCTCTATAAAGTTGGTCTTGACGGCGGAGAACCTGAGAAGGTGACGAAGGCCAAATGTAACAACTACTATATTGATACAGATTCCTCCATGCTGTATTATGTCAAGGGAAGGTTAAATATTGAAGACCCGTATGGGTATGATGTTATTTCGGTCCCGCTTGCGGGAGGAGAGGAAAAAAAGCTGTTCGTAACCACCAACCAATCTTCATATTCCGGTATGATGACGGTTGACGGAGACTATCTTTATCTTTCAAATCCCGATCAATATATGGTTTACAACTGGAACACTACATACGAGAACGGCGATACCAAAAGATACATTAATAGGCCGTGCGGAAAAAGATGGAACCTGAAAAAGGGTGAGATGGAGGAACTACATTCTGTGGTCAATACTGTTTTGAAGAAAAGTAAAGATAAATTCCATGAAGATGAGGTGGTTTCTGTGTCAGAACCGAAAATATGCTGGGAAAAAGAAAAGGAAAACCATGGTTATTACTGACCCTGACCCGACAGTCGGAAAAAAAACGCCCCAAAACGGCAAAAGGAGAATGAATATGAAAAAACCTTTGATCTTAATGATCCTTGACGGCTTCGGCATCGGAACAAACTTCGGCAATGCCATCCGTGAGGCAAACAAACCCAACCTTGAAAGGATCTTTTCCACAAACCCCACTACCCTGATCGCCGCATCCGGCATGGATGTAGGTCTTCCGGACGGTCAGATGGGCAACAGTGAGGTAGGACATACCAATATGGGCGCAGGCCGCGTTGTTTATCAGGAGCTTACCCGTATCAGCAAGTCCATAAAAGAGGGTACCGTATTAAAGAACGAGGTCCTTGTAAAGGCAATGAACAACGCAAAGGAAGAGGGCAAGGCTCTTCATGTTATGGGACTGCTTTCTCCCGGCGGCGTTCACAGCCATATCACCCATATCTACGGCATAATCGAAATGGCAAAGAAGATGGGTGTGCAGAAGGTATTCCTTCACACCTTCCTTGACGGCCGTGACGTTCCCCCTTCCAGCGCAAAGGACTATATGGCCGAAGCAAAGGCAAAGCTTGAGGAGATCGGTGTAGGCAAGATCGCCACCGTTTCCGGCCGTTACTATGCAATGGACAGAGATACAAACTGGGACCGTGTTGAGAAGGCATACGCGGCTCTTGTATACGGCGAAGGCGTTATGGCTGACGATCCGGTACAGGCTGTTGCTGATTCATATGCCGCAGGCGTGACCGATGAATTTGTTGTTCCGGTAGTCTGCGCAAAGGACGCCACTATCAATCCCGGCGACTCCGTTATCTTCTGCAACTTCCGCCCCGACCGCGCAAGAGAGATCACCCGTACTCTTGTGGATCCCGACTTTACCGGCTTTGAGCGCAAAAGAGGCTTCTTCTCCCTCAACTATGTGTGCATGACCCAGTATGACGCTACCATGCCAAATGTTGAGATCGCATTCAAGCCCCAGTCCCTTGTAAATACCTTCGGCGACTATATCTCATCAAAGGGCCTTACCCAGCTGAGGATCGCCGAGACCGAAAAATATGCCCATGTAACCTTCTTCTTCAACGGCGGCGTTGAGAAGGTATCCGAGGGTGAGGACAGATGCCTGATCCCCTCTCCCAAGGTTGCGACCTACGATCTCCAGCCTGAAATGAGCGCCTATGAGGTGGCAAAGAACGCCGTTGAGCGCATTGAGAGCGGCAAATATGACGTTATCATCCTCAATTTTGCAAACTGCGACATGGTAGGTCACACCGGTGTGTTCGAGGCCGCAGTAAAGGCTGTAGAGGCCGTTGACGACTGTGTGGGACAGGTAGTGAATGCCATTACCAGAATGGACGGCATTGCGCTTATCACCGCAGACCACGGCAACGCCGACAAGATGATCGAGGATGACGGTTCACCCTTTACCGCTCATACCACGAACCTTGTACCCTTCTGTGTTGTCAATCATCCCTGTGTGCTGCGTGACGGCGGCAGACTGGCGGATATTGCTCCCACCATGCTCCAGCTTCTGGGACTTTCCCAGCCTGAGGAAATGGACGGCAAGACGATGATCCGATAATCCATGCTCCCCGTCGGATGATCCGGCGGGGACTTTTACTACAGCAAAGTCCGGAGTACCCTCCCTTGGGGTATATCCGGCTTTGCAATTCTTTATACAAAATTCCCGTTAAAAGCAGACATAGTCTGCTTTTAATGGCGCGTCAGCGCGTCGGAGTTTGTGTGAGACGTCATCTGTGCGTATACACAGATG
>JBGUWL010000162.1:0-3039 GCA_045221075.1 Acutalibacteraceae bacterium
ATCTGTGAATAATGATATGCGGTTGAAAAGAGGTGTTTTAGGAAGGGACATCGATAAAGGAACGTTTTGCATAATCCGTTATTCTTCGCCTGCTGTTGTTGCCGCCTCCTTTTCCGCTTTCACCTCTGCTCGTTTCGCTTCCTTCTGCGGCTTGACCTTGGTCCGATAGTATTCCTGCATATATGCGCGCTTCTTCCGGATTTGCTCCTGCTCCTTCGGTGAGATCACCTTTTCCGGGATCGCCTCCGCCGGCAATTCCACCTTGCCGATATGCTTTAGGAAGATTTCTACCTCCTGCACCCGTTCGCCGTCGATCTTCTCCGGCGCGTGGACAAGAATCTTATCCGTAAATGCAAGGATCATTTCATCCGTCAGGAAGGAAAAGTCCGTATACTGCTTCGCAAGCGTCAGAAACCGTTCCGCACGGTCGGTATCGACTGTAAAAGCATCGGCTTTCGCCTGATCGGCGGCAAGCGTTTCCTTCAACGCCCTCTGCTCCGCTTCGTATGCTGCCGCCATCTGCTGATACCGTTCCAACGGCAACCGTTCGAGCGCGTAATCCTCATACAGCTTCATGATCAGCCGATCCAGCTCTGCAATCCGCTTTTGTGCCTTGCCGATCTTCCGCTGCAATTCCTTCGCTTCCGCCTTGTTCTGTATCTCGGACTGCTCCCGCACACGCCGGATAAACCGTTCTTCGTCGAACGTCGCGTACTGCACGACCTCTCGAATCGTACGCAGCAGCAGAATCCGCAGCGCCTTGGAGGTAATGAAATGCGAGGAACAGGTCTTGTCGGAACGGTATTTTCTGAGTTCGTAGGTAGAGCAGCAGTAACCGTCAATCGGATATAATCCCGTTACGGGGTCCGGAAGGACGTGTAATTGCTTTGCCTTTGAGCCTCGCTTGTGATTATACATCTTCTTGCCACAGTCCGCGCAGAATACCAGTCCGGTCAAGACGTTCGCTTTACCGGTCGTATCCGTGCGTCGCTTTGTCTGCCGGTTCTTTTGTACCGCGTCGAACGTTTCTTGATCGATGATCGCTTCATGAGTATTCTCAATGATCTGCCATTCGGAGGGATCGATCCGGATTCGCTTGTGTGTCTTATACGACTCGCTCGTAGATCGTCCGTTGACCGTATGACCGAGATATTCAACTCGGGCAAGAATGTCGGCGACAGTGCGCAGGTTCCAATCATAGGGGCGATCCGCGTTGAATCTATCGGGGAATTTCCATATGCCGTGCGTTGCCATATAGTAAGACGGTTTCTCGATTCTGCGCTTTTGAAGCGTCACTGCGATTTCCTTCGGTCCGTATCCCTTTACCGCCATGGAAAAGATTTCCCGCACTACCGCCGCGGCTTCCTCGTCCACGATACGCTTATGCTTATCGTTGGGATCCTTACGGTATCCGTAACAGGGGATGGAAGCATACGGGATGCCGGCATTGCCGCGCGCTTTGTAGGCTTGCTTTTGCTTGTGTGAACAGTCGCGCAGATAGAAGTCGTTGATCACATTCAGAAACGGCGCGATCTCGCTGCTGCTTTGGTCGCTGCTGTCAATGTTGTTCGATACGGCAATAAAGCGAACATGATTCTGCGGGAAGAAGATTTCGGTATAATACCCGGTCTGCAAATACTCTCTGCCGACGCGGGACATATCCTTGACGATCACCGTCGAAACCTTTCCGGCTTCCACGTCGGCTACGAGCCGGTTCCATGAAGGCCGATTAAAGTTACCGCCGGAGAATCCGTCGTCTGTATAATGGGCGAACGGAACAAAGCCGTGCTGCTTTACGTAATCCTCTAAAAAGAACTTTTGCGTCTGGATCGAAACGCTGTCACCGGACAGTTCGTCGTCGCGGGAAAGGCGCTCATATAGAGCGGTGATCTGATTGGTAATGATAGGTTGTTTCATGAAGGTATCCTTTCGAGCTGCGGATGACCTTCCTGCGGTAACGCTATTATACCACATTCACCGCTGTTTGCAAGGGTATCATTGCGGATCATCCGCAGCAGCATATCCTCTAAAGTTTGCGTACCGCTTTCGTTTACCGTGACCTTGACGCGGTACGTTGTGTTTCCGATTCGTTGGGTCAGATACATCCTGTCTCGCAAGCCCTCCTTTGCTTAAGATTCTGTTGAATGTGTGCCGTGTAACGATGCTGTTGGATAGATGGTCTATCATGTTTGTAATCCTCTTTTCTGAAAATAATGATTTGGTCGTTTGTGTTCACTTCCCGACAAGCGGTGCGATACGATAAAGACGATCCCCGAAATAACGAAGATCGTCCGCTGCCATATATATGGCGGTGATGGTTTTGTGTCATGGGTCAATAGGGTGTCCTCCTTATGTTTTATTTTCCATGATGGTTCCGTTCCCGTCCGCAGACGGTGCGATACTGATGCTCCTTTCCGAACGGCAAAAGAAAAGCCAGCCCGAAAGCTGACCGAAGAATGCCGTTCTATTTGGTTTTCTTTCTGTGATCTTCCCGCTGCGGCGGTGCGAATATGCTGAACCTCAAAAGTGAGGACAGTTTCAAAGAATGGTGGAGGTAGTTTACATAATATCGAAATGGCCATCGAAGCTGCCGTCTCCGGTGCGCCAATGGCGCACCGCACCACTCGTACCCAAGACGGGTACGGAAAAAGTGGGAGCAGTGTTCTATAACATTTTCCGGCGTCGGTACAACATCGTCCTCTCACCTATAAAAGCAATTTCTACCCCCAAATTGTTCCTGCTTGAATAATATATTTTTGATAACACAAACATGTACTTCATGCAATGCTCTCTAATCCTGTTCTCATGACCGTTGCCGTTCCTGTGTTGGGCTCGCGTAAGAGCTTTTCTTGAACACGTTATCGCAGCGGGCTATGCCCGCGACCTAACATATCTGTCCGGTTGGATGCTGTATCGCTGACGGTAGAACAGTATTCAGTTTTATGATTCAGCCGCAAAACTACATGGTCATTCTCCTTTTTTATTGGAATAATCACGATTTGCAGGATGATTATTGCATCTAAAGGTGCAAGTAACTTG
>JBGUWL010000163.1:0-1843 GCA_045221075.1 Acutalibacteraceae bacterium
GACGCTCCCCGGTTCTGAAATGGCTCCGCTGGCATATAGCAGGCTCTCCGTCAAGGTCGTCTTTCCAGCGTCTACATGGGCAAGAATCCCGATATTGATAATGTTCATGTCTATCCTCCATACAAGGCCCGAATGGGCGCAAAAATCCCCAGCGGCTAATACTTTTACCGCTGGGGATCATGACTTCGGACACACAGAAACATACACGACTTACATAAGCCGCGGTCCGTCACGATATTTACTAAAAAGGCAAAAGTATTCTTAAAATTGGGTACAAAAACCAAGCCCCTGCAAGGGGCAATCATTTTTGCGCCCATTATCAAATTTTATTTAAGAATACCTTGCCGCATATTTGATAGACTCCTCAAATCAGGATAATAGCAGTATATCATAGTACGCTCTAAAAAACAAGAAATCATTTTACCGATTCCACAAATAAAATCGGAGGGTATTCACTGGAATACCCTCCGGTTTTGGTGATTATCGTGCGTCTATCCGAATTTTTGACTTTGCGGCCCGTTTCCGTTCCTTTTCGGCATGTTCCTGCTGGTAAGCTGCCTCTAATATTCTGTCCACTTGTTCTGGGCCAAAGGCCCTTTTGACCCGCTCATAGTCAGCGGAGACTTGCCGCATGGCCTTGTTTTCCAACTTGACCTCCTGCAATCGATCAGACAGGCGGATGTTGCTCTCCCTCACCCGGCCATAGTCCCCTTGCAGACGCTCAAATTTCCCCCGCAGCTCCACATAGGCCAGATACAGGGAGCGCAGCACCTTGACGATTTGGGCCAGCAGGGGCTTTGCCTTTTTCTCTCGGTAGGCCCGGCCTGTTTCCAGCGTTCCCGGCTCCGGCAAAATCTCCTCCGGATTGGCGGAGAAATCCGCTGCCAACCGCTCCATATTTTTCACCGCCGGGGCAAGTTCTTTGAGCCGCCGTTCCTGGCTCTCCACCTGGTTTTCTTTCTCCGCCTTGACCGTCTCCAGAACGGCGATCTCCTTTGCCCGCTGCTCTTTCTTGTAGTCCAGCACAGACAAGTGCTTGTCGTGGGTGCCTTTGTCCTCCCACTCAATCCCGTGGCGCTCCATGACCAGGGAAAGCTGCTCCTTTTCCGAGCGCACCCACTGGCTCCACTCTGTGTCCCCTCTGGTGCCGCCCTGGAAACCCTGGGCCGCTAACGCCTGTTTCAAAGATACCCTCGTGTCCAGCCCTCGCTTGCTCCCGGTGGTGAATGGTACAAAGTCAATGTGCAGATGGGGCGTAGCCTCGTCCATGTGGAGGTGGGCAGAGAACACCCGGAGTTGGGGGTTGCGCTCTTGAAAGCCCTTCATGTACTCGTCCAAAACCGCTGCCGCAAGCTGTCCCTCCTCGCTGTCGGCGCTCATATCATCTCGATTGCCCACTTGCAGGATGATTTCATGGAACGGCTTTTCCTGCTTGCCGGAGCGGATCTTCTCATAGTAATCCTCTATCCTTCTGTCGGCCCTGGTTTGTTTAGCGTTGTACCGTTCCAGAGCCTCGTCAAAGAGTTCATGGTACACCGCCTTGATATTCTCCTGGCAGTAGGTTATATTCAAGTGGGAGCGTTCCGGGTCAGTGTTCTTGGCGTGGAATTTTCTACTGTTATGGTTCACCGATCCTTGGCCCACCATGGCGCTGATTGTCCTTTTCAAATCAATCCCTCCTCCCTTTTCCGCCGCGCAAGCGGCGAGCCTTTGTTACTTTCTGCGAAAGTAACGCAAAAGCACTTTTGACAGCCTGACGGCCATCAAAAGCGCATTTGCGCCCTACGGGGTGGTGTGGGGGCTTTGCCCCCGGCAACTGCGGTTGCCTCCCCCAGCAGGGCCG
>JBGUWL010000164.1:0-4490 GCA_045221075.1 Acutalibacteraceae bacterium
GAGGATTTCGAGGCCGAACTTCTCCAGCTCGGCAAAATCCTTGTACAGCGTCTTGCGCTCCGCGTTGACGCCGTAAGCCTCGAGGCGTTCGGCAATCTCCTGCAGGGACAGGGCGTGGGAATCGTCCGTCTCCTCAGAGAAGATCTTCACGAGATAGAGCATTTTCAGTTTCTGGTTGTCGCCCGCGGCCATGGGGCATCCCTCACTTTCTGAGGACAGTATAGCAAAAGAAGCGCTTGCCCGCAAGGATTAAGGGAAAGTTTTGGTACAGGATTCGATAAAAAGAGGAACAACATATGAAAGGGGACAGAGATATGGGAATTCAGGCACAGGCCGAGAGCATGGGATTTCGCATCGTGGGGACGCTGGTTCGGCACCGGGAGCTGGAGCCGTCGCATGTGTATCAATGCTTTCTCGACGAGGCGGAAAACGAGTACATCCTGCGGCGCGGCATCCTGACGATCATCGCCGCCGACGGAAGGGTGTACTGAAAGGCCGACCCGAATCCGAAGATTTGATTTCCTCGGATTCGGGCCAGAACTTTTATATGATTTTGGTCAGATCGCGTCTGCCATAAACAAGCGTTCGCACTTCCATTACATTCCCTATTACCACATAGAACACGAGATAGTTCTTGACCGGAATGGCATAATATACATGCTCACGATCTTTCTTTGACCGGTACGGTTCATAAGCCTCGGGTGCTTTCAGGCGTTCAAAAACGGCTGCCTCCACAGCATCAACGAAGTCCTCGGCTGCAATTGGATTGCGCAGGCGAAATGCGATATAGTCTGCCGTCTCCTGGAGCTTCTCTTCAAAGAGCGGCAGGATTCTCAACTCATAGCGCTTTTCTTCCATAGATGTTCTTCCTTACGCGGCCAAATACTTCGTCGGCGGAATAGCGGACATCGGAAGAATCCGCTGCGCGATCCGCTTCATCCAAGGCGAGCTCAATCCCGTCTGTCAGAGCGGAATACTGCTCCAGGCTCATAACGACCATGGAGCCATAGCCGTTTTTTGTCAGGAAAACCGGCTCTCCGCTTCTCAGGACAGCTTCTTCGATTTCAGGGTATTTGTTTCTCAAATCCGATACCGGGCGAATATTCAGCATGGTACGCCCTCCTTTCCGCTGCTATCAGAATTTTATCACAATAATATCATATTCGCAAGGGCAAATTTTATTCCCACAAGCCGGCTGCCCAGCCGACATTGCATCCGCTCTCGGGCATTACCAGCACGCCGCCGGTCTGACCACGCTGCCGGATCAGGAGGCATTTCCATATTACTCCCCGTGAACGCAGCGCGGCATTATCCTCGATAAACTGCCGATCCGCAAGCATGTCCGTGATAAAACTTTCGTAGTCCATATTTCCGAGCACAACGGTCTTGACAATTTCATACTGCCGCTCCTGTTCGAGCAGATGCGGGATCATCAGATCGCCGATAGTACGCGGATGTCGAATAAAGCAGACGGAACCACTTGTTTCCATTGAAAGCCCTCCTAATCTATATAGGCATTATTGCCTATAACACTTTATCACCATTATAGGCAATAATGATGATAAAGCAAGTGCTGAGAGAAGGGAGGGCGCTGTATGATCTCCTATGACCCGCTGTGGCAGACGATGAAGGAGCGCGGGGCGACGACATACACCTTGCAGGTGAAGGGGCAGATCAGCAGCTCCACGATCCGAAGGCTCAAAGCCGGAGATTCCGTCTCGACAAACACGCTGGATGCTCTGTGCAAGATTCTGCAATTTGAGCTCGCGGACATTGTGCGCTATCTCCCCGAAGAGGAAAATCAACCTTGACTCGATCCTTCAAAAAGGGTTCGAGTCTTTTTTGTGTCCTTCCCAATTCTTGCGTACTTAAAATAAGTACACTCTGCACATTCTAACATGTACTTGAAATAAACTCAAGCTGTCTTTAATCAAGTACACGGAGGGTGCCGCATGGATATTTTTAAGAAGGAAAAGGATAAGCACCTCGGTCTGCGTATCGACAGTGAGCTGCACTATAAGCTGCATTACATCTCGCAGTACGAAGGCCGCTCAGCCAACGGAGAAGTAATCTATCTGATTCGCAAGGCCATTGAAGAGTTTGAAAAGCAGCACGGAAGAATAGAGATACCGCAGGAATAATGAGTGGCCCGAAATCATCTGTACACTTGTCAGGTGGTTTCGGGTCTTTTTCATTTTGTCCTCGCAAATGCACTTTTGCATTTATAATGGCCGATTTGCGATTTCATACTATTTTCAAACAAACCCTAAAGTAGAGAGGAAAAACCTCAAAGATCATAACGCGGAGGTTAAAAGACGCTGCCGCCGGATGTGCGATTGAATCGCGCGCCCGGCGGCTTTGCTGTGAATCCACGCGATCTTCCAGTCTCCGAACAGAGAGCAACCCTTCGACCCCAAGCACTACCGGGACAAGTTCAAGGAGTATGTGAGAGCCGTCGAGGATGTGCGTAAGCTGACGCCTCATTCCTGCCGCCACACCTATGTCAGCCAGATGCAGGCGCTGCGGGTCGACCTGGCGACGATCCAGAGCATGGTCGGTCATGCGGACCTGGATATGACGCAGCACTACCTGCATGTGCAGTCTCCGGTCAAGCAAAAGGCGGTGGATGTGTTCGACCAGGCGTTTTGCTAAAAAACCGCATTCCAGTCAGATTCCAGTCAGGCCATAACGGGGAGCACAAATGGGCAGAAAAAATCCCCAATTTCTTACGAAATTGAGGATTTTTGGTCCGAGTGAGAAGATTCGAACTTCCGGCCTCTTGAACCCCATTCAAGCACGCTACCAACTGCGCTACACCCGGATCTCTCGTGCCTGATTATGATAGCACAATTCTTTTTAAAATGCAAGACTTTTTTTCTTCTTTTTCAATCTTTCGGGAAATCCCGCTGCCGCTCACAGAGCAGAATTCTGTCCCTTCTCATCATTGCTTCAGGTTATTTTTTAAAAACAGCTTCCAAGAATTGACTGTTTGCCTTGTCTTGTAGTATAATGTCAGCGAATAGAAAAAAGATAAAGGTATGGTTTCCATAGCAACTGAAGAAAGGAGAAAATTCATGATGATTTCTACACGCGGGCGATATGCGCTTCGGGTAATGGTCGATCTGGCTACAAATTCTGACGGAAGCTTTGTCGCAATGAAGGAGGTCGCCGAGAGGCAGCAGGTCTCTTTGAAATATCTTGAACGCATTCTGCCCCTGCTGGTGGAAAAGAAGTTGGTGGAGGGTGTACGCGGAAAAGGCGGCGGATACCGGCTGACACGCGAACCGGATGAGTATTCCGTCGGGGAAATTCTGCGCGCAGCGGAGGGTGATCTTGCGCCGGTGGCATGTCTCGAAAGCTGCGCAAAGCCTTGTCCGCGGGCAAGCTTCTGTTCTACTCTCCCCCTGTGGAAAGAGCTGGACACGCTGGTTTCTGATTTTCTGGATCACAAAACACTGGCGGATCTGATAAAGCAAGAGCGCTGATTCTTATAAATTGTTTGCGCCCCTCGGTTTCCCGAGGGGCGCATTGGTTTTATATTGGATTATGCCGTTTGCAAAAGAACTATATTCTCATGCAGACGTCCCACGCACGCCAAATAACGGTACGCAGGTTGCCGATGGCAACGCAGTCGCCGACTCTGTGGACGTGGAGACCCTTGTCGCCGACGGGGGCCGGGACGAAGCCGATGCCGTTGATGACAGCGTCGCACTCGCAACGGAAGGTCTCGCTCGGGGTCTTGATGATGCAGTAGCCGTCTCCGATCTCGGTGATGGTGCTGTGCAGGTAGACAGGAACCTTGTGATACTCCATCGCATCGCGCAGGAAGGAGGTGTTGGCAAGGCAGGTGGCCTGGGCCGCGACGAGGTCGTTGCCGTACTCGACGATGACGGGGTGCTTGCCGGCGAGGACGAGGTCGTACGCCGCCTCGCAGGAAGACTGGCCGCCGCCGAGGAAGACGATCTTGTCGCCCTCAACGGTCTTCTCACGCAGGAGCTCACGGAAGGAGCGGGTCTTCTCAAAGCCCTTGATCTGCGGCATGGTTCTGGGAACGGAGCCGGTGCAGACGATGATCTCGTCAAAGCCGCGCTTGATGGTACCCAGATCGTTGACCTCGGTATTGAAGCGGACTTCAATGCCGGCCTTGGCGATCTCGCGCTTGTACCACGCAATGAGTTCCTTGTCGTTCTCCTTGAAGGTCATGGCGGAGGCCGTGAGGAACAGGCCGCCGAGCTGGTCTTCCTTCTCGAAGATGACAGGGTTGTGGCCGCGCTTTTTCAGAACCAGCGCACACTCCATGCCGCCGACGCCGCCGCCGATGATTGCGACCTTCTTCGGGTGCTTGGTCGGGACGATCTTGTAGCGGTTGTGCTGCATGGTGGGCGGGTTGAGCGCGCAGCGGCCCAGGTGCAGGGAGTCGCCCAGGGACTGCATGTTCTCGGTGCCGTTGGCCTTGGAGAAGTTGAAGCAGCCGTTGTGGCAGCGGATGC
>JBGUWL010000165.1:0-18334 GCA_045221075.1 Acutalibacteraceae bacterium
TCTGTGCGTATGCACAGATGGGCGCAGCCTCGGGCGGCGCCTTTTCCGATTAAAAGTGTCAGCTTTTAATCGGAAAACAGTATCAGATGGCCATACCGCCGTCCACTCTGATGACCTCGCCGGTGATATATGAAGCCTCGTCGCTTGCAAGGAAAGCCGCAAGGTTTGCAATGTCATCCACCTGTCCGGCGCGCTTCATGGGGATAGCGGCAAGAGCAGCCTCCCTTGCCTTTTCGGGCATACCGTCTGTCATGTCTGTCTTGATGAATCCGGGAGCAATTGCGTTTGCGGTGACGTTGCGTCCGCCCAGCTCCTTTGCGACTGATTTTGTCAGGCCTATCATACCGGCCTTTGCGGAAGCGTAATTTGCCTGTCCTGCGTTGCCGTTGATGCCCACTATGGAGGAAATGTTGATTATTCTTCCTCTGCGCTTTTTCATGAAGTGCTGATAGATGTTCTTTGTCATATTGAAGGCACCCTTGAGGTTGACGCTGATGACCGCGTCAAAGTCAGCCTCGGTCATCGAAAGGATCAGCTTGTCCCTGACGATGCCCGCATTGTTCACCAGAATATGCACCTCGCCGAACTCGCCTATTATCTCATCCACAACTGCCTTTGAAGCCTCAAAGTCGGCAACGTTGCATTCGTATGCCTTTGCCTTTACACCCTTTGCCTCAAGCTCGGCAACGGTCTCGGCGGCCTTTTCGCCGTCGTTGAAGTGAAGAAAGGCGATGTTTGCGCCCAGCTCCGCAAAACGCAGGGCAATGCCCTTTCCGATACCTCTTGAAGCACCGGTGATGATGGCTGTTTTTCCTGTAAGTTCAAACATAGTATTCCCCTGACGCTCACACAAGGGCGTCAAGTCCCTCCTTATTATCGATATTTACGGCGGTAACGTCGGAATTTATCTTTTTGATAAGACCCGCAAGAGTCTTGCCCACGCCCACCTCTATGAATCTGTCCGCACCGGCGGAGATCATATTCTCAACGCTCGCCTGCCATTTTACGGGATGATTTATCTGCTGCGACACCAGAGCACGGAAGTCCCCTTCATAGGGCTGTGCCGTACAGTTGGCATATACGGGTATGCGGGGTTCAGACAGTGCAACGGAAGAAAGATATTCCGCCATGCCCTCTGCGGCCTCGTCCATAAACGGTGAGTGGAACCCTCCGCTTACAGCAAGCTTTACCGCCTTGCCCTTTATTTCCTTGACCTTTGCGCACAGGTCGTCGATCTCCTCCTGTGAGGCTGCCACAACGGTCTGTGCGGGACTGTTGTAGTTTACCGGCCAGGCCTTTTTAAAGCCTGCGCAGATCTCCTCAGTCTGCTGCGGCGTTATCTTCATCACCGCTGCCATGGCTCCGGGATTGTCGTGAGCGGCCTTGTCCATCAGCTCCGCTCTCCTGCACACCAGACGGAATGCGTCCTCATAGGACAGCATACCGGCAAAGGCTATTGCGGCTATCTCACCCAATGAAAAGCCCGCCGCAAAATCCGGCTCTATGCCCTTTTCCCTGACAGCCTCGGCAGCTGCAAGGTCAACGGCAAAAACACAGGGCTGGGTATTTACAGTAATTGAAAGTTCTTCCTTTGTGCCCTCAAAGCACATTTTCAGGATACCCGGACGTATGGACTCGGCCATATCCAGCACCCTGCGGGCCGCGGGAGAGCATTCATAAAGCTCCTTGCCCATGCCGGGGTACTGTGCCCCCTGACCCGAAAAAACAAAAGCTGTTTTTGACATAATTCATCCTCCGTGATACCGCATGAATCAGGGTATCGTCATTCTTTGCTCCAGCGCACAACGCAGCTTCCGGTGGTAAGTCCCGCTCCGAATGCGCACATTGCGATGATGTCTCCTTTTTTAAGCACTCCGGCGCGGTTTGCCTCGTCCAGAGCCAGCGGCACACTGCCGGATGATGTGTTGCCGTAATGGTTCACGTTGCAGTAGAACTTTTCACGGGGTATTCCAAGATTCTTTGCGGATGCGTTTATTATCCTGATATTTGCCTGATGGGGGATAACATGGTCAACGTCATCCTCAGTAAGACCGGCGTCCTCAACGGATTTCTTGATGCCCGTTGACATGGCGTTGACGGCGAATTTGTAAACCTCGTTGCCTGCCATGTGAAGCACGGCCTTTTCTTCGGGATGCTCATAGAAGGGTGAAGAGTTGCTGCCGTGGGGTATCCTGAGCACCTCGTCATTTCCCACGGCGGTCAGGTTGATGGAAAGCAGGTCGTCGCCCTCTCCCAGGACTGCGGCGGCTCCGCCGTCTCCGAACAGAACACAGGTGGCGCGGTCGGTCCAGTCGATGATGTTTGAAAGGTTATCCATGGAAACGATAAGAACGTACTTTACTTTCTTCCGGACAAAATATCCGTCAGCAATATCAAGGGCATAGATGAATCCCGAACAGGCGGCGTTCACGTCAAAAGCAGGACAGTCTGCGCCGATCTCCTTCTGGATAACACAGGCCTGTGACGGAGTTACGTTCTCGCCCCTCATGGTGGAGCAGATTATAAGGTCAAGCTGTTCCGGAGCAACTCCGGCATTCTCAAGGGCGTTCTTTGCGGCAGTCACGGTCAGATCCGTCAGCGTCTCGCCCTTGCAGACCCTGCGCTCTTCAATGCCCGTTCTGGTTCTTATCCATTCGTCGTTTGTCTCAACCATTGTTGAAAGCTCGTCATTGGTAAGGATATATTCCGGCACGGCCTTGCCTGTGCCAAGGATACTGAAACTCATCCGAACAACCTCCAGTCAATAAATGTCAGTCCTTATTCATTCTTCTTTGCATAACTAACACATTATATCACTTTAATTCTATTATATTTTCCTCTGTTTGTCAAGCACGCCGGCGAGCCGCCGGGGGTGATTTCAACCGGCGAGCCGCCGGGGGTGATTTCGCGGCGCAGAGCCTGCGCTCCCTATTTCGCGCTGTCGCTCAACTGCCGTTTCGCTCTGAACTCGGACAGGATACTTTTACTCCCGCGGTTCACGGCACGTCATATACCATCACCATCCGCCGCCGTGCCGCACATAGCGGCACTTTCCGGCTGGTATTTTTGGACTTCGCAGTTTCTGCGCTATTCATGCTTTGGCGTGCCTGTTTATGGTGGAGTCGGATATTTATTATTTTAGCGACCAAAGGAAGCGTTTCCGTTTCTCCCAGAATTATTTTACACTAACGGCGAGCCGCCGGGCAGCGTGACGCTGCACCCAACTTCGCGGCGCAGAGCACCCCAAGGGCACTTGTTTCACTGCGCCTGCGCTCCCTATTTCGCGCTACGGTTCATCGGCATCCGGCAGTTATGTGCCGCAGGTACGGCTTTATTCGGGTCGGTTAATGGTCAGATAAAACAGGCACGTCAAATTATGAACAGCGTAAGAAATTGCAAATTCATCAGAAAAAAGCCGGAAAGTGCCGTTTTCACGGCACGGCGGCGGATGGAGCCGGTATATGACGTGCCGTCCGGCGCGGGAGAAAAGGTTTCCCACCCGAGCCCGGAGCGGAGTGTTAACGAAGCGACAGCGCGAACACGGGAGCGCAGGCTCTGCGCCGTGCCGTCCGGCGCGGGAGAAAAGGTTTCCCACCCGAGCCCGGAGCGGAGTGTTAACGGAGCGACAGCGCGAACACGGGTCCAGCGTCACGCTGGGCTCTGCGGTTGACTTGAGGGGGAAAAGGGAGTATACTTTTATATGGGTAGATATGTTGAATCAAATCATACAGAAAGCAGGGAGAGGGAAACATGAAGATAGTTCTGACAGACGCCCAGACGGTCGTTGACGAGCTTGTGGGAGCGGAGGTGCTTGAGGAATTCGGCACCGTGATGCAGCACGGCCTGCTGAAATACGAAGAGGTAGCGGAAGCCGTGGCCGACGCGGACCTTGTGATATGCAACAAGACCCTGATGAACGCAGGCAGCCTCAGATACGCAAAAAAGCTGCGCTATATCGGACTTTTCGCCACAGGCTACAATAATATAGATATTCCCTACTGCCGTGAGCACGGTATTACGGTGTGCAACGCCGGGTCCTATTCTACCGACGCCGTTGCACAGCATACCTTTTCGCTGATACTTGCCCACTACAACAGTACGGCGCAGTATGACCGGTATGTCAAGGAAGGCCGCTGGATGAGAAGCCCCACATTTTCGCCCTTTGTCTACCCGCTGAACGAGCTTGCGGGAAAGACCATCGGTATCATCGGACTGGGCGCTATCGGTCAGGCGGTCGCAAAGATCGCTCTGGCGTTCAATATGAACGTCATTGCATACAACCGCAGCGAAAGGAACATTGACGGCGTAAGAATGACCGGTCTTGAGGAACTGCTCGCCGTGAGCGATATCGTGACGGTACACTGTCCTCTGAATGAAGATTCGGCCGATCTGTTCTGCGAAAGCACCTTTGCGCAGATGAAGCCCGGCGCACTTTTCGTAAACACCGCAAGGGGCGGAATCGTTGTGGAGCAGGATCTTTACAACGCCCTTGAAAGCGGACATCTCGGCGGCGCCTGTCTTGACACCCTGCGCACCGAGCCAATGGAAGAAAAGTGTATCCTGATGCAGGCGAAAAACTGCATCATCACCCCCCATGTTGCATGGGCTCCCGTTGAGACCCGTCAGAGACTGATGTCGATCGTTGCGGAGAATATAAGGCGTTTTCTGGCAGGCGACCCGATCAATGTGGTATCATAAGTAAAATGATATGATGCGCCCCGGCGCAGAAAGGGAAGTATCACAATGAGCATACTTACAACGGAAAGGCTGACACTTCGTCCCTTTAAGGAGGGCGATGCAGATTCCATGTTCCGCAACTGGACAAGCGATGAAGAGGTGGCAAGATACTGCCGCTGGTACCGTCACAAAAACATAGACAGCACCCGGCATCTTCTCAGGCTCTATCTTGAAGAAGCGGCGGCGGGTTTTGAATACCGTTGGGCGCTCACACCGAAGGATGAACCGGATAATGTAGTCGGCTGTGTTGACGTTGTGGGAACACGGGACAACGGCACCTGCGCCGAGCTGGGGTATGTGATATCCCGCTCTCTCTGGGGAAAGGGTCTGATGACGGAGGCCGTAACTGCCGTGATACAGGAGCTTTTCCGCTGCGGCTTCAAGCGGGTCATTGCCCGCCACCATACGGACAACCCCGCCTCGGGACGTGTTATGGAAAAGTGCGGAATGCGCTATGTGGAAATGGAACAGGAAGTCAAGAAATCCGGCGGAGATCAGCTTTGTGGCGTCCGTGTGTATGAAATAACCTCAAATCATGAATAAGGAAAGACCGGACATGAAACTAAGTGAACTTAAAACAGGACAATCGGCAATAATAAATTCCGTGGGAGGGGAAGGAAGTCTGCGCCAGCATTTTCTTGACATGGGAGTAATACCCGGCGCAGAGCTTACCCTTGTAAAATTCGCGCCCATGGGCGACCCGATGCAGCTCAGGATACACGGATACGAGCTGACCCTGCGTCTGGACGACGCCGAAAAAATAGAGATCACGCCAACAGAAAGCAATCCCCGGAAGAGCGAAAAACCCCGGAGATCAAACGCTCACCCGGGTCTTGGGGAAGGCGGAAAGTTCCACCCAAAGGGCAGCGGCGATCCCCTGCCGGATGACGAGACGCTTACATACGCCCTTGTGGGCAACCAGAACAGCGGAAAGACCACACTGTTCAACCGTCTCACCGGGTCAAACCAGCATGTGGGAAACTTTCCGGGAGTTACCGTTGACCGCAAGGACGGAGTTATAAAAGGCTATCCTCACACCCGTGTGACGGATCTGCCGGGAATATACTCAATGTCCCCTTATTCCGAAGAGGAGATAGTGTCCAGAAACTTTGTACTCAACGAAAAGCCCCGTGCGATAATTAATATTGTGGATGCGACCAACATCGAGCGCAATCTTTACCTTACCATGCAGCTCCTTGAAATGGGCATCCCCATGGTGGTTGCCCTGAATATGATGGACGAGATGACCGCAAACAGCGGCTCCGTTGACATCAACACCCTTGAAAAGCTGCTGGGTGTGCCCGTTGTACCCATATCAGCGGCAAAAAACCAGGGCGTTGACGAGCTTATCGAACACGCCCTTCACATCGCCCACTATCAGGAAAAGCCCCTGCGTCAGGATTTCTGCAGTGCCGACGACAGAGGCGGAGCGATACACCGCTGTCTTCACGCGGTGATACACCTTATCGAGACCAAGGCAAAAGCCGCCGGACTGCCTGTTCGCTTTGCCGCAGGAAAGGTGGTAGAGGGCGACAAACTCATTATCGAGCAGCTGGGACTCAGTGATGACGAAAAGGAAACCATCGAGCATATCATCACTCAGATGGAAAAGACCTGCGGACTTGACCGCAATGCGGCAATGGCGGATATGCGCTTTTCCTTCATAATGCGTGTATGCAGACACACGGTGGTCAAACCCGCGGAAAGCAAGGAGCACAGGCGCAGTCTTAAGATAGACCGGCTGCTGACCGGACGGTTCACGGCCATACCCATGTTCGTGCTGATAATGGTGCTGATATTCTGGCTGACCTTTGATCTTATCGGCGGCAACCTTCAGAACCTGCTGGACAGCGGGATAACCCAGCTTTCGGAGTTCCTTCGGGGAAGAATGGTGGACGCCCAGGTAAACGCAGTGCTTACCGGAGTGATAATCGACGGAATATTTGCCGGCGTGGGCAGCGTGCTTTCCTTCCTTCCGGTCATAATAATACTGTTCCTCTTCCTGTCGCTGCTTGAGGACAGCGGGTACCTTGCCCGTGTCGCCTTTGTGATGGACAAGCTGCTGAGGCGCATAGGACTTTCGGGGCGGAGCATAGTTCCCATGCTGATAGGCTTCGGCTGTACGGTGCCTGCGGTCATGGCGACCCGCACCCTGCCCAGTGAGCGGGACCGGAAAATGACCATACTGCTCACACCGTTTATGAGCTGTACCGCAAAGCTGCCTATATATGCGTTTTTTGTAGAGATATTCTTTCCGGAATGGCAGTGGCTGATAATCGCCGGACTGTACTTCCTGGGAGTACTCATGGCCATAATCAACGCTCTTGTTTACAAAAAGACCATGTTCAGAGGCGAGGCCGTACCCTTTGTCATGGAGCTGCCCAATTACCGTATGCCGGGGGCAGGAAACGTCATCCGGCTTCTGTGGGAAAAGGCAAAGGATTTCCTCCAGAGAGCCTTTACGGTCATATTCATATCCACCATCGTGGTATGGTTCCTCCAGAACTTCGATTTCCAGATGAACATGGTGGAGGATTCCCGGAACAGTATCCTTGCAATGCTTGCGGGATGGTTAGCTCCTCTGTTTGCGCCTGTCGGACTCAACGACTGGAGGATAGTAACCTCCCTCATCAGCGGATTCATGGCAAAGGAAAGCGTTGTCTCGTCACTTGAGATACTGTACGGCGACACCCTCATGCTCTCCATGACGGGAGCTGCCGCCATTGCCATGCTGGCCTTCAGCCTTCTGTACACACCCTGCGTGGCCTCCGTTGCGGCAATAAAGCGGGAGCTGGGGCTGAAATGGGCGGCGTTCGTGGTGATATGGCAGTGCGCCGTGGCCTGGGCAGTGGCCCTCACCGCATACTGGATATGCGTTGCCTGCCATATATGACCGATCCCAGACCGGACAGGTGATAATATGAACCCTATAGATATAGTACTCTGGCTGCTGCTTGCGGCCGCCGTTATAACGGTCCTTATATACATGATACGCCGCAGACGCTCCGGAAAAGGCGGCTGTTCCTGCGGGTGTCAGGGCTGTCCCAAAAGCGGGATATGCAAAGCCGGAGCCAAGGACAATTCCCCGGAAAAAAATAAAACTGAATGAACCCCATGTACGGAGCTTCTCCGGAACGGATAAAGCGGGACTGCAAAGACCATAAGACAGGTCTCTGCAGTCCCGCTGTGTTTTGAAAATGCAGTACGGACAGCCGATAAACGCAGAATGTCCCCGAAACAACCTCGGCTGACACATCAAAAAAAAGCACCGCCGGAAGGCAGTGCTTAAAGGAATAAAAGTTGATTATTCAGAGAATCCGGACTGGATGAGCTTAACAAGACTCTCAACAGCGGCCTCTTCGTCTGCTCCGTCAGCCATTACCTTGATGGTAGTGCCGCCGACAATGCCCAGAGAAAGTACACCAAGAAGGCTCTTGGCATTAACTCTTCTCTCTTCCTTCTCGATCCAGATAGAAGACTTGAACTCGTTTGCCTTCTGGATGAAGAAGGTTGCGGGACGTGCGTGAAGGCCGACCTGATTCTGAACCATTACTTCTTTTACGAACATGCAAAATTCCTCCTCAACATAAAATATCCCCTAATTACCAATCAAAGGCTGCGGAACGGGCACCCACAGCTACCCTGATTCATAGTACAATTATAGCATAATTTGAGCATTAATCAACTGTTTTCTTAAACTTTGGATTTATTTACGATTTATAGCGGAACAGGCAATTCCGTTTTTGTGCAACCTGTCAGAAATGTTGAAAAGTTTTTATACCTCATACGGGATTTTCCGGGCAAAAACTGCTGATTTATGGATATATGTACTACTTTTTGGCAATTATGTGAGGGAGATTACACAATAAAATCAAGAAAAAACCTATTTTTCTCATAATCCGACAGCAAATTGCTGCTTCATAAAAACCGGATCATCAATTATGTTTAATGTGCATCTGCTTATTTCTGATAAAGAATAATATTCGTTTATTATCATGAAAATATCATCAACAAGACGAATACTGTTGTTAAAAGTCTCAGTCAGGATATATTTTTCTTCTTGATACGCAGCGCCGTCGGAGTCCAGCCGACAGGTGGTCTGAAAATGGCAATAAAAGTAAGAACTTGAAATTATACCAGGATATTATAGTACAATAATGATACCCACTACTACAATAATCCCTTTTCCTTTAAAAAGCGGATATCCTTGTCGTCAAGCTCTGTTCGTTCAAGCAGGTCCGGTCTGAGACGGGCAGTTTCCAGAAGACTCTGCTCATGGCGCCATTTCTCAATATTGGCATGATGACCGCTGAGAAGCACCTCCGGAACGTTCCTGCCCCGCCACTCCGCAGGCTTGGTGTACTGGGGATATTCCAGAAGACCGCTGTAGTGGCTCTCCTCCTCAAAGCAGATGTCGTCGGAAAGCACTCCCGGTATCATCCTGCACACACTGTCGGCAAGCACAAGGGCCGGAAGCTCTCCCCCTGTCAGAACATAGTCCCCGATGGATATCTCTTCATCCACGAACTCATCCAGCACCCTCTGATCCACGCCTTCATAGTGGCCGCAGAGCAGAGCAAGGTTTTCGTATTCTGCAAGACGGCGCACCTTTTCCTGCGTGAGCACCTTGCCCTTGGGAGAAAGATACACAAGATGCGGCCTTTTTTCCAGTCTGCGGCACAGATCCTCAAAGCACAGGGCGATGGGCTCGGCCATCATAAGCATACCCATCCCGCCTCCGTAGGTGGAATCGTCCACCCGCTTGTGCTTGTCAAAGGCAAAGTCCCTGAGCTGGTGACATTCAAGGGTCACGATACCCTTTTTTCTGGCGCGGCCGATGACGCTCTCGCCAAGCACCGCCTCGCACATCTCCGGAAACAATGTAAGAATATCAATCCTCATCGTCAAATAACCCCTTGATCGGTCGTATTTTTATCACGCCGCCGTCAACGTCCTTTTCGGTCACCACATCCGGTATCACGGGAACAAAATAGTCCTTTCCGTCCTTTGTGACCTGATACACATCGTTTGCGCCGGTTTTGAGCACGTCGGTGACGGTGCCGTACAGCGCGCCGGTATCCGCGTCCTCCACCCTGAGTCCCAGCAGATCCTGTATAAAGTGGGTCCCCTCGGGCAGCCGGGCGTCACTGCGGTCAATAAATACAATACGGCTCCGGAGCAGCTCGGCGTCTTCAACACGGTCAACGCCGTCAAATTTTACGATGGCGATATTCTTATGCGGCCGGGCGCTCCTGACCTTCATGGGATTTCCGGATGCGTCATAGAGGGTACGGAAGCCGCAGAGAAAATCGGCGCTGTCGCACCAGGGATCTATCCTGACCTCGCCCCTCAGTCCGTGGGTGCCGACTATCCTGCCGGCTTCGATATACTGCTTTTTCATCACACAATACCTCCTTTTGTGGAATAAAGAAAAAGGGAAACCCCTCAGGGCTTCCCGCCGGATCGCTCTCAGTCGATCTCCACCTGGATCTTCTCGTCGTTTCTTGTTGCGGCGGCTCTCATAACGGTGCGTATCGCCTTTGCAATACGTCCCTGTCTGCCGATAACACGACCCATGTCGTTTTCGTCAACATGAAGATGGTACACTACCACACCCTCGTCGTTGATATCGTCAACAACGACCTCAACGGCGTCGGGCTTTTCAACAAGACCCTTTACGATCGCAATCAGTAATTCTTTCATTTTTCCCTCCGAAAACATCAGATGATGTTGTTCTTCTTAAGCAGCGCCTTAACGGTATCGGTGGGCTGAGCGCCGTTAGCGATCCACTTCTTGGTCTTTTCGGCGTCAACAACGAACTCTGAGGGGTCAGCCAGGGGATTGTAGGTGCCGATCTCCTCGATGAATCTGCCGTCACGGGGATATCTTGAATCTGCCACTACTACACGATAAAAAGGTGCCTTCTTTGCGCCCATACGGCGAAGTCTGATCTTTACTGCCATTTGATTTACCTCCAGAAATTTGACTTTGTGCATACAGCACTGATTTGTTTTATATTTCACCAATTTTCATTGGATGAAAGACTTATTTTTTGCGCTTGCCGTCCCCCGGTCCGTGCATCATGCTGTTCATCATGCCGGGGTCCATGTTGGGATTGACGGGGAGACCGCCCAGTCCGGGCAGGCGCTTTCTCTTGCCCCGCTTGTTGCGGGAATTCATGCTCTTCATAAAGGACTGCATATCCTCAAACTGCTTCATAAGGCGGTTTACGTCCTCTACCTTCATGCCGCTGCCGGCTGCGATCCTCTTTTTGCGGGAGGGATTGATGATCTTAGGATTTTCACGCTCGGCCTTTGTCATTGAGAGTATCATGGCCGCGACCCTGTCCATCTGTCTGTCATCAAAATCCATCTCTTTGATCTGCTTGCCGACGCCGGGTATCTTTGACAGGATGCTTTTGATGGAGCCCATCTTTTTTATCTGCATCATCTGTTCGTACAGATCGTTCATATCGAACTTGTTCTGCTGGAACTTCTTTGCCATCTCTTCGGCTTTTTTCTGATCCAGCTTTGTTTCCGCATCCTCGATAAGGGTAAGCACGTCGCCCATGCCAAGGATCCTTGAAGCCATACGGTCCGGGTGGAAAACCTCAAGATCGTCCAGCTTTTCGCCGATACCGGCAAACTTTATAGGCTTGCCCGTTACGGCCCTTACCGACAGAGCGGCGCCGCCTCGGGTATCACCGTCCAGCTTTGTAAGGATAACGCCGCTGATATCCAGCAGCTCGTCAAAGGACTTTGCCACATTAACGGCGTCCTGACCGGTCATTGAGTCAACTACCAGAAGTATCTCATCGGGGTTGACCTCGGCCTTGATCTCCTTAAGCTCGTTCATGAGCTTTTCGTCAATATGCAGACGACCGGCGGTATCCAGGATAACTATATCGTTGCCGTAGTCCTTGGCGTGTTTTACTGCCGCCTTTGCGATGGTCACGGGGTTTTCCTGTCCCATCTCGAACACTGCGGCTCCGGCCTGTCCGCCCACCACCTTCAGCTGTTCTATAGCTGCGGGACGGTACACGTCACAGGCAACGAGCAGCGGACGGCGTCCCTGCTTCTTCATCATTTTTGCAAGCTTTGCGCTGTGGGTGGTCTTACCTGAACCCTGCAGACCGCACATCATGATGATCGTGGGGGGCTTTCCCGCAAAGCTTATGCGGGTCTCCTCGGAGCCCATCAGGGCAGTAAGCTCTTCGTTTACGATCTTTATGACCATCTGTGCGGGAGTCAGGCTTTCCATTACGTCAGCACCGACGGCTCTTTCGGTCACCTTTGCGGTAAAATCCTTTGCCACCTTGTAGTTGACGTCCGCCTCAAGCAGTGCCATACGCACCTCTCGCATCGCGCTTTTGACGTCGCTTTCCGTAAGCTTTCCTTTGTTGCGCAGGCGCTTGAACGCGGCGCTCAGCTTTTCGGACAGTCCTTCAAAGGCCATTATCTCAACTCCATTTCTTTCCGTATACCCCGGAAACTGCGGGGCGTTCCCACTGCGGAAGCTCAGAGCTCATGCAGCTTTTCAAGCTCCGCCAATATCACCTTTATGCTCTCGTTTATATCGTTTGAACGATAGCGCTTTATGTTAAGGTCGTCGATGATGTCGATGTTGCGGCGGATAGTGTCAAGCCGTTCCTGAAGCTCCTTGCTGATCTTGAGCAGTCTCAGCTTTTCCTCAGCTTCAAAAAGAACAGCTTCTGCTCTTTTGATGCTGTCTCTTACTCCCTGACGGGAAATATTCAGATTCTCGGCTATCTCACCCAGCGACAGGTCGTCGTTGTAGTAATACTCAACTGCCTCACGCTGCTTATCGGTCAGAAGACTGCCGTAATAATCCAGCAGTGACGAGACTTCAAAATTCTTTGACATACAGCAATACCTCCTGCATCCGGCGTATCTGTAAAGCATTCGTCTTTACACTGTTGCATATTATACACTATCCTGTCAGATTTGTCAAGCCTCTGAACCGGCTCTTTTTACTGTTTTTTATTTCATTCTGAAGCAAAAGCCGGAAGCAGGTTAAGGCACAGATCAATTCTGGCACAGGCTGGCACGGAAAACCGGGAAAAGCTCATCAGTCCTGCAGCTTGTCACAAGGCAGACAAAAAGCGGACTGCACATATCATTACTATTTATTGACCGTCATTATTTTATATGTTATAATTCAGTCATGAGATCTACGGGTCCGTACCGTCACATAATGATAAAGGATGGACCCATGTGTGACATCATTCATTGCCCAGCAAAACAAGGAGGATCATTATGGGATTTTTTGACAAGCTCATCAAGGATATCAAAACGGCTGCAGGAGTAGCCGAGACCAAACCGGAACAGACCGCAGCTCCTGCGCCTCAGACACCGACTCCCGCTCCCGCACCTCAGCAGGAGGAACCCAAATTTATGGAAGTCGCCTTCGGTTCAAGGGATCCTCTGCCTTATAATACCGATGTATGCGGCACTTCCGCGATCATTCCGATCCGGTTTTTCGGCAAGGCGTTTTTCAATGTAACGAACGCCGGAAAGCTCACAGCAAACGGCGGTGCAAAAGCCGTTGAGGAAAAGCTGAGGGATGATATCATTGCCACAGAGCAAGAGACATTAAAAAACTGCTCGGAGAAAGGCATAATCGTCAGCCGTATAACCACACAGATCCCCGCTATGTCAGAATACATATCATCAAAGCACAGGGACGAATGGTCAGAAAAGTACGGTGTCACCGTTGACAAACTATCGATAGCTTCCATTGCAATGACCCAGGAAGGCAAAGAGGAATACCAGCGCATCATGAGAGAACAGGCATATAAGCCTCAGTAATACTGTTTTCCGATTAAAAGCTGACACTTTTATCCGAAAAAGGCGCGCCTGATGCTGCATCCATCTGCGCATACGCACAGATGACATCTCATGCAGACTCCGACGCGCTGACGCGCTATTAGAAGCAGACTATGTCTGCTTTTAATGGGAGTTTAGTATAAGCTGTCCCCTGCGCCTGCCGGAACGGTTAGTACAGAACATTTCAATTTTTTCACATATATCTTATCCCCCATATCTGCCGGAACTGTCCTGACTGAAATACACCGGTTCACAGGGGTTTCTCGTAAACCGCGGCGCTGTCCGCGGACATACAAAAAAATCATCAGACGACCGCCGCTTCTTTCGTCAGAACGGCGGTCTTTTTGCGGCCGGCCAGACGAGAACCCGGAACACCTCATGCAGCTCGGAAGCAGCAGGACAAACGCTCTGAATGTTGTGACGGATTTTTTAAACTTAATGGCAGAAGGTCTTGTATTTTGGTACGGCTTAAAGTATAATGTACTATGTATAAGTAGTATTATCCGGAATAATGCGCTCTGATACTGTTTTCCGATTAAAAGCTGACATTTTTAATCGGAAAAGGCGCCTCCACAGGCTGCGCCCATCCGTGCATACGCACAGATGACGTCTTATGCAAACTCCGACGCGCTGACGCGCCATTAAAAGGAGACTATGTCTGCTTTTAACGGGAGTTTAGTATGATACTTTTCCGCTTTCGCCGGAACGTCAGAGATCAGAACATAAGGAACCAAAGGATATCAGGAGGAATATACATGAAACGATTAAGCGCAATTTTTGCGGCGGCTCTGCTTGCGGTGACACTGTCACTGCCTGTCCTTGCAGAACCCGACCAAAGCAGTACACAGACTTCTGCGGAAAGCTCCGCTGCTGCGCCTGCCGGAAACGAAAACACCGACGAGAGCAAACCCGCCGAAAATACCGACGAATCAAATACCGACGAGAGCAAGGCCGAGGATAATTCCGACGAGTCGAAAACCGACGAGAGCAAGCCCGCCGATAATACCGATGAAACAGATAACGGCGAAAGCAAGCCCGCCGAGAATTCCGGCGAGTCAAAACCGGAAGAGAGCAAACCCGCCGAGACCTCCTCTCAGCCGGTAAAGATGAACGAATACCACATCAAAGAAGCTTCAATGACATTTTCCCTGCCGGATGATCTCTACGTCATAACCAGAGACACAAAGGAGGACGATCCGGTCTTTGCGGCAAACCGCTCAACAAAGGCGGATATGATGAAGCTCTTTGAGGAAAACGACATCTATCTCAGAGCCAACTCCCACGATTTCACCTTCGGTATAACCGTCACCAGCACCGAATCCGAGGACACAAAGGCCATAGGAAGCCTTTCGGACCTGAGTGAAGACAACCTGCAGAACATTATCGACAAGCTCCTGCAGTCCGACCTTTATACCGGCTGCGCAAAGAACTATTACGGCGGCGCCCTGTTCCTCACCTTTACCATAGAATACGAGAACAGCGGCACAAAGATCGAGGGTCTGCAGCAGTATACCGTGGTTGACGGCAAGAATGTAAAGATCACCTACCAGACCAGCGACCAGGCGGATTCGGAAGCCAATCGCAAGCTCTTCACCCAGATAATGGAGACCGTCCGGTTTGACGACATCGCTCCGCCGGAGCCCTCAAGAGAGTCCACTCCCTCCCTTTCTCTTGAAGATATGGACATTCGCTACATATATATTATCGCAGCATCGGTCATCGGTCTTATCGCCCTTCTGATAATGATAATAGTCGGCATCAGATACAAAAAGTCGAAGGCCATTGTTTCCGAAAACGGCAAACCCGATCCGGACTTTGAGCCCGTAAAGGAAAAGGACGAGCCGGAAACCTCAAAGGACATCTTCTCCGACACTAAAAAGGAAAAGAAGTCTGCTCCTGTTTCTCCCGACGGCGAAGACACGGACGTCACCCTGCCTCTGTCTGCCGCTTCCCTTGAGAACACAGCGCCCATCAGCCTTGATGATGGATATGACATAAACGTCGGAGCCGCGCCCATGACCTACAGCGATGACTATGATGTCAATTCCGGCGCAGCTCCCATGACCTACAGCGATGACTATGATGTCAATTCCGGCGCAGCCCCCATGACCTACGGCAATGAGGAGCCGGAGGATGACGGCACTCCCGTATTCTATGAGCAGACCGTTCCTTCACCCCGTACACCGGAACATTCCGACAGCGGGATCTATGACGAAACTCCGGACGCTCCTATGACATATCAGGAAAAGGAAGCGGATGAACCGATGACATACGAAGAACGCTTTGGAAAACATTCATTTGACGTTTCAAACAGCCGCGTGACCCTGCTGCCCGAAGAAAACAACAGCGAACGTCCCGGTGCCGCTCCGGAACAGATCGACGGCTTCATGTCCATCGAGGCCACTCCCGTTCAGGAGAACTCCCCCTTCTATCAGGGCTACGAGGAACCCGCCGCATCCTACGAGGAGCCTGCAGCTCCGGCCTACGGCAGCACACCCTCAGAACCTACGATAATGCTGCACGAGTCACGTCCTCTGCCTGCATTTGAGCAGGACAGCTTTGAACAGAGCGCACAGCCCACCGTTGTGCTTTCCTCCTCCGATAACGAGGACGAGGGAGAGATAGTATTCGCCGAAAACACCGAAAAACGCCGCACTGAGATAGAACAGATAGGTCCTTCCGAGAACGACGAGACCACCACATCCTTCGGCGGCAGCGAACAGACCGAACAGCCTGAGCTTTCGGCATACGAGAAGCGCTTCGGCAAAAACAGGAGCGTATCCTCCGCGACCGCTCCCCAGGCTGCTGCCTCACCTGACATAATGCTTGTCAACACCGACGAAAAACGCGCTTCAAAGTTTGAAAAGCACTTCGGCAAGCTCAGCCCCGCAGCTCCCGCACCCGCCGCCCAGGAGACGGAACCGCTCTCAGGAGAGCAGGCAAAGGAGACCTCACCCGCCGACGAAAAGACCGTACTGCTTTCATCCGCAGCCCAGCAGGACATTGACGAAAATTTTGCCGCTGACGACTCCACCGCTCCCGAATCCGCACTCTTCAGCCGTCTTATCAACAGGATGAAGAACACCAGCGAAGAGGTCGGCACCGAGATACAGAAGACCGAACGCAAGCCCTCCGGGACCCAGCTTCTGCCCCATGACGAGCCGGAGGAACAGGAGACCGGCACCACCATCTATCAGGCACCCGCCGAAAATACGGAAAAGCCCAAGCAGGATTCCGACACCATCGAGCTTGAGATATCAAAGTCCGCAGACGGAAGTCTTGTCATCGGCGCTCTGAACGAGGGCAGCGGCAGACCCATAGATGTTGAGATCAGGGACGCTTCAAAGCTCAAAGAGGAAAGAGAAAAGAAGATGGCCGAAATGGGCTTTGAGACCGTCAGCCAGAACGAAATATACAACGCCCGCAAGGCCGAAAGCGACGACAACCCCTTTGTGGTAAAGGCAAAGCCCATGGAGCCGGACCCCGAAGAGGCAGGTTCACGCTTCAACAAGCTTTTCGGCGGCTCCCGTGAGACCGCTCCCGCAAAGGAAAGCTCCGCAGCCGAAAGCGCAGCAGCCGCAGAAGGCTCCAATTTTGAAAAGCGCTTCGGCAAAAAGCACGGCATGGCCGGAACCGCAGCCATGGCAGGCTCTGCCGCAGTCGCCGCAGTGTTTGACAAGGCCGAGGCCCACAAGGGCAAAAAGAGCGTGACCCAGAAACCCGCAGCCGAAGACACAACCCCCGAGACCGAAGAACAATTCTTTGAAGGAGTAGAAGCCGAAATGAACACTCCCAGCACTACAACAGCCGAAAATACCGCCGCTCCCGTCACCGAAGCCCCCGCAGCGGTTCCGGAAACGGAAGCATCCCCCGCAGAAGAGCACACCTCACCCAGAGACGTATTTGTCTTTGAGCGGGACGCAGGCATCATCTTTGAACACGCATCCTCAAAGCGCGCCACCATCGTTCCCATGCAGACGCCCTTTACCAACATTCCCCGTCTTGAAAGCGTCAACGCAGAGGAATACCACCGCAAGTATGAGGAAATGAAAAAGTCCATGCCCCGCAACCACGCCTACGCCCAGAGATTCTCTACCGCAAACATCTCCCAGCCCTTTGTGGAGACACCCAAGCCCATTGCTCCATCTGAAACGGAGCATGAAAAAACACCGGTAAAGACTCACGTAAAGACCTCTGTAAAGAAGACCGACAGAGATCATGACAAAAACTCCAAAAACAGCAAAAAGAACCGCAGCGGCAGCAAAAAGCAGGCCGCAAACGACAGCGCCTTTGAATACTACACAGGCTACGATCAGAGCGACGATCCCTTTGCCGATACAAACAGCGATCAGGAGCTTCTGATAAAGAACCATAAGAAAAAGAACAACGACTCAGTCGGCACCCGCTTCAAAAAATCCTTCGGCAAATTCTTCGCCTCCGAAGCCCCGGAAGACGAAGAGTGAGCAGCGCTTCGCTCAATGAAAAATATTTAATTTGGAATGTGGAAAGTGGAATTATTGGGGTTATTAAGAGCGGAGTTATTCAGCGGAATGATCTCGATGGTTGCTCAACAGATAGTGAATAATTAAAAGTATTATACAATACATTTAACTCCTGTATAAACAGGCACGCCAAGCCATGAACAGCATAAAATCATAATGTCCATAAGAAAGCAGCCGGAAAGTGACCCGATTAAGGGTCACGTCGGCGCCGGCGTGCTGCCGGGCAGCGTGACGCTGCACCCTACTTCG
>JBGUWL010000166.1:0-38630 GCA_045221075.1 Acutalibacteraceae bacterium
GATCTGCGGGGGTTTTCGTCTGACTGAGAATAATTCTCTTTTATACCTGAACCTAATAAAAACAGACAATCTTTGATTCCCGCAATACTTCGTTGTCGTCCTCGGAATCCGTCAGGATTCCTGCGTCCTCCGCCTCGTCTTGTGAAAATCATCTTCGCAAATATTAGTCTGTTTTCTATCAGGAATTTGTATAAAAACCTACCCCGCAGAACGTGAAGATCTGCGGGGGTTTTCGTCTGAATGAGAATAATTCTCTTTTACAGGCAATTTGCCGTTGATGTTTTTCTGTCAAGCCTTCCCATAGAAATAATCAACGGACAAAAGCTGACTGATATTCCGCTTTTTATAGACCCTAAACACAAGTTTTTTTGGAAAGGGGTCCGGGGGATAACCCTTTTTTTTAAAAAAGGGTTTCCACCGGCGGGGTTTGGGGCAGAGCCCCAAGACTAAGGGTATCACAGCGCGGTGATGTCCTCTTCCTTCAGGAGCTGAACGCCGTTGTCAACCAGTATCTTCTCCGCTGCGGCGTTGTCTTCAACACGCAGGACAACGGAGGCCTCTTTCTTTGATACGGCAATTAATGCATACATATACTCGATGTTGATGTTGTAGCGGGCAAGAATGTTTACTATCTTTGCCAGGGAACCCGGCTCGTCGGGGATAGAAACGCCGACAACCTTGGTGATGGAAACAAAGCAGCCGGAGCTTTCAAGAGCTTCCTTTGCCTTGTCCGGATCGGTGACGATAAGACGGAAGATACCGAAATCCTGTGTGTCCGCAACGCTCAGGGCGCGGATGTCGATGCCTGCGTTGGCAATGGAATCGGTGATGGTGACTAACTTGCCTTCTTTGTTCTCAACAAAAATGGATAACTGCTTGATGGCCATAGCTCATCCTCCTTTGGTTTATTTGAATTTTTTGGTTTTATACGTTGATGCCAAGGCGCTTTCTCTTGTCGATGACACGAACGGCCTTGCCTTCGCTGCGGGCGATGCTCTTGGGCGCCACAAGATGGATCTTCGGGTTGATGCCAAGCATGGTCTTCATTGCGCCCTGGAGCTGCTTTTCCTTGTTGGTGATGCCCATGGGAATGTCGGAGAAGTCCTCTTCTCTCATCTCAACGTTGATGTCAAAGGTGTCCGTGTTGTTTACACGGTCAACTATGATCTGGTAGTTAGGCTCGTAGCCGCTGTTCAGCAGAACGGCCTCTATCTGGCTGGGGAATACGTTGACGCCGCGGATTATCATCATGTCGTCGGAACGTCCCATAGGCTTTGCCATGCGTACAAAGGTGCGTCCGCAGGAGCACTTTTCACGGGACAGAACGCATATATCCCTTGTGCGGTAGCGCAGCAGGGGGAAGGCCTCTTTGTCAAGGGAGGTGAACACCAGCTCGCCCTTTTCACCCAGGGGAAGGACCTCGCCTGTGTCGGGGTTGATGATCTCGGCAATGAAGTGGTCCTCGTTGATGTGCATACCCTTCTGCTCTTCACACTCAAAGGCAACGCCGGGTCCGCTCAGCTCGGTGAGTCCGTAGATGTCATACGCCTTTATGCCCAGGGATTTTTCGATGCCCTGACGCATTTCCTCGGTCCAGGGCTCTGCGCCCAGAATACCGATGCGCAGCTTGTTGTCTTCGGGCTTGTAGCCCTTTTCTCTGAGGGATTCGCCGATATATGCGGCGTAGGAGGGAGTGCAGCAGAGAACGGTGGATTCAAGATCCATCATGAACTGTATCTGACGGTCGGTGTTGCCGCTGGACATGGGCAGGGTCAGACTGCCAAGACGGTGAGAACCGCCGTGAAGTCCCGAACCGCCGGTAAACAGTCCGTAGCCGTAGCATACCTGACATACGTCATCGGGACCTGCACCTGCAGCAACAAGAGCGCGGGCGCAGCAGTCTTCCCACAGATCAACGTCATTCTGGGTGTAGAAGGCAACAACACGCTTGCCGGTAGTGCCGGAGGTGGACTGGATGCGGACGCAGTTGCGCTTGTCTGTGGCAAGCAGTCCGTAGGGGTAGGCGTCCCTCAGGTCGTCCTTTTTAAGTAAGGGCAGCTTGTGAAGGTCGTCGATGCCGTTGATGTCATCGGGGGTAACACCCTTTTTGTCCATCAGATCACGGTAGTAGGGTACGTTCTCGTATACATGACGGACCTGCTTTTTCAGCTTTTCGTCCTGCAGCTTTTTAATCTCGTCAAGGGGCATTGTCTCTATTTCGGGATGGAAATATTTTTTTGCCATATGATTCACTTTCTTTCCTTATGTTTGGGAGAGTCCTTTTCTTCTGTGAGTTAATTATTGTAACCAAGCTCAAAGGCCTTTTCGTTTATCTCGATAAAGGCGGGCTTTACGCACTTGCGGATAGCTTCCTGCCATTTCGCGGCGGGGATGTCAAAGTACTTTGCAAGCCTGCCCATGAGAACGATGTTGCAGGCCTTTGCGGAGCCTGCCTGGGACGCCAGGGAAAGAGCGTCGATAGCGTCAACATTCACGCCCTTTGCGCTCATCTCGTCAAGTACTCCGGCAGGATATGTGGTGCTGCCGATGATAACGGGCATGGGGTCTATCTGCTGAGTGTTTACGATCACGGTGCCGCCTTTTTTCAGATCCTTTATGTAACGGGCGGCCTCTAATTTTTCAAAGCTGACGATAAAGTCTGCCTCGCCCTCGTCGATGATGGGGGAGTATACCTTCTCGCCGAAGCGGACGTAGGTTACAACGGAGCCGCCGCGCTGACTCATGCCGTGTACCTCGCTGACCTTTACGTCAAATCCTTCGTCTACCAGCAGACGACCCAGCAGCTTTGAAGCCAGCAGGGAGCCCTGACCGCCGACGCCTACTATCATAATATTTTTTGTTGCCATTATGCTTCACCCTCACTTTCAAACGCATTAAACGGACACAGACCGGCGCATACTCCGCAGCCGATGCACAGGGTGTTGTCAACAACGGCGTGACCGTCACGGAAGGAAATTGCGGGACATCCGAACTTCATGCAGCGCTTGCAGCCTCTGCACTTTTCGGTGTTGACCTTAAGGGGCTTTTTGGGCTTTACGTATTTGAGCAGAACGCAGGGTCTGCGGGAGATGATAACGGAAGGCTCGTTCTTTGCCAGCTCTTCCTTGACTACTCTTTCGCATTCCTCAAGGTTGTAGGGGTCAACCACTCTCACGGAGTTGATGCCCACGGAACGGCACAGGCTTTCAAGGTCTACTTTTCCTGCAGGGTCGCCCTTGATGTTGTAGCCTGTGGTGGGGTTCTGCTGATGACCGGTCATACCGGTGATGGAGTTGTCAAGAATGATAACGGTAGAATTCGAACCGTTGTATGCAATGTTGATAAGTCCGGTAACGCCGGAGTGCATGAATGTGGAATCGCCGATAACGCATACGGTCTTTCCTTCGGTCTCGCTGCCGCCGGCCTTGTTGAAGCCGTGGATGGAGGATACGGATGCGCCCATGCAAAGTGTAAGGTCAAGGGCGTTAAGGGGAGGCATTGAACCCAGGGTATAGCAGCCGATGTCGCCCAGAACAGTGATCTTGTTCTTTGCAAGAACATAGTACATTCCTCTGTGGGGGCAGCCGGCGCACATCATGGGAGGACGGACCGGAATGTCGGTATCAAGGGTGACAGTCTCCTTTTCGGGCAGGTCAAAGGCCTTTGCGACAGTCTTCTGTGAGAACTCGCCAAGCAGAGAGAATTTGTCCTTGCCTATAGTCTCAACGCCGATCATCTTGCAGTGTGTCTCGATGACGGGGTCAAGCTCTTCGATGACATAGACCTTGCCGTTCTTTTCTGCAAAGTCACGGATGAGCTTTACGGGAAGGGGATTGATTATACCTAATTTCAGTACGGATACGGTATCACCGAACACTTCCTTTACATACTGATATGAGGTGGAGGAGGTGATGATGCCGAAATCATGGGAGCCGTCGCCCTCTTCAACACGGTTCAGGGGAGAAGTCTCGGCATATTCGGTGAGCTTTCTTGTTCTTTCTTCAACAAAGGGATGGCGGGCAATTGCGTTTGCGGGAGCCATGATGTATTTTTTGGGGTTCTTTGTGTATTCCTTTGTGACCTGGGTGCGCTCGCCCTTTTCCACAATGCTCTGGGAGTGGGCAACACGGGTACACATCTTGATGAACACAGGAGTATCGAACTCCTCAGAGATCTCATAAGCCACCTTTGCAAAGTCAAGAGCCTCCTGAGAGTCCGCAGGCTCCAGCATGGGGACCTTTGCGGCGACTGCGTAGTGACGGGAATCCTGCTCATTCTGGGAGCTGTGCATTCCCGGGTCATCGGCAACGCATATTACCATACCTGCGTTGACGCCGGTGTAGGACATGGTGAACAGGGGGTCTGCAGCCACGTTAAGACCAACGTGCTTCATGCAGCAGGCGGAGCGCTTGCCCTGAAGGGATGCGCCGAAGGCGGCCTCCATGGCCACCTTTTCGTTGGGCGCCCACTCGCAGTATACATCGCTGAATTTTGCGAATTCCTCGGTTATCTCTGTGCTGGGAGTGCCGGGATAGCTGGAAATAACGGAGCAGCCGGCCTCATAGAGACCACGGGAAAGCGCCGCGTTTCCGATCAATAATTCTTTCATTACTTTCACCTCTCGGATGTGTTGTGCAGGATGTCATCCTGCGGGGATTACTGGTTTCTCAGGTCTACAATGCGCTTCGCCTTGCCCTGGAAGCGCTCGATGGTCTTGGGAGCCACAAGGGTGACCTTTGTGCGCAGACCGAGAATGGACTGCATTTTTGCTTCGATGTGCTTTTTCAGGTCGCTGAGACGCTGATAGTTCTCAAGCAGATCGGCGTTGTCAAGCTCCACCTTGATCTCAAGGCTGTCCTTGAAATGCTCACGGGTGATTATCAGCATATAGTGGGGAGCAATGTCCTTTATGTTGATGAGAATGTTTTCTATCTGTGTGGGGAATACGTTGACGCCCTTGATTATGAGCATATCGTCTGTCCTGCCCATGGTCTTTGCCATACGGGCGTGAGTTCTGCCGCAGGAGCAGGGCTCGTAGGTGATGCGGGTGATGTCCTTCGTGCGGTAGCGCAGAACGGGCATTGCCTTTCGGGTGAGAGTTGTGATGACCAGCTCGCCTACTTCGCCTTCGCCAAGGCGCTCTCCGGTGTCGTGGTTGATTATTTCTGGCAGGTAGTGGTCCTCGGCGAAGTGCATACCGTTTCTTGCCTCGCAGTCGCCGGATACGCCGGGTCCGCCCAGCTCCGTCATGCCGTAGTTGTCGGAAACACGGATGTTGAAGTTTGACTCGATCTGTGAGCGCATTGCAGGGGTGCAGGGCTCGGAACCAAGTATTCCAAGACGGAGTTTATAATCGGAAAGGGGATATCCTGCTTCCTTTACGGCCTCTGAAAGATAGAGAGCGTAAGATGGAGTTGCAACAAGTCCGGTAACTCCGTAGTCTCTCATCATCATGAGCTGTTTTTCGGTGTTGCCTGAGGATGCAGGAATAACGGTGGCACCGATATTCTCCATGCCGTAGTGAAGTCCCAGAGCGCCGGTAAAGAGTCCGTAGCCGAAGCTTATCTGGATGACATCCTCGTCGGTAACGCCGCCGGCAACGGCAACACGAGCCACAAGGTCAGCCCAGATCTTCAGGTCTTCCTTTGTGTAGACGCCAACGGTGGGCTTTCCGGTGGTGCCTGAGGAAGCGTGGATACGCACAATGTCCTTCATGGGAACGGCGGCAAGACCGAAGGGATAGTTGTCACGGAAGTCATCCTTTGTGGTAAAGGGGATGTATTCGATGTCGGAGAGCTGTTTTATCTTTTCTCCGTCGCCTACACCGCATTCAGTCAGTCGCTTGTGGTAAAGGGGTACGTTGTCATAGCAGTACTTGACGGTCTGTTTGAGACGTTCAAGCTGGATCCGCTCGATCTCCTGTCTTGGCAGGGTCTCGATGTCTTTCTGAAACATCATTCTGATCATTTCCTTTTTTTGTTATTATTTTTGTTTTTTGAAGCGGTTTTTGAACCGTTATTTGCTTTTGAAGAAGCCTTCTTGGGAGGAGCGATCTGCTCGTTTGCGTCCTCATCGATGGATACCTTTGAAGAAACCAGTACCTTCTTGTTGTAGCAGGAGAAGAGCTGCTCCTGTCTGTCCTTGTCCTTTGCCGGGAAGATAAGGGTGATTATGGGTGTTATCACCAGACCTAAGAGCATTGCCAGCATACCGGCGTTGATGGGTGACTTGAAGTACTCCATAACTGCGTTGTCAAACTTTGTACCGGTCATGTTGAACACGAAGGATGCAACGGATATGCCGATGCCGATGATGAAGTTTATCCATACTGCGATCTTGGGAACACGCTTCATATAAAGCCCGTAGAGGAAGGGTGCGAGGAATGCGCCTGCCAGTGCGCCCCAGGAAACGCCCATCATCTGAGAGATGAACAGTACCGGTGACTGTGCCTGTACAATGGCGATTATTGCGGATACAGCAATGAAGAATACGATGAATATTCTCATCCAGAGTACCTTTTTCTTGTCGGACATAGCCTTCTTCGAACGGAATACAGGGTCGATAAAGTCGATGGTGAGTACCGAGCTTGAGGTAAGAACAAGGCTTGACAGTGTGCTCATGGATGCTGAAAGAACAAGCACTACAACGATGCCGATGAGTATGGGGGAGAGGTTTTCAAGCATTGTGGGGATGATGTTGTCATAGCCGCCCACAGGCTTGCCGCCTTCGCCCTCCGTACCGAAGAGTCTGCCGAAGCCGCCCAGGAAGTAGCAGCCGCCTGCAACGATTATTGCGAATATGGTGGAAACGATGGTGCCTGTGCTGATGGATTTTTCCGACTTGATGGCGTAGAATTTCTGTACCATCTGGGGAAGTCCCCATGTGCCGAGGGATGTGAGGATGACAACGCCGATGAGGGCGAATATATCCGGTCCGAAGAAGGAGGTGAACACGCCTTCGAAGGGAGTTCCGGCTGCTGTGGTCTGTTCTGCGCCCTTCTGAGAGAGCTTTGCGATACTTTCCGTCAGTCCGCCGTTCTGCTGAAGAACTGCCGCAATTACAGCAATGATGCCCACCAGCATGATGATGCCCTGGATAAAGTCGTTGATGGCCGTTGCCATATAGCCGCCCAGGACGACGTAAACACCGGTCAGCACTGCCATTGCGATAACGCAGTAGGTGTAGGGGATGCCGAAGGCCATCTCAAACAGACGTGAAAGACCGTTGTAGAGGGATGCGGTATAGGGGATGAGGAACAGGAAGATTATGACGGCGGATGCGATCTTGAGGGCCTTTGAGTCATAGCGCTTTGCAAAAAAGTCGGGCATGGTGGCCGAGTCAAGATGCTGGGTCATAACACGGGTGCGGCGTCCAAGGATGTTCCACGCCAGCAGGGAGCCGATAAAGGCGTTGCCCAGACCGATCCATGTGGACGCAAGTCCGAACCTCCAGCCGAACTGTCCTGCGTATCCTACAAAGATAACTGCGGAAAAATAGGACGTACCAAAGGCAAAAGCCGTAAGCCAGGGACCTACCGAGCGGTTTCCCAGGACAAAGCCGTTTACGTCTGTTGCCTGCTTGCGGCAGTATATGCCGACTCCGATCATTACGGCAAAGAAAATGACCAGAAACAGGATCTTGATGAACATATCCATTTGTTTGATTCTCCTTTGTTTTTTCTTTTTAAGAAAATATATATCAATAATATGTGCTATATTTTTGTTGCTGCCGGAATGCGGCATAAAATATCAGCACATATTTTGAAACAAAAGGAAATAAGGAAAAGGTGACAGCCATGATAATTGATTTTCATACCCATATCTATCCCGACAAGATCGCCGCCCGCACCATCGAGGCGCTTCTTACAAACGTTGCGGTGGAGGGAGTCAGGGCGTTTACCGACGGGACGCTCAGGGGTCTGCATGAAAGCATGAAAGCTGCCGGAGTAGACAGGTCGGTCATCCTGCCTGTTGCCACCCGCAAGGGGCAGTTTGAGACCATCAATAGATTTGCCGAGGAGATAAACCGTACCCACAGTGATCTGATATCCTTCGGAGGCATACACCCCGATGACGACGATCCCGCCGGAAAGCTCCGCTCCCTTAAGGAGAGAGGCTTCAAGGGTATCAAGATACATCCCGACTATACAGGAACATTCATTGACGACCCGCGCTATGTCAATATCATCAGGGAATGTGCAAAGCTGGGTCTGCTTGTGGTGACCCATGCCGGAGTGGATCCCGCCTTTGACGAGATTCACTGCACTCCCCAAAAGGGCAGGGAGGTCATTGACAGGATAGCTGCCGAGACCGGTGTGACGAAGCCCTTTATGATATTTGCCCATCTCGGAGGTATGTTCGTCTTTGAGGACGTTGAAAAATACCTTGTGGGGGCCAACTGTTATATAGATATAAGCTGCGCCTTTTCTGAGCTTGGCAGCTACTGTGACACCACAGACGCCGATGTGATAAGCGTCATAAAGCGCCACGGAGCCGACAGGATACTTTTTGCCACAGACAGCCCCTGGAACGGCCAGAAGGAATATGTGGATCATTTTATGGCTCTTGAAGGGGTCAGCGACAGGGAAAAGGATATGATATTTTACCGGAACGCCGCAGATCTGCTGTCCCTGACCTGAGCATAAATCAAAAAAGGGATGCAAAAGCATCCTTTCCGGAAATCACTTGTTCATTATAGCACTTTAAACCGCTAAAGTCAATTGCAATTATTGTCATCCATGTATTTCCGCTGACAAATTTTTGACTGACAATTTATGCAATATGCCCCTCATGAAACAGAAAAAGCTCTCCTTCTGACCCTGCCCCGGAAGTCATACAAGATATGATCTTCGGCGGCGGGGCCGGTTTTAAGGAGAGCTTTTGATCATTGGATTTTATAGGTGCCGGCTCTATACGGCGAGCAACAATGATACGGATATTCTGATGTTTATTATTTTTCCATTCATACTCTTTTTGTCAGCATAGCTGATGTTCACCTCATCCGTCACGGCTCCGCCGTGCCACCGGCCTTGCATAAGTTCCGCCATCAAATCAACGTTCGCCTTACGGCTCGGTCGGCGCTTCTGCCTTAGCGGCAAAGGTGTCCGCCGTATATCCGCGCACCTCAGAGAGGGAGCCTTCAAGCCTCTCTCTTTGAGGGAGGTGGCGCGCAGCGCCGGAGGGAGTTGGCTGGCATGAAGTGACAGACCAATTATTTATGGTTTTCATCTCAGTCTAAGAGAAGCGCTGATTCCGCTTTCCACTTTCAAAATTCCAAATTGAGCAAAGCGCTCACCAGCACAGCACCTCGTGACCTGTCTCCGTGACAAGCACCATGATCTCCCACTGGGCGGAGGGGGATTTGTCGGCGGTGTAGATGGTCCAGTCGTCGTCCTTGTCCACAAAGACCTTCGCGCCCCCCATGTTTATCATGGGCTCGATGGTGAATATCATGCCGGGGACAAGAAGCATCTCTTCTCCGGCGTTTGAAACATAGCTGACCCATGGGTCCTCGTGAAATTCAAGTCCCACGCCGTGTCCGCCGATCTCCCGCACAACGCTGTAGCCGTTGGCTTTTGCGTGATCGTTGACGGCCTGTCCCATGTCGCCGAGGAAGCTCCAGGGCTGAACCTTTTCAAGTCCCAGCTCCACACATTCCTTTACCACGTCAACCAGTTTCTGCTTTTCCGGGGAGACGGAACCGATGCAGAACATACGGGAGGAATCGGAAAAGTAACCTTTATATATTGTGGATACGTCAACATTGATGATGTCCCCGTCCTTAAGTACGACCTTGTCGGAGGGTATGCCGTGGCAGACTACCTCGTTTATTGAGGTGCATACGCTTTTGGGATAGCCCTCATAGTTGAGCGGAGCAGGAATTCCCCCAAGCTCTGCTGTCTTCTGTGACACGAGGTCGTCTATCTCCTGGGTTGTCATGCCGGCGCGGATGTTCTCCGCAACATAGTCAAGCACGGCAATGTTTATCTTGCAGCTTTCCTTTATGCCCTCGATCTGTTCCGGGGTCTTTATAATGGAATGGTCGGGGACGATGTGTCCCTGACTTTTGAAGTATGCGATCCTGTCGTCAAACTCCTCGTGACATTTTTTGTATTTTTTTCCGCTCCCGCACCAGCAGGGGTCGTTTCTTCCTAATTTGTTGGACATAGCGCAGCTCTTTTCTGTCTGATTATTCGTTGCAGGACCGGATATGGCCTGCCAAAAGACGTACTTATTATACACGAAACCTTGCCGAAAGTAAACACCATCCGGTTATTTTTTCATATTATACTGTAGAGGCTGTCGCCGACTCCGTAAAACGTGCGATGAGATGTACCTGCAGGAGCGGGGGCAGTCCCACAGAAACAGGGGAAGCACTGATCGGATCCGGTGCCCTTTTCGCACCGTAAGATCTTTCGCCGGATAGTATCAGATGAGCGCAGGAAACCTGGCGGTTTTCAAGCAAGCCTGAGGCGGAATGGCGGAAAATATGCAGGCGAGAGGGGTGCTGAGCCGTCTGGCGTGAAAAATTCAGTGATTTCCAAGTAAAGAAAAGGAGATGAACTTAATGATATGCGGTTATAACGGTAACTGTGTGACCGAGAGAAGCTGTGAAAGATGTCCAGACGGGTTTTCAAAATGCATGAACGGAATGATGATCCTGGTGGGAGTGCTCGCCGGTCTGGTGTTCGCAGCGGCTGCGGTGCTGCTTTTCCTGAACGGTCTGCTGCCCTCACTGTTCCCTGCAGCCCTGACCATGCTCATTGCGGGTCTTGCCGTGATGCTGACGGTTCTTGCGGCAGCTCTGTTCCTGCCGGATGAAAGCAAGGGAAAGAGCTGCATCAGGTGCCATGTGGGCGGATTGTTCTTCGGTATACTGGGGACCATCGTATCCTCCCTGTTCCTTGTTGCGGCGGACCTTGCTGCGGGCTCCATCGCCGCTTCGGTTCTGCTGGGTCTGAGTGTGTTTTTCTTTGCTGACCTTCTGGTGGCAGTACTGTTTGTGGTCCTGTGTGCATCTGACTGCTGACGGTTCCGGATAAACATGGACGGCGTTTTGGCGCCGTGCAGTAAACCATATGATCTGACCTTATCCCTGCCTGCCGTGGTGCAGACAGGGATATTTATATGTGTATAATTCTCCATGAGAAAATTACAAAGAGAATAATTTGTTATAATGAACGTTAACGGAAAAATACAGGGATATTTCTTATCCCCGATGAACAGGAATGTGAATTATGAGAATAAGGCATAAGCCCTGGGCAAGACCGGAACTTGAAGCCAGCAGCTTTTTTGTACAGGATCCGGACGCCCGCAGGAATAAATGGAAAGAAAGCTTTGTAAAGGAACAGCCCCTCTATGTTGAGCTTGGATGCGGCAAGGGAGGATTTGTGTCACAGGCGGCATTCAGGGACCCCCTGCACAATTATCTTGCTGTGGACATCAAATACGAGATGCTGGGACTTGCAAAGAGAAATGTTGAGCGTGTGTTCCGTGAGGGGGAACGTCAGCCGGAAAACGTGCTGCTTACCGCCCATAACATTGAACGCATTGAAATGATGATGGGAGAACAGGACGTTGCCGAGCGGATATACATAAACTTCTGCAACCCCTGGCCCCGTCCCAAGCACAAAAAGCGCCGTCTGACCCACACCCGCCAGCTTATGAAATACCGCACCTTCCTCCGGGACGGGGGCGAGATACACTTCAAGACCGACGATGACGGGCTTTTTGAAGAAAGCCTTGAATATTTCAAAGAGTGCGGATTCTCCGTGAGATACATCACCTATGACCTTCATTCCTCCGGCTATGAGCCGAATATCATGACGGAGCATGAAAAGATGTTTTCGGAAGAGGGAATAAAGATAAAGTTCCTTATCGCCGTAAAAACCGACCTTCCGGAAAGACCCGCTCCCTCCCCGCAGGAGGAGACCGACTGAAATCTTTGTCAAAGCCACAGAAGGTGAAAGAAATGGCAAAAACCATCAGAAAAACAGCGGCGCTGTTGATCGCGGCACTGAATATCGGGATACTTGCAGGCTGCTCCGACGCCACCATCGGCGGAGACTCCATGCTGCGTCCGCCCCGGGCCACCGGCGACAAGGCCGCCATTCAGGATATCATAGCCGCAGAGGCAGGGGGCAGCTATTCCCTCAAATACCCTCAGCAGGGGGAGAACCGCTCCGCAATCACCCTGCGGAATGAAAATACCGACAACGAATACGCCGTTGCCCTGTATTCCACCGAGAACGACACAAAGCTGAACGTGTCCATAATTGCCTGTATAAAAAAGGAATGGAAGTGTCTCGGTACCTTTTCAAACAACAATTCCGGCGTTGACAGGGTAATGTTCTATGACATAAAGGGCAGCGTCAACGAGGGTATCGTCATCGGCTGGACTTCGTACAATTCTTCACAGAAGACCCTGACCTCCTATTCCTTCAACAGTGAAGAGGCAAGCGAGCTGAATCTGGAGGAGTCCTATGACGAAATGTCCGTAGGTGACATGACCGGAGACGGTTCCGACGAGCTTCTTCTGCTGTCCCTCAGCTCTCAGGACGTAATGTCCCACGCAACTCTTGTTCAGTACTCCGGCGAGGACAAACGGCTGCTCAGCAAATATTCGGTGGAGCTTGACCCCTCCGTCATCAGCTTTTCAAACATCGCCGCAGGTGAGATAGTCAGTCCCTCGATAAGCGACGAGGAATATGCCGCCGAACCCGAAAAGGACGGCGAACAGGACGAGGACTACGATGAGGATGAGGACGAGACAATGTCCACATCCACCGGCGCCCGGTCTGTCAGAGCGGAACCCTCCGTTCAGACCTCCCGTGAAAACTCCGGAGATACCCAGAGCTCCGTCAAAGAAAAACCGGATAACGATAATTCAAAGACCAAGGCTTCAAAAACGGAAGTCTCAAAGACCGAAAACACTGCTTCCTCAGATAAGTCTGACGTGATATCGGAGACTGCCGAGCCCTCCGGTGACCCGGATGCCTCGAAGACCTCAAAAGCCGGAAGTGACACAAAGCAGGAAAGCTCAGCAGGTGCTGCGGCGTCATCCTCCCCGCCCGAGACTGCAGAGGTGTCCGATGAAAAATCGTCAGCGTCTGCACAGCCTGCTTCATCCTCTCAGGTGACGTCTTCCTCATCTCAGCCGGTGCAGTCTTCGGTTCCTCAGGAAAGCTCCGATGCTTCCGATGAAGACGATCCGGAGTATACGGACACTGACCCGGATGAGAGCTCCGAAGCAGAGGGATCTCAGTCATCGGCGGCTTCCGACAAAAGGGAGATAATTCTCAACCGGCGGGGCGTTGCTGTTGACGGCAAGAGAGGCGACGAGACCTTCTGCACCCAGATAATATACTATGACAGCAAGCGCGACCAGCTTGTGAACCCCCTTGCGGGAAAGACGGACGGCAGCGGCGCACTGAACCCCACCCTGCGTTCCGATGCGGTCTTCTCGGCGGATATCAACAATGACGGGGTGATAGACGTTCCTACCGTAGCGCCAATGTTCGCCTCCGCTGAGGAAAGCGGAGCGGCGGTCTGCAATATGACGGTCTGGAACAATTACGATCCGGTTACGGAATCCTTCGACAAGCTCCTTGTTCCGGTCATGAATACGGTCATCAACAGCAAGGACGGTTATTACTTTGTGATGCCGGAGCGCTGGATAGGAAAGGTCACCGCCCGCAGTGACCCCGAGACCCGTGAGATGACCTTCTATCTGTGGGATGAGGACAAGTCCCGTATAGGTGACAAGCTTCTTACCCTTTTCCGCTATACGGAACAGCAGTGGAGCAATACCCCGAAGCAGGGATTTATACGTCTTGAACTTGGGCGTGACCAGAGCAATGCTTGTTTTGCGGCAAAGATATATGAATCAAAAACAGACAAGAGCATGAATATAAAGAAACAAGAGGTCAGAGATTCGGTGTTTCCCATCTGACCGGAAGCGAAGCATAAGGAGGAAACTTCAATGAAAAACATACTTGTAGCAGAAGACGAGACCGCCATCCGTGAGTTTATCGTAATAAATCTTGAGCGGGGCGGATACAGCGTGACCGAGGCGGAAAACGGCGCCGTGGCGCTCCAGAAGTACGACGAGGCCGACGGCGATTTTGACATCGCCATTCTTGACATAATGATGCCCGAAAAGGACGGACTGCAGGTCTGCAAGGAGCTTCGCAAAAAGAACGGCAACCTTGGCATAATCATGCTCTCCGCCCGCACCCAGGAGATGGACAAGGTGTCCGGACTTATGCTGGGGGCCGACGACTACATCACAAAGCCCTTCAGCCCCACAGAGCTGGTGGCAAGGGTAGACGCCCTTTACAGAAGACTTGCAATTGCCGAGATGCGTTCCGAGAACAACTTCAAGGAAGAGATAAAGTCCGGCAGCTTTGTTCTGAACCTAAAGAACCATTCTCTTATGAAGAACGGCAGGCTCATTGAGCTTACCCAGGTGGAGTTCCAGATAATGGAATACTTCTTCTCAAACCCCGGCAAGGCGCTTGACAGAAGCGCAATACTCAAGTACGTCTGGGGCGAGGCCTATGTGGGCGAGGAAAAGATAGTTGACGTAAATATCCGCCGCCTGAGAATGAAGATAGAAGACACTCCCTCGTCACCCCATTATATCGTGACAGTATGGGGACTGGGCTATAAGTGGGAGAGCGCCTGATATATTCGAAATGAAGCGCGGCAGTGACTCCGCCGGCTGCATAATTTCAGGAACCCTTCCGAAAATACACCCAAAGCAAGCTGCGAGGTGATGACCCTTGAAAGGTATTACAAAAAGATGGCTTATTAATACCTTTGGCGTAATTATGATAATACTCTTTGTGCTGGTGGTGGCCTTTGCCCTGATAATCCAGAACTCCTACTACAGCGGCATCCGTCAGATACTTAACGGACGTTCCTCCGAGCTGGTAAATATTTTCAGCACAAAGGACGAGTTTATGAGAACTGCCCGTGTCTATGTGGAGAACTTCCCGGACAAAGAGATGATGGAGCTGATGGTTATAAATCAGGACGGTCAGGCGGTAATAACCTCCACAGGCTTTGCCCCGGACAACCAGCAGACCATGCCGGATTATCTTGAAGCTCTCAAATCCGAGGAGCACTATGCCGACTGGCACGGCACCCTCAGCTCCGGCGAAAACGTCATGGCCCTTACAAGGGTCATTTACGACGACAACGACAACCAGATAGGCGCAATACGCTATGTGGTCTCTCTTGAAGAGGCGGACAGAAAGATATTCATTTCCATCTCCCTTGTATGTCTTATCGGAGTTGTGATACTGTTCTTTATCTTCCTGTCAAGTACATATTTCCTGCGGTCCATTGTCCGGCCGGTGCGTGAGATAAGCACCACCGCAAAGCGGATAGCCCAGGGAGACTTTGAAGCCCGGATCAATAAATTCTACGACGACGAGATCGGCGACCTCTGCGATACCATCAACTACATGGCGGGAGAGCTGGGAACGGCGGACAAGCTGAAGAACGACTTTATATCCTCCGTTTCCCACGAGCTGCGCACGCCTCTGACCGCCATAAAGGGCTGGGCGGAGACCATGCAGCTTGACGGCTTCAAGGACCTCAAGACAGTCGAGAAGGGCATGGGCATAATTATCAAGGAGACCGAAAGACTCAACGGCATCGTTGAAGAGGTGCTGGATTTTTCCCGCATACAGCAGGACAGGATGGTGCTTATCATGGACAAGCTGGACATCCTTGCCGAACTGGACGAATCCATATATATGCAGCGTGAGCGCGCAAATGCCGAAAACAAGCATATCGTCTATGAGGAGCCGGAGATGCTGCCGCCGGTCATCGGCGACCGCAACCGTCTGCGTCAGGTGTTTATCAACATCATCGACAACGCCCTCAAATATTCCGACTCCGGCGGAGTCGTCAATGTCAGCATAGAGCAGGTCGACGAAAACATAGTCATCGTCATTGCCGACAACGGCTGCGGTATCCCTGCGGAGCACCTTCCCAGGATAAAACAGAAATTCTACAAGGCCAACCAGACCGTCAGGGGCTCCGGCATCGGACTTGCCGTTGCGGATGAGATAGTGCGTCTGCACAAGGGTACCCTTGACATCGACAGCGTTGAAAACGTGGGTACTACAGTTACCATAAAGATACCCATAGTTCCGCCCCGGGACGAAGAGAATACGGAGAACACATGAGCCTGAAAGAAAAGGAGCAAAAGATGAAAAAGGAAAAAACACAGAGAATAACCTCTATCGGCGGTCAGGCGCTGATGGAGGGCATAATGATGAGGGGACCTCACAAGACCACCGTGGGTGTCCGTAAAAACGACGGCACCATCGAGCTTGAAGAGATACAGCCCCTGAACCTGACAAAAAAATACAAGCTCCTGCGGCTCCCGCTGCTCAGGGGAGTTGCCGGAATGATAGACTCCCTTGTCACCGGAAACAAGGCGCTGATGCTCTCTGCGGACAAGGCCATGGAGGGCGAGGAGGTTCCCGAAGAGGAGCTGAGCAAGCTGGATATATGGCTTGACAAGCACTTCGGCGAAAAGGCTGTGGGCTTTATTATGGGTGCGGCAATGGTGGTTGCCATCATTTTCTGTATTGCCGTGTTTTTCTTTGTACCCACCTGGCTTTTCAATCTGCTTTCGTCGGCCCTGCCCTTCCTGAATGACCATATAATCTGGCGTTCGGCCTTTGAAGGCATACTCAGGATAATCCTGTTTCTTGTATACATGGCGCTTGTGACCCTGAACAAGGACATAAAGCGTGTGTTTCAGTATCACGGAGCGGAGCACAAGACCATCTTCTGCTATGAGCATGGACTTGATCTTACGGTCGAGAACGTAAGGATACAGAGCCGTTTCCATCCCCGCTGCGGCACCAGCTTTATTGTGCTGATGCTGATAGTAGGCATACTCATCGGACTTTTCATACCCTTTACTGATGTGTGGCTGCGTTCCTCCATCAAGCTGCTTCTCCTGCCCCTTACCGTGGGCATAGGCTATGAGCTTATAAAGATCTGCGGCCGCCACGACAATATAGTGACCCGCATAATCGCCGCTCCCGGCGTATGGATGCAGCACCTTACCACAAAGGAACCCAAGGATGAGATGATCGAGGTGGCAATAGAGGCCATGAAGGACGTCATCCCCGAAAACGGCGAGGATATCATCAGATGACGGTATCACAGGCGCTTGAATATGTACGTTCTGAGCTGAGCGCTGCAGGGTCTGACGAGGCAATGTCTGAGGCCCGTATACTTTTAGAAGAGCTTACGGGACTTGACGCTCTGGGTCTGCGGCTTGAGGGGAACACGGAGCTGACCCCTGAAACCGGACTGAAACTGAAAGAGGCCGTCACAAGTCGCAAAGAGGGCATTCCGCTGCAGTACGTCATCGGCAGACAGAGCTTTATGGGACGCTCCTTTATTGTGGGCGAAGGTGTGCTGATACCCCGTGACGATACGGAGGTGGCTGTCAGGCGCTGTTCCGACCTGCTGAGACACACACCCCATGCAGAGGTCATGGACCTTTGTTCCGGCAGCGGGATAATAGCCATAACTCTTGCCCTGGAATTTCCCGGTGCCGTAGTGACTGCCATAGAAAAAGAACCGGCGGCCTTTGATTATCTTACGGAAAACCTTGCCCTTCAGTGTGCCGGAAATGTCCGTGCCGTGGAGGGGGATATATTTGACTGCCATAAGGACATCCCTCTCGACAGTCTTGATCTGATAGTGTCAAATCCTCCCTATATCAGCCGCAGTCAGCTTTCCTCACTGCAAAGTGAGGTGCAGCGTGAACCCATGCCGGCTCTTGACGGGGGAGAGGACGGACTTGACTTTTACCGATGCATTGCCCGTCACTGGGTACCAAAGCTGAAATACGGCGGACACATCGTCCTTGAAACCGGCGAGGAACAGGCAAAGGACGTCATATCCCTGCTTGAAGGTCAGGGAGTGGGAGAGCTTTGTGTCCTTAAGGATATTCAGGGACTCGACAGGGCAGTGACCGGTGTCAGAATAAACAGAGGGTAAAAATTTGTACTCAAATACCCTTCGCAAGAGGTCTTTTGTGATACAGCACCTTGAAATTTCACGGCGATAATTGTATAATCATTACAGACACGAGGAAGACGGAAAAAGCGTTTTCCTTAATACGTTCCGAAAGGATGAAATGCAAAATGGCATTTGACAAACAGAAAGCACTTGAAACGGCGCTTGTACAGATAGAAAAGCAGTTCGGCAAGGGTGCGGTAATGCGCCTGGGTCAGAATGCGGCAATGCAGGTCGACGCCATTCCCACAGGCTCCCTTTCCCTTGACATGGCACTTGGTATCGGCGGTCTGCCCCGGGGCAGAATAACCGAGATCTACGGCCCCGAATCCTCCGGCAAGACCACCCTCGCACTGCACTGCATCGCAGAGGGTCAGAAGAACGGCGGCATGGCTGCCTTTATCGACGTTGAACACGCCCTTGACCCTGTATATGCCCAGGCTCTTGGGGTAGATATAGATTCCCTTCTGGTGTCCCAGCCGGATACCGGTGAAGAAGCCCTTGAGATAACCGAAGCCCTTGTGCGCTCCGGCGCAATTGATGTCATCGTTGTAGACTCCGTGGCGGCCCTTGCGCCGAAGGCGGAGATCGAAGGCGATATGGGCGCATCCCATGTGGGACTGCAGGCCCGCCTTATGTCCCAGGCCCTCAGAAAGCTTGCCGGTTCCATCTCAAAGCTCAACTGCGTTGCCATCTTTATCAACCAGCTTCGTGAAAAGGTGGGTATCATGTTCGGCAACCCCGAGACCACTCCCGGCGGACGCGCTCTGAAGTTCTATTCCTCCGTGCGCCTTGACATCCGCAAGGTGGAGGCCATAAAGGTAGGGGGCGAGATAGTCGGCTCCCGTACCCGCGCAAAGGTGGTAAAGAACAAGATCGCACCTCCCTTCCGTGAAGCGGAGTTCGATATTATGTACGGTCAGGGTATCTCACGCATAGGCGAGCTGCTTGATCTTGCCGTGAGCATCGACATCATCAAGAAGAGCGGCGCATGGTTCTCCTACGATGGCAACCGTATCGCTCAGGGACGTGATAACGCAAAAATATTCCTCAGGGACAATCCCGAGATCGCCAAAAAGATCGAAGAGGAGCTTATGGCAAACAAGGATCGCTTTACCTTTACCAAGAGCACAAAGTCCAAGGCAAAGGCAACCAAGGCCGAAAAGACCGAATCCGATGCTCCCGAAGAAAGCGCCGAGCCGGCTGCCGCTTCAAGGACAGACGCCTCCAGCCTTGATATCATGGTAGAATGATATGCTGATAACGGCCGCAGAGGAACGGAAAAAGGGTCTTACCGCCCTGTTCATCGACGGTGAATACGCCGTCAGCGTTGATACCGCCGCCCTTGCATCCTCAGGACTGAAAGTCGGTGACGATATCGACGACGATACCCTCCATGAGCTGATACGCAGCTCGGATGTCAGCCGCGCAAAGGAAAAGGCCCTGTACCTTATCGAGTACCGTGCCCGCAGCCGCCGTGAGCTGAGGGACAGACTTGTCCCCCTGTTCGGCGAGGAGGCTTCCGAAACGGCAATTGCCCGTATGGAGGAGCTGGGACTTATCAACGATGAGGCTTACGGCAGGGATATTGCCCGGCAGCTCATAAACGACAAGCACTATTCACGTCAGCGGGCGTCCTTTGAGCTTATGAAAAAGGGTATAGACCGGGAGCTTGCCGACGAGATACTTGACGAGCTTGACCGGGATCCGGAGGCTCAGATACGCGCCCTGCTTGAAACAAAATTCGCCCGCAGACTTTCTACGGAAAAGGACCGGGCGCGGACCGTCAACTCCCTGAGGTCAATGGGCTACCATTGGAGCGACATCAGGGACGTGATGAGAGAATATATTTCTGATGACGAATAAAACCGACACGGGAAAGTGGCGGTTTATTCGTCTTGCTCCCGTTTTTGGATATACGAAAAATACCTCCGGAGCTTCCGCGGGGTGAAAGGATGAAAACAATGTCAGTAAGAGTGGGAATGGTCAGCCTTGGCTGCGCAAAGAATCGTGTAGACGCCGAAATGATGCTCTACACCCTGAAAGAGGCCGGATTTCAGATAGTTGCCGACCCTGCGCTCTGCGAGGTGGCGATAGTCAACACCTGCGGATTCATCGAGGACGCAAAGCAGGAGAGCATCGACGAGGTGCTGGAGCTTGCCGCCCTGAAAAAAGAAGGCAGGATAAAGGCCATCATCGTTACAGGCTGCCTTGCCGAAAGATATAAAGAAGAGGTCATGAAGGAGCTTTATGAGGTGGATGCAGTTGTGGGTCTCGGCGCAAACGGACGCATTGCCGAGATCATAAACGAAGTGCTGGAGGGCAAAAAGCAGGAGATCTTCCCCGACAAGGAGCAGCTGCCCCTGTGCGGAGGACGCATACGCTCGACTCCCTTCTATTACGCCTATCTCAAGATCGCCGAGGGCTGCGACAACCACTGCACATACTGCGCCATACCTCAGATAAGGGGACGGTTCAGGAGCAGACCTATGAATGAACTGCTGTCTGAGGCAAAGGAGCTTTGCTCCATGGGGGTCAAAGAGCTGATACTCATTGCTCAGGACACCAGCCGCTACGGTGAGGACATCTCAGGAAAACCCCGGCTTGCTGAGCTGCTCAGAGAGCTTTGTAAGCTGGAGGAAGTAAAGCACATCAGGGTGCTGTACTGCTATCCCGAAAGAATGACCGACGAGCTTATTGAGGTCTTTGCTTCCGAGCCGAAGGTCCTTAAATACATCGACATCCCCATGCAGCACTGCAGCGAGCGCATACTGCGCCTTATGAACCGCAGGGGCAGCAGAGAGAGTCTTTCCGCTCTTGTAGAGAAGCTGAGAGAAAGAGTAAAGGGCATTGTGCTGCGGACTACCGTGATGACCGGATTCCCCACCGAGACCGCTGAGGAGTTTGAAGAGCTTGCCGGATTTGTTAAGGAAATGAAGTTTGAACGTCTGGGCTGCTTTGCATATTCCGCAGAGGAAAATACCCCCGCCGCCCGCCTTGACGGACAGCTTGACGAGGAAGTAAAAAAGCACCGTCAGGAGCTTATCATGGAGCTGCAGCAGGATGTTATGGCCGAATACGCCAAGAGCCGCATAGGAAAGAAGGTCAATGTCCTCTGTGAGGGCTTTGACAGATATGCGGAGTGCTTCTACGGACGCAGCAGCGCCGACGCCCCCGAGGTAGACGGCAAGGTGTTCTTTGTTACCGAGGGCAAGAAGCCGAAAATAGGCGATATTGTCACGGTGGAAGTCACCGATACCCTTGACTGTGATATTATGGGGACCTGTGTCTGAATCAGCGCAGAAGTGATCAGCGGACGGTGTTGACTGTCCGTCGAAAGGATGCATTTTTATGAACCTGCCAAACAAACTGACTCTGCTCAGACTGATATTGGTGCCGTTTTTTGTATTTTTCCTGTTGATGCCCGGCATACCTCACCACTACCTTGCCGCGCTCCTGATATTTGCGGCGGCATCATATACGGACCATCTTGACGGCAAGATCGCCAGAAAAAGGAACATGGTGACGGATTTCGGAAAATTTGCCGATCCCCTGGCGGACAAGATAATGATATTCTCCGCTCTTGCCTGCTTTATACAGTTAGGATTTGCAGGTGCGGTCATACTCATCATAACCGCCGCAAGGGAATTTGCCGTGACCTCCATGCGCCTTGTTGCGGCGGGCAGCGGCAAGGTGGTAGCCGCAAACATCTGGGGCAAGCTCAAGACCGTGAGCCAGATGGCTGCAGTTATGATAATCATGCTGCTGCAGTATCTTCTTGAACTGAACGGCATGGGAGTGCTGAGCTTTCAGGACCCCGCAGTCGTATCCTTCTGGTTCGGTGTGGCAGGAGAGATACTTTTGTGGATGTCGGTGGTATTTACCGTTATCTCCGGTCTTATCTACATAGTCCGGAACTTCGCATTTATCAGAAACGCAAAATGACGCCGGAAAACTTTTGAAATAATTTTCCGCAAAGTGTAGCAATCCGGAAAAAAACCGTGTATAATATAGAGAAGACAGAAAAAGGCTATGAAAAAGAGAAGTAGCGGACAAGGCACATTCAGAGAGGCGCCGTTAGCTGTGAAGGCGCTATGGGGCGGTCCGTGAAATGCACTTTGGAGCCCTGCGGCCGAACCTGAAGTAGGCCGCTGCGGAGGCCGCCGTTACCGGCATAACGAGGACGCTGCCTGTGCTGCGTCAAAAACGGGTGGAACCGTGCGGAAGTATCTGCGCCCCTTTGTACTGTGTTACAGAGGGGCGTTTTTTGATGGCGCACGATTGTATACGGGTTTGAACATCAGACCTGAAACCGCCCGCACTTCGTGCCGAACACCTCATCCGACACTGCGTGCCACCTTCTCCTCAAGGAGAAGGCTATCGTCTCCCTCTTATAGGGAGCTGTCAGCGCAGCTGACTGAGGGAGAGAAACAGAAACGTTCGCTTTGCTCGCTCAATGAATATTGAATAATGAATAGCGATAAATGAATAGTATTTATAATTGTAAGTATCGTGTAAAGAGCTTGGTATTATCGGATGCGTACAAGCTGACTTGAATAAAGAGGAAATATAATTTTTTTAGAACTGTATTAAAGGGGGAATGAGGATGGGAAAGAAAAAAGACGAGATAGACCTGATAATGGAAAGGGACCCTGCGGCAAGGAGCAGGGCAGAAGTAAGATGGCTGTATTCCGGATACAAGGCGGTAAAGGCCTACCGGAGAGCCAACTGGTTCTACAGGCATAATATGAAATTCATTGCCCGCTTCATATCCCAGAGAGCAAGACACAGAACCGGCATTGAGATTCATCCAGGTGCAAAGATCGGAAAGGGACTGTTCATCGACCACGGAATGGGCGTGGTCATCGGGGAGACTACCGAGATCGGTGACAACTGTACCCTTTATCAGGGCGTTACCCTTGGAGGTACCGGAAAGGATCATGGCAAGCGTCATCCTACCCTTGGAAACAATGTACTTGTTGGCTCCGGAGCAAAGGTACTGGGACCATTTAAGGTAGGAGACAACGCAAGGATCGCCGCAGGTGCGGTAGTCCTTACGGAGGTCCCGGAAAACGCCACAGCTGTCGGCGTGCCTGCAAGGATAGTGAGGGTGAACGGGGTAAAACCGGCTCCCTGCAGCGATCTTGACCAGATACACGTTGACGACCCTGTGGCTATGAAAATATCACAGCTTGAATGTGAGATAGGACAGCTCCGTCAGGCTCTGCTTGAGATCGGTGGTGCCGGCGTGACCGGTGAACCTGCTGCCGCCACTGAAATTAATACGGATGAAAAAGACCGGACAGCTCCGGTTGAAAATAATACAGAAAAGGGAGAATGAAAATGAAGATCTACAATACCATGACAAGGAAAAAGGAAGAGCTGAAAACCATCAATGAAGGTGAGGTAAGAATATACGCCTGCGGACCTACGGTGTATAACCTTATCCACATCGGCAACGCAAGACCCATCTGTGTTTTCGATACTCTGAGAAGATATATGGAGTACAGGGGTATGAAGGTCACCTTTGTCCAGAACTTTACCGACATCGACGACAAGATCATAAAGCGCGCCAACGAAGAAAACAGCGATTACCTCACCGTTTCCGAAAAGTATATCGCAGAATACAAAAAGGACGCCAAGGGTCTTAATGTTAGGGAAGCAAGCGTTCATCCCCGGGCCACCGAGAATATCACTCAGATAATCGACATGGTAAAGACTCTTGAGGACAAGGGCTTTGCCTATTCTACCGAGTACGGCGACGTGTATTTCCGTACAAACCGTTTCAAGGATTACGGCAAGCTGTCACATCAGCCCTTGGAGGAGCTGGAGGCCGGCGCAAGGATACAGATAGGCGACACAAAAGAGGACCCCATGGATTTCGCTCTGTGGAAGGGCGCAAAGCCCGGAGAGCCTTATTGGGATTCTCCCTGGGGACAGGGCAGACCCGGCTGGCACATCGAGTGTTCCGCAATGGCAAAGCGCTATCTTGGGGACACCATTGACATCCACTGCGGCGGTCAGGACCTTATCTTCCCCCACCATGAAAATGAGGTGGCTCAGAGCGAGTGCTGCAACGGCGCAGACTTTGCCCATTACTGGATGCACAACGGCTATATCAACGTTGATAACCGCAAAATGTCAAAGTCCCTCAACAACTTCTTTACCGTAAGGGACGTTGCCGAAAAGTACGGCTATGAGCCTATACGCTATCTTATGCTCTCCTCCCACTACCGCAGCCCCATCAATTATTCTGTGGAGATAATCGAGCAGTGCCGTTCGGCTCTTGACAGACTGTACCACTGCAAGGAGGACCTGAGCTTCCTTGCAAAGAATTCCGAGGGCGCCCTCAAGGAAGGCGAAGCTGCCGTAAAGGAAAAGCTTCTCTCCCATAAGCAGGACTTTATTGACGCAATGGACGACGACTTCAATACTGCCGATGCCATATCCGCTCTGTTTGAGCTTGCAAGGGACATCAACACCAACGTGAATCCCCAGACCGCACCCTCAAAGGAGCTTTGCGACTTTGCACTTTCCCTCTACAAGGAGCTTGCGGATGTGCTGGGTCTGCTTTACTGCGACAAGGACGAGGTAGCAGACGATGTTCAGCAGCTTATTGACCTGAGAACACAGGCAAGAAAGGATAAGAACTGGGCGGAGGCCGACAGGATAAGAGACGAGCTCAAAGCAAGGGGAATTACTATCAAGGATACCCCGCAGGGTACTATCGTGGTGAGCGAATGAGCAGTCTGAATAATAAAACCATAAAAGATTTATTGGAAAAAGCAAACTCCGTAAGAAGATACAGCTATGCGCCCTACTCCGGCTTTTCAGTCGGAGCGGCGCTGCTTTGTGCCGATGGGACGATTTATACTGGAGTAAACGTAGAAAACTCATCATATCCTGCCGGAATATGCGCCGAGAGAACGGCATTTGCAAAAGCAATTTCGGATAATCAGATGTCGTTCAAAGCGATTGCAATAGTAGGGGGAAAAGAGGAATGGACGGGTCCCTCTTACGAGTGCTTTCCATGCGGTATCTGCCGACAGTTTATGTCCGAGTTCTGCGATAAGGATTTTGAAATAATCACCTCAAACGGAGAGGAATACAAGGTCTATACCCTCGGAGAGCTTCTTCCCTTTTCTTTCTCTCTTGAGCTTGAATAAGCGTACATAATGACCGCAGGCCTGGGGGAAAAAGCTCACCGAAGATCAATGACCGGAATAGATATCGTTCCCGGCGGTGACGAAAAAACTCTCGTTTTCTGAGGGCGGACACTTCCGGGGACTATCAATAAAAGGGAAAAGTAAAATGTTCCCTTCAGTCGTCATAGTGAAGCTCACTGCGCTTTTCTGCAGCTGAGGTGTCTTCATTTGAGGGCATACTGCTTCTGGGAACGGTGCGGTGCTTGTTTTTGTTTGACTCTGACATGGATGTCACCACCTTTCCCACATAGTTTTCCCAAAGTACGGTAAGTTATCCTGTCTGAAAATATTTTGTCCCTCACCGTATTATCGTGGGAATTTCGTACCTTCTTCGGTTTGGAACTCAAAGCGTTTGAGAGGCGCTTTTTCTTACATTAATAAAATCATCAGCAGTTATTACGGAGCTGATTCAAGTTTTTATGACGGGTGCAGGGACTGCGTTCCTGCCGAGGGTTCCAAGGGGCGAGGAGCCCCTTGGCAGGGTTTGGGACGGAGTCCCAACATTAGGATGTAAAGGAGTGGAACAAATGCAGCTGCCCCAGGATTTTCTTGATGAAATGAAAAAAATAATGGCTGATGACTACGATGCCTTTGCCGGCATGACGGAGGGAAAGCCCTTCAGGGGGATAACCGTAAACCGCCTTAAGGCCGACCCGGAAAGGCTGCTGCCGCTTCTGCCCTTTGAAACAAAGAAAAGTCCCTTTTACAGGGACGGTTATTATATCTGCGGCGAAGCTCAGGGTATCGGGAATCACCCGCTTCATCACGCCGGAGCCTTTTATGTACAGGAGCCGTCGGCGTCATCGGCGGTCACTCTCCTTGACCCGCAGCCCGGGGACAGAGTGCTTGACCTCTGCGCCGCTCCCGGGGGAAAGTCTGCGCAGATAGCATCCTGCCTTAAGGGACGCGGACTGCTGTGGACAAATGAGATAGTAAAGAACCGGGCAAATATACTCCTGTCAAATATCGAAAGAATGGGTGTCAGGAATGCCGTTGTGTCATCCTGTCATCCGGAGACCCTGTGCGGAAGGCTGGAGGGCTATTTTGACAAGGCGCTGGTGGATGCGCCCTGCTCCGGCGAGGGTATGTTCCGAAAGGAGCCTCAGGCCGTGACGGAATGGAGCCGTGAACACGTCAGAGCCTGCGCCGAGAGACAGCTTTCAATACTTGATTCTGCGGCGTCGGCGGTGCGTCCGGGGGGAACCCTTGTGTATTCCACCTGCACTTTTTCAACGGAAGAAAACGAGGGTGTGATAAGGGCGTTTCTTAAGTCTCACCCCGAGTTTGAACCGCCTGACGTACACGAACCCTTCGGACGTCCATCGGGAGTAAGCTGCGGCGTCAGGATAACTCCCCTTGAGGGCGGTGAGGGTCACTTTGCCGCAAAGCTGAAAAAAACCGGAGACAGCGCTCCGGCGTTTGTACCGGACCTGAACCGCAGCTCCGGCAAAAAGGACAGCCGCATTTCAGACTCTGAAAGGGAGATCTCAGACCTGCTGACCGAACCGCCATTTGGCAGCATAATGCTTTTGGGCGACAAAGTACTGATAATTCCCTCCGGTCTTCCGGACTGTACCGGACTGGGAGTGATAAGAAGCGGTGTGCTGGCGGGAAGCTGGGTGAAGGACCGTTTTGAACCTGCCCATGCCTTTTTTATGTCCACAAAGCCCTCCGGACTGCGGCGTGTGCTGGAGCTGTCTCTTGATGACGAAAGAGTTGAAGCCTTCCTCAGAGGCATGGAGATAGACTGTCCCCTGTCAAAGGGCTATACCGCCGTGTCTGTGGAGGGCATGACCATAGGCTTCGGAAAATGCTCCGGAGGCCGGCTGAAAAACAAATATCCAAAGGGGCTGAGGCTTGTTTGATGTGCTATGTCTTTGACAGCAGCTCATTCAGGCGCTTCATTTCCTTCTGCGCGTCGGCGGCTTTAAGGTATTCGCAGGAATACAGCATAAAGCCGCCGGCTTTCTTTTTGCGGCCGTATTCTATCTCACTGACGATATTGTCTTCGCGGCTTTTCCATGTTCCCCCGTCTGCGTCAGTGCCGGCCTTGTACAGCCCAAGTCCGAAATACAGAGCTATGTCCGGCAGTGTGACCGTTTCGGTCCAGCGGTCGGCAAGACCTGCGAAGGGCAGTACAGGATGCTCCATGCTGACATAGAGCTGAGGACAGAGATAGTCCGCATATCCTCTGACACTGCCCCAGCTTATGACGTCGGCGGACATTCTTTTGTCGTTCTCGAAGTTCCCCTGAGGCGAGATGCCGAACACCATTTCCTTTCCGGAGGTGTGTACCGCATCATACATTCCTGCAACCAGCATATTTATGTTTGCTTCCCGCCATTCTTCCTTTGAAAGAGGAAGGGCGCCCTCGTTCAGAGTGCCGAGATATTTTTCATAGCTGCCATTGTCATAGTCATCTGCGGCGTTTCCCTCGTCGTCAACGGGGTAGAAATAGTCGTCTATCTGTACCCCGTCGATATCATAGTTTTCCGCAAGCTCCCTCACGCCGTCGATTATGAGCCTTCGCACCTCCGGAAGAGACGGGTCATAATAAATTCCCCCTTTGAATGTAAAGGTGCCGCCTATGTCCTTCATACGGAAATACGGATTATCTGCTGAAAGCTCGTCGGGGGTCTGTCCGGTGCTTATCCTCAGGGGATTTATCCAGGCGTGTACGTTCAGCTTTCTGTTGTGGGCAAGATCGATGATCCTTTCAAGGGGGTCAAAGTCCACGGTTTCTCCCTGACTGCCGCTGATGACATGGGACATGGGGTAAAGCTTTGACGGGTATATGGCGTCGCTGAAGGGCCGGACGTGTACTATTACGGTGTTTGCGCCGGCATCCTTACATTCGTTCAGCAGAAGAGTGACTTTTTTGTCAAAGGTATCCTCCGCCCTTTCGCCATCGGTAAGCTCCAGCGCCATAAAGGGTATCCACACGCCCCGCATTTCTTTCTGCAAAGAGGTGTTTTCTCCGTTTCCGCCGAAGCCTGCTCCTGCCGGCAATGCTTTCTCGGTCATTATCGGGTCATAGGGTTTCAGAAGACTGCCTGCTTCGTGAAAGCTCACTGCCGATATGAGCAGTACAAGTGATAAAAATATTATCATCCCCCGCAGCGCATTTTTCATTCTCTCACAGCCTTTCATGGTTTATGGGGTTTTCACCGGATACGCTCTTGATTTTACTTCCAGTGCAATATATAATTATATCAGTAAAAAAATGACAGGGAGAGGCCTATGGAATGGTATTTTTATTTGCTTATAATTTACTGCGTCATAATAAACATTGTGGCGGTGGTCATTACAAAGCATGACAAAAAGGCCGCCAGAAAGGGATGGCGGCGTGTGCCGGAGCGTGTACTGCTGATTGCGGCTGCCCTCAGCGGCTGTGTTGTGATGTACATTACCATGAGGGCGATACACCACAAGACCCGGAAGAAAAAGTTCATGATCGGCATACCCGTGATATTTATTCTTGAATGTGCCGCTGCTGCCATGATCATAATTCTTCCCGGAATTATCTGACAGGCTTTTTTCAGCAGAACACAAGATATAATGTTGTTTCAGTTAGGAATTAGGAGTGAGGAGTGAGGAGTTAGAGCTTCGCTCAATTTGGAATTTGGAAAGTGGAATTGTTTAGGAGGAGTGAGGAGAGAGTTCTTGATGTGGATTTGGAATGTGGAAAGTGGAATTGTTTTAGTGTGGAGTTTGAAATATAATGAAGGAGTAATCAAGTCAGAAGGAAAGCCTTCCATTGAGGGGAATGAGTGATGCCGGGGGAAGCGGAGTCGTAAGGCGAACGCTGATTTGATGGCGGAACTTATGCAAAGCTGGCGTCACGGCAGCGCCGTGACGGATGAGGCGAATATCAGCTATGCTGACCAAAGGAGTATTGCCTTAAAGAAAAACTATATTGTTGCCGGATGTATAAAGCCGATACCAATACTATTCAAAATATAAAATCAGGAGGTTCATTATGGAAAAGAACATTATGGAGAAGATCGAAAAGACCATGGAACAGCTCAGAAAAAACCAGATGCAGGCGTTTTACTGCCCCACATCCGCAGACGCCCTGAAAAAGGCGGAGGAGTTTCTGAATGAGGGGGATACAGTTACCCACGGCGGTTCCGTGACTCTTGCCCAGTGCGGAATACCGGAGCTTCTCAAGAGCGGCAGGTACAACTACCTTGACCGCAGCAAGGAGGGCCTGACCCGTGAACAGGTACAGGATATCTACCGTCAGTCCTTCTGCAGCGACGTATACTTTACCAGCGCAAACGCAATTACCGAAAGCGGTTGTCTGTTCAACGTGGACGGCAACTGCAACCGTGTTGCGGCTATACTTTACGGACCCAAGAGCGTTGTGGTCATTGCAGGCTACAACAAGATAGTAAAGGACCTGGACGAAGCCTTCATGCGACTGAGGACCGTTGCAGCTCCTAAGAATACCCAGCGTCTTGACTGCGCTACATACTGCGCAAAGACAGGCAAGTGTATATCTCTGAATCAGGAGACAAGCGAGCTTGGCGACGGCTGCAAAAGTTCCGCCCGTATCTGCTGCGGCTATGTGGTGAGCGCTTTCCAGAGGGTAAAGGACAGGATAAAGGTCATCATAGTCGGTGAAGAAATGGGCTATTGACGGCCTGTGACGCAAAGGCGTCCGGCAGCATTGCCGGAGTGACAGATCTCAGGAACAGAGCATAAAGGAGGAAATTTTATGTCAACACCTCATATCCGCGGGGAAAAGGGAGATTTTGCAAAGACCGTTCTCATGCCTGGGGACCCTCAGCGGGCCCGCTTTATGGCGGAGAATTTTCTTGAAGCTCCCCGTCTTGTGAATGACGTAAGGGGAATGTACGGCTATACCGGCACTTACCAGGGAAAGGAAGTTTCGGTGATGGCCAGCGGAATGGGAATGCCCTCTATCGGCATATATTCATACGAGCTTTTTAAGTTTTTTGACGTGGAGAACATTATCCGCATAGGCACGGCGGGTGGTGTGAGCGGCAATGTAAAGCTCAGGGACATTGTGATCGCAATGTCCGCCGCCACCAACTCAGACTATGCTTCACAGTACGGTCTGCCCGGAACCCCTGCGCCCACGGCGGATTTTGAGCTGTTAAGGCAGGCTGCAGCAAGGGCGGAGGAAATGAAGCTGCCTGTTCATGTGGGACAGGTGTATTCAACGGACTGCTTCTACGACGATTCCGACAGTCTTGCAAAGTGGCAGAAGATCGGTGTGCTTGCGGTTGAGATGGAATGTGCCGCACTGTATCTGAATGCCGCCCGTCTTGGCAAAAGGGCGCTGACGATCTGCACCGTCTCCGACTGTCCCCTTACGGGAGAGAGCTGCTCCTCCGACGAGCGTGAAAAGAGCTTTACCGATATGATGCGGCTTGGATTTGCCCTTGCCGCGGGGCTGTGATACTGTTTTCCGATTAAACGCTGATAGTATTAATCGGAAAAGGCACCGCCCGAGACTGCGCCCATCTGTGCATACGCACAGATGACGTCTCATGCAAACTCCGACGCACTGACGCGCTTTTAACGGGAGTTTAGTATGAGCCGGCAGGGACGTACAGACCCGGTGTGGATAAATAACGTGAAAATGCACAAGCTTTCCTGTTATCTGCTCCGGATAAGGAGCTTGCGGGGCTGAAAAAGCAGCAGGTTTTTGAATGAAACTATCATTTTTTTGAGCAGGAAAGGGAAATATGAAAAAGCTCCTTGTTAAAACTGCACAATGCTATTCCGAAAAAACCAGGTGACTTTTTAAAATATCTGTGTTATAATAACCCTGAAAATTGATATGGAGGTATGTTACCTTGGATAACAATACTTTTTTATATACGGGCAGCCCTATCAACCCCGAATTCACGCTGAATATCGGCGGCAGGCTCCTTGACAAGGGAAAGGATTATGACGTTGAGATCGACGACAATATCAACGTGGGTACTGCCCATGTGACCATCAAGGGCAAGGGCAAGTATACGGGAACCATCTCCAAGACCTTTGAGATAACTCCCGTTCCGGCCAGGTCATTGTCCTTCTTTGCCGACAATACCGAGTTTGACTATACCGGAAAGCCCTGCATCATGCAGGTGGTGGTAAAGTTCGGCGACATCACCCTTGAAGAAGGAACTGACTATACCGTTGAATATGTTGACAACATCATGCCCGGTACGGCCAACGCAAGGATATCCTTCCTTGGAAACTATATGGGCGTTATGGAAATACCCTTTGTTATCTATGGAAGCGTTCCCAAAAAGGAACCCCAGCCTCCCAAGGTATCCGCCGCAGAAGAAAAGCCCGCAGAGCTTGTGAATATCACCAGGCTGTCCTCCTACACCGTAAAGTTAGGGGAGAACGTAGTGGTTTCCGTACACGGCAAGGGCGGCACCGCTCCCTATTCCTACGCTGTGTACTACTGCCGCTCCGCTGCAAAGCAGTGGATGACCGCAAGGGATTTTGAAGAGTCCCACAGCGTTGAGATAAAGCCCCAGAGTGCGACCCAGTACACTATCCTTACAAAGGTAAAGGACAGTGAGGGAAATATCGCAAGACGCTTTGTAAATGTTACCGTCGAAAAGCCTGCCAATGCAAAGCCCGCGGCAAGACCCGTAAAGACCGGCAAGGCTCCCGTAAAGCCTGCCCCGAAAGCTGACGGTAAACCCACTGCAAAACCGGTGGCAAAGCCCGCTGCGAAGCCTGCGCCCAAAGCGCCCTCCGGGAAAGACTGACGTCATCAGACGTGTCATCCGACTGGCCTCCGGCGGAGAATGAGGCCTCTCAAAGAATTGAAACCGAAAAAACAGGGGGAAAATTGACCTTTTCCCCCATAAAAAACTATTAATTTATGGTTGATTTTTTATTTTGTTTATAGTATAATAGGTTTGTTGATTTTTACAAGACAGAATCATGTTCTTGAATATGCGGCCGGGCAGGCGCTGTGCGACAGGGCACCGTGAACCATGTCAGGCGGGGAACCGAGCAGCATTAAGCGTCTTGCTTTGTGCGATGCAGTCAGTCTGTTCGACCGTATATTCAAGGGCGTGAGACACCGCAAAACGGGCTGTCTTGATTTTTTTAGGGCAATACCGCACAGAGATAGTGCCACAGATGCGCCGTAGATTTTTTCGTCAGATCGTATCAAAATTCCGCAGGAATACTGACGTATTTCAAGGAATTTTGGTGCAGTATGGCGGAAAAAGATCAAGCAGCTGTGGTGCTAAGCCGCAAGGCGGTCTTTGTGCGGTGTTGCCCTTAGCTTTTTGAGCGTTTGCACAATTTTTTAGAAGGGACGTGATAAAATGTATAGAGTTTTATACAGAAAGTACCGTCCCCGTGTTTTTGCAGACGTTATAGGCCAGCCCCAGGTCACCGAGACTCTCAAAAACGAGATCATCCATGACCGTCTGGCTCATGCCTACCTTTTTACCGGTTCAAGAGGAACAGGCAAGACTACCTGCTCACAGATTCTTTCAAAGGCGGTTAACTGCCTTTCACCTGTGGACGGCGACCCCTGCTGTCAGTGTGAGATATGCCGGGGCATCGAGGACGGCAGTATAATGGACGTGGTGGAGATAGACGCCGCAAGCAACAACGGTGTTGACGATATCCGAATGCTTCGTGAGGAAGCGGATTTTACCCCCGCCAGCGCGCGTTACCGTGTTTATATCATTGACGAGGTACACATGCTTTCCGTGGGAGCCTTCAACGCCCTGCTCAAGACTCTTGAGGAACCGCCGCCCCATGTCATCTTTATTCTCGCTACCACAGAGGTCCACAAGCTGCCCGCCACCATCAAGTCAAGATGTCAGCGGTTCGACTTTCACCGTATCTCTGCAGAGGCCATCGCACAGCGGCTTGAATATGTCTGCTCTCAGGAAAACACCGGGATAGACCATGACGCCGCGCTGCTTATTGCGGGCATTGCCGACGGCGCTATGAGAGATTCTCTTTCCCTCCTTGACCAGGTCATGGGAAAGGGCGAAAGGATAACCCAGGAGCTTGTAAGAAAGACCGCAGGTCTTGCCGACAAAAGCAGCCTGCTTTCCTTTGTTGACTGTATGCAGAGCCATGATGCCACAGGCGCTCTGAAGCTTATCGACCTTCTTTACGGTCAGTCAAAGGATATGGCAAGGCTTTGCGAAGAGCTTGTGGAGCATTTCAGGGCAATGATGCTCATAAAGACCATGAAGGATCCCGCTTCTGTTCTGGTGATGTCCGACGAGGACATGAAACGCACCTCACAGCAGGCGGAGAGGGCAGGTCTTTCGGATATAATCGAAACCATCGACATCCTGCAGTCGGCTTATGACCGTATGATGCACGGCGTGAACCGGCGTATCGAGATGGAAATGTCGGCCGTCAGACTCTGCTCGGAGAAAAAGTCCTCTGACAATACCGGACTGGAACAGCGTGTTGCGTCACTTGAAGCCGCTCTGCAGCAGCTCAGGACCGACCCGGAGGTCTTCTCCGCCGCCGCTCCGGCAAAGGCTCAGTCAGATAACCGTCCCTCGCCTCCCGTCAAAAGACCGTCGGGAGCCGACATGGAAAAGCTGCGTCAGAACGCAGTTCCCATGAAGGAATGGCCGGACGTTATCGAGGATATCAAAAAGTATTCAAAGGCCGTTGCAATGGGATTTGAAGGCAGCAAGGCGTATATCAGCGGCAAATATGTGCTGGTGGATTCTTCAAACGACATCTGCTTTGAGCTGCTGAGAAAGCCCGCACAGCGGGACAGGATGCGTGATTCCATAAAGCGTGTCACGGGTCAGGAGTATAAGCTGGGACGCTATTCGTACCCGGACGAGGTAAAAAAGGACGACGCTCTCGGTCAGCTCGTTTCTGAGCTGAAATCAGCGGGAGTTCCAGTCAATTCCGACAATTCCGACAACGATAAATGATGACGTAAATGTCATCGGATCGGAACAAAGTCTGTCATTCCGGCAGTCCCGATTGTGAGACGCCAGGTCAGGTGGGAAACCACTATATAAAAAATTTCAATAACGGAGGACATCAAAATGAAAGCAAGATTACCAAAAGGATATAATAACGGCGGAGGAACACAGAACATCCAGCAGCTTGCGCGTCAGGCTCAGAAGATGCAGGAAGAGATGGACGAGGCCACAAAGGTGCTTGACGAAAAGGAATATACCGCAGCTGCGGGGGGCGGAGCAGTCAACGCCGTAGTTACCGGTGCGCTTGAGGTCAAATCACTCGAGATCAGCAAGGACGTTGTTGACCCCGAGGATATCGATATGCTCTCTGACCTTGTTATCGCAGCCGTTAACGAGGCTATCAGAAAGGCAAGAGAAGAAAAGACCGCAACCATGGACAGGATCAGCGGCGGCCTTAATGTTCCCGGACTGTTCTGATCATGGCTGACTACAGCATTGCGCCGTTTTCACGGCTGGTGGAGCAGTTTGAACGTCTGCCGGGTATAGGTCAGAAGACCGCTGCAAGGCTTGCGTACTATGTGCTGACTCTTCCGGAGGCTGAGGCGCAGAAGTTTGCCGATGCAATAACGGACGCGCACAAAAAGATACGCTACTGCAGGATCTGCTGCAACCTTACCGACCGTGAGGTCTGTCCTATATGCGAGGACAGCAGGCGTGACAAGTCCATAATATGTGTGGTAGAAAACGTCAGGGACGTTGCCGCCATTGAAAAAACTCAGGAATACCACGCTCAGTACCATGTTCTGCAGGGTGTTATCTCTCCCATGAAGGGCATCCTGCCGGATATGATAAGAATAAAGGAACTCCTGGCTCGTCTTAGTGACGATACCGTAAAGGAGGTAGTCATGGCGACCAACGCCACCATTGAGGGCGAGGCCACAGCCATGTATATCTCAAAGCTTATTAAGCCCTTCGGCATAAAGGTCACAAGGCTTGCCTACGGGATACCTGTGGGCGGCGACCTTGAATATGCCGACGAGGTGACCCTTGCAAGAGCGTTCAAGGGAAGAGCAGAGATCTGAGACTGCTTTCCGATCAAAAGCAGTAGTCAGAAAGACGCTGCATGTATCACGTTTCATTGAGACTGCGATGTGCCGGTGTACTGTTAAGAGCAGCCTTTGTCTGCTTATTATTTAGTCAGGTATGATATTGTCCGATGATCCTCCTGGGTCATCGGATAAATTTACCGTACAGGAGGGAGCAAAATGCCGAAAGAGTCAACAAAGACCATCGCCCAGAACAAAAAGGCCTATCATGAATACTTTGTTATGGAGAGCTTTGAGACCGGCATTGAGCTCTGCGGTACGGAGGTCAAATCCATACGCCAGGGCAGGGTAAACCTGAAGGACGCCTGGTGTACCATCGAAAAGGGCGAGCTTTTTGTAAAGGGTATGCACGTCAGTCCATACGAACAGGGGAATATATTCAACAAGGATCCCCTGCGGGTCAGACGGCTGCTGATGCACCGGCGTGAGATAATGAGACTGCTGGGTCAGGTGAAGCAGGACGGCTATTCACTGATACCCTTGTCGCTCTACTTCAAGGGCTCAAGGGTAAAGCTGCAGCTTGGTCTGTGCAAGGGAAAAAAGCTTTATGACAAGCGGGCCGATATGGCAGCAAAGACCGCAAAACGTGATATTGACCGCGCGATCAAGGAGCGCAACCGATAAAATACGGGGGCGTAAAGGTTTCGACAGGGAGTGTAAGCTCCGGCAAGCGGGCAGCGGCGCTGTGGAACCGCTATAAAATCCGCAGACATAAAAACAAACGACAACACTAAACCTGTTGCCATCGCTGCGTAAGCAGTGATCGTCCCTTCGGAAGTACCACGGTCTGTCAGGGGCGTCGACAAGTGGTGAACGTGAACAGAGGAACGTCTTTACCTTTGTCATGAACTAAAGACTACCGAAGCTCAGGGTCCGCCGCCGGACACTGGGTGGGGGGAATCCCAAAACGGCGGCTGCGCCCGGAGAAAACCGTTGTAAGCGCTTTTTGGACAGGGGTTCGACTCCCCTCGCCTCCACCAAAAGTGCCTTACTCAAACTATTATGACCAAAAAATTTTTCATTGTTTGGGTAAGTTGAAATATTGGATGGATTGTCCACGTCAGAAAGGCCACATTCAAGAAATTCTTGGATGTGGCCTTTCGCTTTTTCTAGGCTGGTATTTGTCCTGTCAGTATTTGTGTTCCTGTTGATTTGCGCGATATCTTCCTTGATGGGATCTATTACTTTATCGAAAGGTGGCCTGAATGAGACCTCTGTATCTAGATCGATCTCGTCGTTGCTTATTATATATATCTTATCGAAAATTGCCTGATTCATGAGTTTTTTGATCGTGTCGCTAGCATTGCGATATGCATCTCCGCAATTCTCCACGATATCAAGAGTTAGCCTGAGGTTGTTTTTGACCTGCTCGAATGTCATATCGTGCATTTTTAATTCGTGCTCAATGGCGGCGAGTTCTTTCGCGATTTTCTGTTGCTCGGATTTAAGAAGATCAAGAGGAATCGCATCGCTATAATGAGCTTCAAGTAATTTCTTTCGCTTGTTTTCTAGCTTGGCCTTTTGCCCTTTTAGTCCGTCCAGCTCTTTATCGTATTTCGCTTTTTCGTTTGCAATGATTAGCTCTATTTTCACTTCCAGTAATTGCCGGACGTCTGACGGCAATTGGTATGAATCGTAAATCTTCTCAATCTTTTCCTCTACCACACTTATTAGCACTGAATGGGTCTTGCAGTCTTTCCTGCGACCGCTATGGCGACCGGCGCAGTAGAAATATGGATAAACCATACCATTCTTTTTCGTGACATTAGTTACCAGCATACGCTCCCCGCAGTAAGCGCAATATACACTGCCTTTTAAGAAGTGGGGATGTTTCAGGCTGCGTTCACCATTAAGTCTGGAAGCAAGTATGGATTGAACTTTATCCCACATCTCCGTGTCTACGAGAGCATCATGACTTCCCTGGTATTCGACACCCTTATATTTCACGATGCCTTTGTAGTATGGGTTAACGAGAACTTTGTGGAGAGTCTTCAGATTCACAGGCTGCGATGGGATTTTCGGCGTTGCTCTGGTATTAAGTCCGCATGCAGCCAAGTGATCTGCTAAGTCTGCGACCGTCCAGTTTCCTGTAGCGTATTCTTCAAAGGCTAATTTGATCAGTGGAGCTCTTTCTGGGTCGATAATAACAGTACGCTCTTCGCGACCTTTATCATCGACATATCGGACATTCTGATATCCGATAGGGGCTCGACCGACGGTTCCACCTCCCTTGATTTTCTCGCCCATACCTTTCTTTACTTCAGTGGCGAGGTTCTGGGAGTAGAATTCTGCGATGGAACTCATGATGCCATGCAGAAGCATGCCAGCCGGAGTGTCGTCAATACTTTCGGATGCGGATACAAGTTGAACGCCGCACTCACGTAATACGCGCATAATGTCGCTGTCATCGTCACGGTTACGTGCGAGACGATCGACCTTGTGTACGATTACGTAATCCACGCGATCGGCGTTTTCTTTAACGTACTCAAGCATAGCCTGAAGCTGTGGGCGGTCTGCGGATTTGGCGGATGCACCACGGTCGACAAATTCCTTGCCGACGATTGCTCCAATAGATAATGCCTTCTTTTTATTGGCTTCACGTTGTGCCGGGATTGAAAATCCTTCGTCGTGTCCGCCACCACGTTCGGCTTGTCCGCGAGTAGATACGCGGAGATAAGATACGGCAAATTTAGGCGTCATGGTATCCATGAGGGCCTGTGCGGTATTAAGCATAGTTGAATTGCTCATAGAGCTTTACCTCCTTTCATAGGTAGTCATCGCATGATAGCTCTCTTCTCGAGAGAAAGCCAGTCATTCTGCGAAGAATTAATAGTTTGTTATCTTTGTCGAAAAACTGCATGATATAATCTCTGTAAGGATTCATGATGGGCTCAAATAAAGAGAAAACTGCCAATGATAAAAAGCGCAGTCGGAAGGTTTCTAAGTTAAAAAAACGTACGGTGTTATTAGGTTCTTTCTTTACCGCTATACTTCTATCTACGTCGTTCTTTATTTATGGATCACATGTAAAACTAAACAATTCTGTGCTATTATCCTATACGCTTTTATTTGCTGTTTTGGGATTATTTCTTTTTCCATTCTTGAATTACTGTAGGGTTGTTTTAATTGACAGTGGTAATAAGATTAGCGATTTGCGGAAACGAGTAGGATTTAAAAAGACTATATTAGTGGTGGTAGTCATTGTTGGTATGTTATTTGCTATTTTTATCGCTCCACGTCTCTTAGCGCAAGAAGATGTTAATTATGTCGCAAGGGAACCTCTAAAAACCCCATATAAAAAGGAAAAAGCCGCCTAAAGTTGGCGACTTATAATTAGAAATCGAGTAATATTAAAAA
>JBGUWL010000167.1:0-2686 GCA_045221075.1 Acutalibacteraceae bacterium
GACCATGGAGAACAGCGACGGCTTGGTCGTTGCCTTGAGTTTGTTCATGATCTCGGGATCGACCTTGATGTTCTGCTCAACAAGAAACTCCCGAACGGTCTTTCCATTCGGGCCTTTCCGATTCGGGTCAAAGCCGTTTTTCAGGAGCAGATCGAAAGCTTTTTTGTTATTTGTCCTCGCGGCGAAAAAGACGCAATTCATACCTTCCTCCGTGAAGATCACCGGGGCTCCACCATTGTTCAGCACGAACTCAAATATCATATTTTTCCTGTCAAGACGAGACTGGTTCAGATTCCGGGAATTGTGATAGAGTGCGCGGTATAACAAAGACATATTGTCCCCTCTCGTGCTTTTTACATTGAAATCAAGTTTTTTTCCCTCGCACAGCTTGAGCAGTTCCTCGTACTTCGCGCTCATGATCAGGTCCTCCACGAGTTTGATCTCCTCCGTTGTCTTCGGGAAAGTGTCGCCGGATGACTTCACGGATTCGATCCGCTTGTTCAGCGCATCCTGTTCGGCCTGCATTTCCGCTTGTTTGCGCTCGGCTTCCTTTCTGTCCGATTCCTGAATCAGCTGGCGGCGCGTTATCACGGCGTTCGTTTTCCGTTTCTGAAGGGACCGGTATTCCCGGATCTCGTTCGCCTGTTCCTTCGAGATGCCTTTGCTCGGGATTTTTAGATATGTGATCTTCACTTTTGATACCGTATCAAGCCCGATGATCAGGAAGAGCTTTTTCGAGGATGTCTCCAGCAAGACCATCGGCTGTTCGGCGGCGGCGATGTCCATCGGGACGCCGCAGTAGTCGCCCACGAGTTTCGCGGGGTCCTTGCACAAGGATTCGACCTTGTCGTCGGGGATCGCTGCGCAACGCTTATTGAGGCTCAGCAGCAGGGTGTCGCCTTCGCCGGGATACGCGTCCACGCCGTCGAAATAGTCGCACCCGGCCTGAAGCATTTCCTTTTTGAAAGATCTTCCATTGGGCTGTACTGGAGACTTTCCCTGGGAGAAGAAAACGAAGTCGCCGGCCTTCGCGGCGGCGGGGTAGTACGCTTTCAAGTCTTTCTGGACCACCTCGACTTCCTTCACCTTGCCTTCCGCGAGGTTCGGAACGCCCGAACCCGTCACGGTGATGGTCTTCAACCCGTCGATCGCCTTCGGCACGTCCAGCAGCGCGGCCAGATCGGGATTCCCTTTCCAAGATTCTCCCTCGCCGATGCGGACGTAAGCGATCTGCTGCCACACGTATCCGGGAGAATAGTCCTTGAGCTTGAAAACATAAAACGACTGGTTAGTTTCATCTTTCAGGATGTACCAGGAATCCGGTTTCATGGCCTGCGGCTTTGTCGTCGCGTCTTTTTCAGGGAGAATCCCCGTCGACAGAATTGATTTAATCTCGCTTTCCGACAGGACTATGATCTCCACTTTCCGCATATCGATCTCGCCCATCATGCTGAATTCGAGTTCCGCAGTGCCTTTTTCCTGATTCTGCTGAGCGGAAACCTCCGCCAAATCTTGAAGAGAGGTGATCCTTCTGATCGGGATCCATTCCGTATTCCCCGTCGCGAAGGAGAAACGGAATCTGCCCGCGTTTTCGGCGTCGGCTGGCGGATTCAGTTCGAGTTCCGCCGTCCTGATGCCATCTTGTGCTGTTACGCCCAAGGAAAGCAAAGAAAAAACAGTCAAAATAAACAATGTTTTGTGTTTCATCATATTTAAGTAACTCCTCAAGATATTGAATTAGTTTGCTGTAATATCTACGGTTTGAGATTCAGGATTGGAGATTCCGCTCAGTTCTATCAATTCCTGATAAACCTGGGCTGTCGATTCCCCGCTGCTTCCCTGCGCTCCTGAAATATGGCCTGAACTGTCTTTCGTGAGCTCAATACTTGTTTCATACGGCATGAGAATGCCTGCAAACACATTAAGCGCATGTACAACGGAGATCGTTTTATTGACGAGAAGATCGTCGAGAACAGTGTCCTCGTCGTATATTTTTATTGTGATCTGTTGCGTGCGAGTCTCACTGCTAACTGCATCTTCTGAAACATGGAATCCACCTCTTGCTATAAAATTCGTCGGACCACTTATCTGAAACGGAGGCTGCGACGGAGGCTGCGAACTGGTCTCTTCTTTGACCAACGGATCAAGTACGGGCTCTGTGGAAAATTCCATTCGTGTCGGCGGAGATTGCAATTCAAATCCATAATAGCTCGACCCGTCAATCTCGTATCCGATATCCCATGAGTCAGTTATATCCCAGCGTACACCAACATAATCATTCGGACCGCGCAATTCATTCCACGATCCAGGAATACCTGGAATTGAACAAATGGAGCGACCGATTGTTCCAGTAATTGAGAAAGATTTCAGTTTGTGTAAGTAGATACCATAAGGACATGCAGGACCTGTTAAACTAAATGGGCCATGCAGAACCGTGTCGTTGTATCCGGCTGCAAGAGAACCGTCAGCAATGATTGAAAGAGTCCTGCCGTTATCGGGCACCATACCGGTACATTTTATGGTAACGACACCTCCGTGCGGGCCAAGGATGTTATCAGTTAGATAACTGGGATTGCTTGCCGGCATTGTTAACACGGTCTGAACAATTGCATCCGGGTTGACTCCCGTATCCTCATACTGGTTTGAAAAATTAATGCTTTGCTGAGAGTATATGTCATAACGGTCA
>JBGUWL010000168.1:0-2382 GCA_045221075.1 Acutalibacteraceae bacterium
CGCGTTGGGGTCGTGGTCGCGATTGCCGGCGGCTGCGGGCATGGATGCGATGACTGCGGCGATGATCTCCAGTCTGAGCAGCGGAAGATCCTCCGGCTGTATCAGTTCTGCAAGCAGGCCGTCAAGCAAATCAAAAAAGCTCATGGTTATCAGTCTCCCAACTTGTCGATCTCGGTGTTATAGGTGTCGATGAGCTTCTGTGCGGCGGCCTCATTGGTACTGTCAAAGCCCAAGCGGATATGAGGACGGGGCTGGATAGTGCCTTTTTTAACGGTGTACTTCTTCCCGCCTCTTGTCTGCTTCATAGTGTCTCCGCTCCGATGAGAACTCTGTCCCGGCCGCCCGAATTCCGTGACCATACCCACAACACCGGGATTGAAGCCGTCACCGTCCTTTTTGAAAGCCTCCGGCTGATAACCGACAGAAATGTTTAGTGAGCCCTTCTTTGTTGTATAGACACGTCCGGTGGTGATTGCCGCCGCAAGGCGCTGAGACTTTACAAGCCTTCTCTGGGCAAGGCAGATCATATTGCCGGCTTCGTGTATTGCAGTCCGCAGGGCTTTGTTTACGTTCTCATCAAACAGGTCAAGCTCCCTGATGAAGCTCTGAAGATCGGGCATATTCGTGGAGAATATTTCTTCGCTCAAAACGTTCCCCTCCCTTCATGACACAAAAAAAGCACTCTGCAAGGGACTTTTATGTCCTTGGCAAAGTGCTGGTTTGTATGCGGTTTTAAAACTCGTAGTGCGACCACATGGAAATGATCTTTACTGTCTTTTCTTCTTCATAGACCATATAGACAAGTCTGTGCTGTGAGTTGATGCGCCTTGAATAGCACATATTCAGATCGCCAACCAATTTCTCATAAGGCGGCGGATTCTGATACGGATTGTTCTTCAAAAGCCCGATCAGGTTTTCAACGTTCCGCCGGAGTGCGGGCAACTGTCTGATCTTTTCCTTGTCCTTCTGTGCGGCCTTTGTGATGACGATCCTGTAGTTACCATTCAAAATCCTCACACTCCTCTATCGGAACTGCCGCTCCCTCTGTCAGCTTTTCTTTCATGCCGGGGATGGATGTCAGATACAAAGTCTCCATCAGGCTGTTGTATTCATCCTCGCTGATAAGTACGGCGTTTCCGCCCTTTGTGCTGATATTGACAGGCTCGTTGTACTTTATGGTCTGGTCAAGAAGCTCAAAAAGCTGTTTTCTGAAATTTGTGGCATTTGTGTTGATCATTCTGTATCACTCCTGATATATTATCATGTACATTATAACGTACATGATACATTTTGTCAACACCTAATTCCTCACAAGCACAAGAGTAACAAACAGATCATTGACCCCTGCACCTACAGATGCGATCCTGTACAGCTCTCCGTCATACAGTACATGAGTGTAGCTTGCCTTGCCGAACTCGCTGCGCCACAAAGTGACCGTCAAAGATGTATCAAGTCCCGCCGCCTCCAGCCTGCTGCGGAAGGTCAGGGACGGCACTCTGACTGCAGCGCACACGGTCGCCTCAGCCTGTACCGAATCCGTCCGTGTGTGTCCCTGTCCGGTCTTTATCTGACGGAGAGTTATCCTTTTGTCAAAAGTTGTCGTCCTCATCCTTTTCCGCCTCCGTCAGAAGTCTCAGTTCGAACAGAATGTTATCCATTGCCTGCTTTACGGCAGAACCTTCCTTGTTGTTCAGCTCACCGAAACGGTCTGCATACAGGTTTCCGACCCAGAACTGCATATACAGCTTTGCAAGCTCAGAGCTTTTGTCGTAATCTCCGACCTTCGCTTTCAGATCCTTATCCGCTGCGGTTATGAGCTGTGTAAGCAGCACATCATTATCCGTGCCGCTTACGCCCAGCCAGCGTTTTGCTTCATCCAACGTCAACATGATTTTTCACATCCTGTCATGAGCTCTGGAGTGTCAGACCGCTGAGGGTAAAGGTCTGACGCAGATGATGCGTGCCGTCTGTAGAATCCACAACGAAGACCTGATTATCCTTGTCGGTGATCTTGAATACTCCGTTCTTGTCGGGGTCTGTCATGATCTCCTGCAGCTCCATGCCGGATGCAGAGGGCATGAGACCGACCTTGACGGATGTAAGACCTGTAAGGTCAGAGAATTTCAGAACCAGGAAGTTTCCTGCGCCCCAGTCACGCTTGAGAGCGCCGGTGTTGCAGTACTTAAGTGTACCGGTAATGGCTCCGTTGCTGACGGTAACGCCGGTCTGGAGGGTGCTGACTGTGTGTCCGAAGACTGAGGTGCCACTGCTCTCAGCAGTCACAGTGACACCACTCAAGGGAACCTCTAAAAACCCCATATAAAAAGGAAAAAGCCGCCTAAAGTTGGCGACTTATAATTAGAAATCGAGTAATATTAAAAA
>JBGUWL010000169.1:0-14926 GCA_045221075.1 Acutalibacteraceae bacterium
CCGTACCGACACACTTTACCATGTCATCCTCCGAGAAGAAACGCACCGTAAAGGTCAGCGAGTGGAAAAAAGCCGATGACGATTTGATTCTCGCCGGAAAATATCAAGTTACGCTGTTCGTTGAAACACAGAACGGAGGCAATGTAACAAGTGTTGAATCCATAGATGTCGGGACGGTCTCCTTCGAGGAGACACGTTCGTCTGTCGTAAACTACGAAGATGATGTTGATAACCCCTACGACGGCTTAGTATCACTGAGAGAAGCCTATAAGTACGTCAAGGCGCATCCGGAAAAAGGAAACACCATCACCTTTTCAGAAGAAATAAAAGACAAACCTATCTTCCTCGGCTATCCGCTTGTAATAGATACACCGGTGACAATTGACGGATCGTATAACAGTCAGTATACGATCAAGGCGTCGGATAAAACTGAGCAGGAAGATGTGATACCGGAATACGAACCGGTCTTCGGAGTCAATCTGGTCGGTTACAACATCAAACGCAATGCAAATAATGGAAGCGGCTTCTTCCAAGTAAACAGTGAGGGAGAACTGAACCTCATCGGAATATCAGCCAGCAGTATAAAAGGAGACAGAGGCGCCGGCATATACAACAGAGAAGGTAAGGTAAATATCAAAAACTGCAGATTCCGGTCACTGGAAGCCCGCAGAAAAGGCGGTGCCATATTCACAATCGGCGGTACGGTAAAAATACAGAACTCCACCTTTGAATACTGTAAAGCACATGACGGCGCCTTTCTGCACATGACCGGAGACGCCCGGGTGGATATACTGAACACATTGATATCACACTCGGAGGCAGCTGATTCCGTCATTGATAACAACAGCGGAGATCTGAGCATTGTTTATTCCGATCTTCTTCACAACCGTGGGTCTGAAGGTTCAGACGAGGTTTATTATCTGCCAACTGATCCTCATCCACATATCATTCGTTCCCTTGGTACAACTTCGATTATCGGCTGCATACTGACATCCGATAACGCTTCCGGTTCAAAAGAAATAAAACCGGGTATGGGAAATATCAATGTATTCGCAAACTCCATCGAAGACGACGATAAAAAGGGTGGTTTCACCTGGGACAACGCATACGCGAGAGAAGCAGAACTGTTTGAAAGAGACGAAGAGGATGACCTGTTGTATCTCTTCGCTTCTCCGCTCGTCGGCGACGAGGAAAACTCTATCCATTACATACCCGTTATGAAACAAAAACCGATAGTGAATGTTGTTTCTGTTGACGGTGAGCTTCAATACACCGTGGACGGTGAAAACTACAAAAAGACCGGGGTTACGGCGGCATTTGACCGTGAGGATTATGAGAGTGACTTGCTTGGAAGAACAAGGATCAACTACCCCTGTCAGGGCTGCATAAGAGGAGATTTCGTTGAGATGCCTCCCGCGCCCCAGGATACTCCCAAGCCGGTCGATCCGGAACCTGTCGATCCCGAGCCGGTCGATCCGGAACCCGTCGATCCCGAGCCGGTTGATCCGGAACCCGTCGATCCCGAGCCGGTTGATCCCGAGCCGGTCGATCCTGAGCCGGTCGATCCAGAGCCGGTCGACCCCGAGCCGGTCGATCCCGAGCCGGTCGATCCCGAGCCGGTCGATCCGGAGCCGGTCGATCCTGAGCCGGTCGATCCGGAACCGGTCGATCCTGAGCCTGTCGATCCCGAGCCGGTTGATCCCGAGCCTGTTGATCCCGAGCCGGTCGATCCGGAACCTGTGGATCCTGAACCGGTCGATCCGGAGCCGGTGAACCCCGAGCCGGACGACACCAAACCGGACGACACCAAACCGGACGACACCAAACCGGATGACATCAAGCCGGACGACACCAAACCGAATGACACAAAGTCCGACGACACCAAACCGAATGACACAAAGTCCGACGACACCAAGACTGATGATACAAATAACGACAACACCAACGAAACAAAGCCCGATGACAGCACACCCAGAACCGGCGACAGCGGAAACCTTGCGTTCCTTCTGACACTGACTGCACTGGGGGCATCCTGCGCGGCCTTTGCTTCACGTCCGAAAAAGAAACGCAGATAAACACATAAATTAACGTCTTTCCGACGTATCACCCCGTACACTGCCGGCTGCGGCTGCTGTACGGGGTTTCTGCTGTTCGTCATCGTGGTGTTTCCTCTATTACCCGATTCTTTCCGATCATGCCGGAGCGGAGACAAGGAATGTATCCGTGCATTGTAATCCCAGGATATATTACCGGTCCGGCGAGGCCAGATTCGGGATTTTCCGTAATGACATTATCCTGCGCCGCTTAACGAAAACGATTTCCAGGAGGGCTGTACCCCATCGCGGTACGGTTAAACGTGTAATATTATGATTGACAATTCGCAGTTTAATGCTGTACCACTAAGGGTACAGGACGAACTCAATGAGGATATCAATGCCATCGGGCTTTTCTCTGCATCCTTCAAGTCACGGAACGGACCTGCTTATCCGGTTATTTGAAGTTAACTCAGGACGTAAACCCCCAGGGTACGGGAGGGGCTTTTCAATTGTGAGAAATCGGTTTGCCGACACCGTTGTCCCACTTTATGACCGTGAGGGTCATTATCGGCAGGATTTGCCCGTTTATTCGGGAATTGCCTTTCAAAACGATTGACAATATATGAAGAAAAACTTATAATAAAAGGGTGTATTGCTGATGAAATTCAGCACCGCTTTGTCAGGCGGTTCCAACAAAAAATATTTTATTAAGGCAGGTTTTATATTATGATAAGTGACTCAATCCATGAAGGTACAAAATGCGCTCCCCAGCGCTCTCTGCTCAGAGCCCTGGGCATGACCGACGAAGAGATCGCAAAGCCTATGATCGGTATCGTAAGCTCATATAACGAGATCGTTCCCGGTCACATGAACATCGACAAGATCGTCAGCGCCGTAAAGACAGGCGTTGCAATGGCAGGAGGCAACCCCGTTGTATTTCCGGCCATCGCCGTATGCGACGGTATCGCCATGGGTCATCAGGGAATGAAGTACTCCCTTGTAACCCGTGATCTTATTGCCGACTCCACCGAGGCCATGGCCATCGCTCACGCCTTTGACGCCCTTGTAATGGTACCCAACTGTGACAAGAACGTGCCCGGTCTGCTTATGGCGGCCGCGCGTCTTAATATACCCACCATCTTTGTAAGCGGCGGTCCCATGCTGGCCGGACGTGTACAGGGCTGCAAGACCAGTCTTTCGAGCATGTTTGAGGCAGTAGGCTCCTACAGCTCCGGCAAGATCACCGCAGACGAGCTAAACGAATACGAAAACAAGGTCTGCCCCACCTGCGGTTCATGCTCGGGCATGTATACCGCAAACTCCATGAACTGCCTGACCGAGGTACTGGGCATGGCTCTCAAAGGCAACGGCACCATCCCCGCAGTGTATTCAGAGCGTCTGCAGCTTGCTAAGCATGCAGGAATGAAGATCATGGAGCTGCTTGAAAAGAACATCAGACCCCGTGACATCATGACGGAAGCGGCCTTCCGCAACGCACTGACCATGGATATGGCTCTTGGCTGCAGCACCAACAGTATGCTCCATCTGCCCGCAATCGCTCACGAATGCGGGATCGAGCTTAATCTTGACATCGCAAACGAGATAAGCTCCCATACACCCAACCTCTGTCACCTTGCTCCTGCGGGAAGGACCTACATGGAGGACCTGAACGAGGCCGGCGGCATCTATGCCGTAATGAACGAGGTCAACAAGCTGGGTCTGCTGAACACCGACCTTATCACCTGCACCGGCAAGACCATTGCAGAGAACATCAAGGGCTGTGTCAACAGGAACCCGGAGATCATCCGCACCCCCGAGACCGCCTTCAGCAAGACCGGAGGTATCGCCGTTCTGAGAGGCAACCTTGCCCCCGACTCCTGCGTTGTAAAGCGCTCCGCAGTTGCTCCCGAAATGCTTAAGCACTCCGGTCCCGCAAGAGTCTATGACTGTGAAGAGGACGCTATGGAGGCCATCACCACAGGACAGATCAACGACGGCGACGTTGTTGTCATCCGCTACGAAGGACCCAAGGGCGGCCCCGGCATGAGAGAGATGCTCAACCCCACCTCGGCCATCATGGGCAGAGGTCAGGGAGGCACCGTTGCGCTCATCACAGACGGACGCTTCTCCGGCGCAACAAGAGGCGCATCAATCGGTCATGTAAGCCCCGAAGCAGCCGTGGGAGGTCCCATCGCGCTTATCCGTGACGGCGACATCATCGACATCGACATCAACGCAAACACCATCAACGTCCGCCTCAGCGACGAGGAGCTTGCCGAAAGAAAGGCACAGTGGCAGCCCAGAGAGCCGAAGATCACCACCGGCTATCTTGCCCGCTATGCTTCGCTTGTAACCTCCGGAAACAGGGGCGCCGTTCTTGAAGTAAAAAAATAAGTGAACCTGACAGGATCACTGTAAAGAGCAGCTGAAAAAGGCTGCTCCCATAATTTTCCGCCGGATATACAGAGCGGAGCTACGGAGGACTTGACTATGCGCGCTGCACAATGGAAGGATTATGAACTGATAGACTGCTCGGACGGAGAGCGCCTTGAGCGGTGGGGCGACATTGTGCTTATACGTCCCGACCCCCAGATAATCTGGAAGACACCAAAGAAAAATCCCCTCTGGAAAAAGGCCCACGCCCGTTATCAGCGCAGCAGCAGCGGCGGAGGAGCCTGGGAGTATTTTCAGAAGCTGCCCTCTCAGTGGAAGATAAACTACCGCAGCCTTACCTTCGGGATAAAGCCCATGGGCTTCAAGCACACCGGAGTTTTCCCGGAGCAGGCTGTGAACTGGGACTTTGCCGCAGAAAAGATACATTCCTCCGGCCGTCAGCTGAAAATACTCAATATGTTCGCATACACGGGAGCGGCGACACTCGCCTGTCTTGAAGCGGGAGCCGCCGTCACCCACGTTGACGCCTCGAAGGGCATGGTGCAGTGGGCAAAGGAAAACGCCGCTCTCAGCGGTCTTTCCGACAGACCCGTGCGCTGGCTGGTGGACGACTGTGTAAAATTCGTTCAGCGTGAGCAGCGCCGGGGCAACAAATACGACGGCATCATAATGGACCCTCCCTCCTACGGCAGAGGTCCCGGCGGTGAGGTATGGAAGCTGGAGGAACAGCTTTTTTCGCTGGTGGAGCTGTGTCTGCCCATAATGTCCGAAAATGCGGAATTCTTCATACTCAACTCATACACCACCGGTCTTTCACCATCGGTCATGGAGTATCTTCTGGGCGTCATGCTGCAGAAGCCCTTCGGCGGCAGTGTAAGCAGCTCTGAGATAGGGCTGCAGGTTACCGAAAGCGGCCTTGCCCTGCCCTGCGGAAGCACGGCTATATGGCAGCGCTGAGCCACGACTGCCGCAAAACACGGGAGGTGCAGTGATTGGGCGGTTTTATAGAAGTTAAAAACCTGTTTTTTCAGTATGAAGAGACAGAAGACAACAAGGAAGACTCCTTTGCGCTAAAGGGTGTTGACCTTGAAATACACAAGGGTGAGTTTGCTGCGATAGTCGGTCATAACGGCTCCGGCAAATCCACCCTTGCAAAGCATTTTAATTCACTTTATCTGCCTACCACAGGGGATGTGCTTGTGGACGGCATGAACACAAAGGACGACGACCGGCTGTTTGACATCAGAAAAAAAGTCGGTCTGGTGCTCCAGAACCCCGACAACCAGATAGTTGCGGGTGTAGTCGAGGAGGACGTGGCCTTCGGATGTGAAAACCTCGGGGTGCCTCCGAAGGAGATACGCCGTCGTGTGGATGAGGCGCTGAAAGCGGTGGATATGTACGAGTACCGCCGCCACTCCCCCGACAAGCTTTCGGGAGGGCAGAAGCAGCGGGTGGCCATTGCCGGAATAATCGCAATGGAACCGGAATGTATCGTTCTGGACGAGCCCACGGCAATGCTGGACCCCCGGGGACGGGATGAGGTCATAGACACCATATGGCGGCTCAACCGTGAGATGGGAATAACCATCGTCCTCATCACCCACTACATGGAGGAAGCCGTTCTTGCCGACCGGGTCATCATGATAGACAGCGGAAAGGTATTCCGTGACGGCACTCCAAGGGAGGTATTCTCCGACGTTGAGCTGCTGAAGGCTCACAGGCTGGACGTACCTCAGGCGACGGAGCTGAATCACCGTCTCAGGGGCTGCGGATTTGAGCTGCCCGGGTGCGTGCTGAACGAACAGGAATGCGCCGACGCCATATTCGCCATGCTGAACGCATAAAACACCTCAGAAGGAAAGAGAAAAGAATGTCTGTAATTACGGTAGAAAACGTCACCCTGAAATACGGCTCAGGGACCTCCCTTGAAAAGACCGCACTGGATGACGTCAGCTTTACAATAGAAAAAGGAGAATTCCTTGGCATAATCGGACACACCGGCTCGGGAAAGTCCACCCTTGTACAGCTTCTCAACGGACTGCTCAGACCCACAAAGGGAAGGATACTCCTTGAGGGAAAGGATATATGGGAGGAACCCAAAAAGATACGTCAGGTGCGTTTCAGAGTCGGAATGGTCTTTCAGTATCCCGAATATCAGCTCTTTGAAGAGACGGTATACAAGGACATCTCCTTCGGTCCGCGTAATATGGAGCTTCCCGAAGAAGAGATCGACAGGAAAGTCCGCAGTGCCGCAGAGTTCGTGGGGCTGGGGGAAGAATACCTTCAGCGCTCTCCCTTTGACCTTTCGGGAGGAGAAAAACGCCGGGCCGCCATCGCGGGAGTCATCGCCATGGACCCGGACGTGCTTATTCTTGACGAACCCACCGCAGGTCTTGACCCCCTTGGAAGGGACGCCCTTCTGAGCCAGATAAACGATTATCACTCCGTAAGGAAAAACACCGTGCTTCTTGTCTCCCACAGCATGGAGGACATTGCCCGTATTGCCGACCGCATCCTTGTGATGAACAAGGGCAGAAAGGTAATGCTCGACAGCACAGCAGAGGTGTTTTCAAAGGGCGATGAGCTTGAAAAAATGGGGCTGCGGGTTCCCCAGGTCACGAAGATAATGATGCTTCTCCGTGAAAAGGGAATTGCAGTTGACCCCTCTGTCCTGACCGTTGAACAGGGCTTTCAGGAGATAATGAACCTCGCCTCGTCCGTGCGCTGAAGGAGGAACCTATGGTAAGAGATATCACGCTGGGACAGTTTCTGCCGGGAAATTCGGCGGTACACCGGATGGACCCCCGGGCAAAGATCCTGTTCCTGCTTACAATAATGGTATTTATATTTGTGGCGGTCAACTATATGGGGCTGCTGCTGATGACCCTTGCTTCCGCTCTGGTCATGCTCATAACAAGAATAAGATTTTCCCTGTACCTTAAAAGCATGAAGGTCATTCTTATCGTGGTGATATTTACCGGTATACTGAATCTGTTTTACGGTTCCGGTCAGGTACTGTGGGAATGGCAGTTCATAAAGATCACCGAGGGCGGTGTTAACAATGCCATATTTGTCACCATACGCATTGCCACGCTCGTACTCATCAGCTCCGTGCTGACCTTTACCACATCCCCCACCGACCTTACGGACGGTATCGAAAGACTGCTCTCACCCCTTAAGATCTTCCATGTCAAGGTGCATGAGATCGCAATGATGATGTCCATTGCGCTGCGGTTCATCCCCGTGCTGTTGGAAGAGACGGACAAGATAATGAACGCCCAGAAGGCAAGGGGCGCCGATATGGAAAGCGGCGGACTCTTCAAGCGCATCAAGGCTCTCATGCCTGTGCTTATCCCCCTCTTTGTCTCATCCTTCCGCAGGGCCAACGACCTTGCGATGGCCATGGAGTGCCGCTGCTACAACGGCGGCAAGGGCAGGACAAGAATGAAGGAGCTGCATTTTCACAGAGTGGACCTCTTTGCGCTGATCTATCTTTTAGTGGTCTTTGCGGGAGTGATACTATGCAACATATATTTTCCGGCGACCGTAAGATAATGTCGTCACACCACGCAAACACAGAAAGGACAGCCCTGACATGAGAAATATACTGGTCACCATCATGTATGACGGCAGGGGCTTTCACGGATGGCAGGTTCAGGACAACGCCGATTCCGTTCAGGAACAGTTCCAGCAGGCTCTCTGCAGAGTCATAGGAGAGCGCCCGGACATCAAGGGCTGCAGCCGGACGGACGCAGGCGTTCACGCCAATATGTTCTGCATCAGCTTTCATACCGACCATACCATCCCCACCGACCGGCTCCATCTTGCGCTGAACCGGTTTCTCCCCTCCACAGTCTCTGCACTGAGTGCAAAGGAGGTGCCGGAGGACTTTCACGCCCGGTATTCCTGCAAGGGAAAGGAATATATATACCGGATCTACAACGCGCCTGTGCGGAACCCCTTTCTTGAGGGATATGCCCTTCACTACTGGCACAGGCTGGACGAAAATATAATGAACGAGGCTGCCCGTCAGTTTATCGGACGGCACGATTTTACATCCTTCTGCACCGTTGACCCCCATCGCAGCAAAGGAGATTTTCACCGCACCGTAAAAAACTGCTCCGTAGAGCGCAGCGGCGATATGGTTACAGTGACGATCGAGGCGGACGGGTTCCTTTATAACATGGTCAGGATAATAGTCGGCACCCTGCTCTATACCGCTCAGGGCAAGCTGAGTCCCGGAGAGATACCCCATATACTGTCAGCCCTTGACCGTACAAAGGCGGGTCCCACAGCCCCGCCCCAGGGTCTTTATCTTAACCGTGTGTTCTACTGACCGGTGTCAGTGATCTGCAGTCTGATCCGTCATTCCGGTGTCTTCGAACACCGGAGCGGTCTGAGTGAACATCCTGCAGAATGGCAACGTCACTGTCAGCATATTGGCGGAAACAAATTACTGTCATACATCAGTCTCAAAGCTAAAGGAGTTGAAAAAACGGCATGAAAAAAAACAGAGGACGATATCAGAACGATGAAAAAAAGCAGGCCAAAAAAGCGGCCAAACGTAAATATATGAGCTATGAGGACGTGCCGCTGGAGGACTATCGTGACGATGTGGTCATGCCGAATAACCTTACAAGACGCTTTCTTAAAATGTTCCTCATACTGTTTCTTGCGGTGGTCGCGGTGCTGGCGGTGCTCAACATTGAGAAGCTCACCCCCGAAAACATCGCCCACTGGTTCCAGTATGATCTGCTGGGCAAAAGCGAGGGCGACGGCTACCCCACAGGTTTTACCGGTTCCACCGTCAGCAACGGCAACTTTCAGCTCATCAGCGGAGTTCCGGTCTACTGCAGCGACACATCCATCACGGTGCTGAACAGCAACGCAGGCGTATGTCAGGAGCTGCAGCATTCATACGCAAAGCCTATGATGAGCGTCAACGGCGGCTACGGCATCATATACAACCTTGACGCCACCGGCTACACCATTATCAAACGAGACACCACCGAGAGAACGAACTCCGTAAAGCAGAAGATACTGGCAGGCGATATTTCTTCAAACGGCGTGTACGCCCTGCTGACCCGCAGCGACGACTATCTTGCGTCCCTTACGGTATACCGCACCGACAACACCGAAAAATACAGGTATTCCTTTGCGGATTACTATATGAATACAGTATCCATCAACAACGACGGTACCCGCGCTATTCTTTCGGGAGTTTCCGCAAGGAACGGCGGACTTATCTCCGTAATTTACATCCTGGATTTTTCACAGGACACCTATATGCAGAAGTACGAGGTGGACGACGCATTCATATATGAGGTAAAATTCCTTGACAACGGAAGTGCCTATGCCGTAGGAAGCACCAAAGCCTTCTACATCAATGTCAGCGACGGCAACAAGATCGACCTTGACTACCTTTCACGCACACTGACCGCATATTCCATCAAGCGCGACCAGGGACTCTTGCTCTCCCTTTCAACAAACCCCGACGGCAGAGAATGTGACGTCCTCTCCTACAACAGGAGCGGCGAGCGGGACAGTGATTTCCCCACGGGTCAGAAGATCATCTCCCTTGACATGAACGGCGGCACCCGGGGCATTCTCACCGGCGATAAGGTCATCCTTTATGACAAAGGCGGCACCGAAACCCAGAGCGCCGAGGTAGACCCTGACTCCCGCAAGCTGCTGTTCAGTGACCGCAGCACCTGCTATATCCTTGGTAAAAGCCGCATCTCACAGCTTAAACTGTGACGCACTTCCGGACAAAACACATCAGCGAGTAGTTTGTAAATAAATGTGGAATGTGGAAAGTGGAATTTTTTGAGTGTGGAGTGAGGAGTTAGGAGTGTAGAGTTAGGCGTGTGGAGTTTTGAGCAAATTCCGATACAACGCTCCACATCGGCAGCGTAAACATACGAACCATAAAAATGTATGAACCATCAAAAAATGATCTCCCCTTCCTGCAGCAGCGGGACAGGGGAGATTTTATATGTATCGGTGTTATACTACGGCTGTACATCCCTGACAAATAAAGCACACTCCCCTTCCTGCAATTATGCGGGACAGGGGAGATTTTGCGCGTATCGTTGTTTTTTTGCTGATGTCTGGATATAGTGTCAGGGACGGTGACACACTCAAATTTCCGGTATGAAGACAAGTATCCGTAAGACACAATACTTCGGATTACAAATATTATTATTTTTTTAAGTCTTCAGTCTTCAGTTTTCAGTTAGCGAACGAAGTGAGCGCTTTTGCTGTGCTGTTGCCGGAGATGTCCTTGGCGACGTTGATGCGGTTGGGTATGCGGGTCTTCAGGTCTTCAACATGGGATATGATGCCCACAAGGCAGCTTCCGTTTGTGCTCAGGTCGGCAAAGACACGATAGGCCTTTTCAAGAGACCTCTCGTCCAGAGTGCCGAAGCCCTCGTCAATGAACATGGTCTCCAGCTGCACTCCCCCCACAGTTGACTGTATCACGTCAGAAAAGCCCAGAGCAAGGGACAGGGACGCCATAAAGGATTCTCCGCCGGAAAGGGACTTTACGCTGCGGCGGGTGGCGCTGTCGTGGTCGATGACGTCAATGTCAAGTCCGCTTCTGCCACGCTTTTCAAGAGCCTGCTCCGAACGGCGGAATTCATACTTTCCGTTGCTCATCTCCTTGAGACGGAGGTTTGCAAGGGACAGTATGCTGTCAAAGTAGCGCGCCTGAGCAAAGACCTCCAGGGTCATCTTTTCCTTTCCTCCCGTAAGACGGCCGTTGGCTGTGGCGCTGAGCTCGGCGCACTGAATGTATCTCTCCTTAAGCTCATCAAGACGGGGAACGGACTTTTTCAGGTATTCCAGTATGCTCTTGTTGTCCTCACGGCGGCGGGATATATCGGCGGACCGGCGGCTCTCTTCGTCTATCCTGCGGCCGAGAAGCGCCGCCTCCTGTTCAAGGGCAAGGAGCTTTTCGTCCTCGGGTTCCGTATTGATTTCTCCGAAATCTCTGAGCGCCTCCTCCTGTGCCTCTATAGTGCTGCGGCATTCCCTCAGATTTTTTTCTGCTGCGCGGAAGGCTCCCAAAAGAATCTCCTTCTGTTTTGTAAGCTCCGTCATCCGAAGTACAAGCTCCCTTTCTGTGGGGAAGGGAAGTTCGCTTCCAAGCCGGCTTATCTGTCCGGAAATACCCTGCTGCTTTTCTTTCAGCACCTCCGCTAAGGTCCGCAGTTTTTCCGCTCCGTCCCGGAGGGTCTCGGTTTTTTCCTCCATACCCGGGAGACGGTCATCTATCTGCTTTCTGCGCTGTGACTGTTTTTCAAGAAAGGCTGTCCGGGCTTCTGCAGTCTCCAGCTTTTCTTTCAGTTCTTTTCCATTTTTTGCAGCGGCGGCCTTGCTGTCTTCAACGGACAGCTCACTGCCGAAGAGCTTCTTTGTGGTCTCATTGATCGATTCAAGCTGCTCTCTGCAGGCAGCCCCGGCGCTGCTGCACCTGGATGACACATCCGATGCTTTCTGCGCGCCCTTCTGAGCCGACTGCTCCGCCTGCTTGACCTGTTCCCTTGTGGGAGCGCCCTCACGCACCGGCGCAAGACAGGGATGTTCAGTTGAGCCGCACACGGGACAGGGCTGTCCCGGAAGAACAGTGGATGCGATTATTCCCGCCTGCTCGTCAAGAAAGGCGGTATTGAGCCGCTGATATTCCCGCTGCAGACGGTCAGCGTCCTGTTTTGCGGCAACATACATTTCCTGTTCTTTCCTATAATTATCCGCGCTTTTTTCGTAACGGACAATGGCGGAATAAAACTCTCTCAGGGTAATTATCTCGGCGGAGTACTTGTCTTTTTCCGTCCTTGTCTTTTCAAGTTCGACCTCACATCCCGCAAGGGCTTCACGCTCCCGCTTCATTTCCTCCGTCTGTCTGCGGGTTTCCGCAAGCTGTTTTTCCTTCTGCTCCGCCGCTTCAAGCTGACGGGCGATCTCTGACGCTGTGGTCTTGTATTCCTCCGTCAACTGCTCCAGCCTTTTGTATTCAGGCTGCTTCTGACGCAGGGAATGAATCTGCCCCTCAAGGGCGGAAGCCTTCTCTTCGCTGCCGCTGACGGCTTCTGCCGCCTTTATCAGCTCAGGCAGACGGCTGCGGGCGCTGTCGGCTCTTGCCTTTGTTTCGAGATATATTTTGCGGGTCTTTTCCCTTTCCTTTGCGCTGCCAATCTCCGACTGTTTTTTTGCCTGCTCCTGAAGCAGCTTTGCCGAGGTTGACTTCACATTTTGCTGCAGAAGGGTATCTTCTTCGATTACCAGCTCCAGCACCTCCATAAAGCGGGGCGCAGACGCCACAAAATCCCTGTTCATATCCCTGAGGGCTTCCATTTCTTCACGGTATTCACCGTCCTCTGAGCAGGACGCCTGATAAAGCCGCGCAAGTATATTGTCAGAAAGCCGGTTGTAGTCGTCTCTGCTTTGCTCCGCCATGCTTTTCAGTTCATCCTGGAGCATGGAAAACTTTTCGGTATTGAATATTGCCCGGAGTATCTCGGTCTTTTCGGCGGTATCAGCGTTCAGCACGCGCATGAATGCCCCCTGGGCTATCATTGAGAGCTGCTTGAATTTCTTGCTGTCTATGCCGATGATGTCGTCCATCTGACCGTCGTTTTTTCTCAGGGTGCGGGTATGCTTTTCTTCACCGTCAAACACGGTCAGAAGGGCCTCTGCGGGACTTTTTACCGTTCCCTCTCCCCTCTTTGCGGGGCGCTCGTATTCCGGACTGCGCCGGACACAGTAGGTCTTTCCCTTTGAGGAAAACGTAAGCTCAACAAAGGTAGGAACATCCGGCTTGGCGTTCTTGCTGCGGAAAAGCTTGGGCTCCCTCAGGTCGCCGCTGGCCTCGCCGTAAAGCGCATAGGAAATAGCGTCAAATATGGTGGTCTTTCCCGCTCCCGTATCTCCGGTGATAAGATACAGACCCTTGCGGCCGAACTGGCTGAAATCTATCTCGGTCTCGTTCAGGTAGGAACAAAAGGCTGACATTCTGAGTTTTATAGGCAGCATAATATCACCTCCATACCTTGTCGATGGCTTCCCGCAGCAGAGAAAGCTGCATAGGAGTCATTTCGTTGTCGCCGTGCTGCTGACGGAACAGGTCTTCAAAAATCTCCGACGGGGTCTTTTCCTCCTGCCTGTCCCACAGGGCGCGGTAATCGGCGGCTTCACTCTCTCCCCTGGGGGAGTAGGAGATCGAAACAAGATTGGGATAAAGGCTCCTGAGTCCGGCTGCGGCAAAGGGAACATCGTTTTCGTCCGTAAGCTCGGCGTAGATATAGCTGTCATCGGTGCGTCCCGGGGCGATAAGCTCATTGAAGGTGCCCCTGAGCTTCTTCATATCGTGAAGGGGAGTAAGCGTGGATGTGCTGACGCTGACATTCCCCTTTTCCCCAAGCTCCACAATTGTTATGGACTTTGGCTGTTTCACCTCTGACAGAGAGTATTTCAGGGGTGTGCCGCAGTAGCGTATGGTGTCAGAGCCCACGTTCTGGGGAGTGTGGAGATGTCCCAGGGCGGTGTAGTCAAAGACCTCATAAACCGACCTGTCAACACATTCCGTACCGCCGATTATTGTCTCCGACTCCGACAGGGACGCGCCCGCCACATACTGATGGGACAGGATAACATTTCGCTGTGACAGGTCTATCCCCATGCTTTCTATCATATATCCCACAGCTTCCGTAAAGCCGCTGAGGCTCTGTGAAAAGGCGTTGTTCACGTCCGAGGGACGCAGGAACGGGAGAAGATAGAAGTTCACCGGTCCGTATTCGTCATTCATTGTCACCGGGGTGAGAGCGCCTTCAACGGATGTGCCGATAAATATGCGGCTGCGCTTCATAATGCCTGCGCCGAAGGACAGTCTTTCGGCGGAATCGTGGTTGCCGCTTATCATAAGCACCGGCACCTCAAGCTCTGACAGGGCCTGCAGAAACTCGTCAAAGAGCAGCACGGCATCTACCGGCGGGACGCTTTTGTCGTAAATGTCTCCTGCGATTATAACGGCGTCGATGCGGTTCTTAGGGATAAAGTCCAGTATGCTGCTGAATATTCCTCTCTGCTCATCCACCATGGATATCTCACACAGCTTTTTGCCGATGTGAAGATCGGAAAGATGTATGAATCTCATTTTTTCAGCTCCTTCTGTATATTTTTCCGGCAGTCCGGATACGTTATTCTGTGCCTTGATTATATCACAAACGGTCCAGGGAATAAACAGTTTTTAAGCAAAATCAGCCCTGCTCATTTCTACAAAAAAAGCTCTGCATATTGTTCACGCAAAAAAGCCCTGCGCAAAGGCAGGGCGGTGATCGCTGTCCTATACGGACGGATCATACTAAACTCCCATTAAAAGCAGACGTAGTCTGCTTTTAATAGCGCGTCAGCGCATCGGAGTTTGCATGAGACGTCATCTGTGCGTATGCACAGATGGGCGCAGCCTCGGGCGGCGCCTTTTCCGATTAAAAGTG
>JBGUWL010000170.1:0-41872 GCA_045221075.1 Acutalibacteraceae bacterium
GAGAAATGGAATCGGCTATCAGTGCAAACTGCTCCAGAGTCATCTCCTCTGCCCTTGCGGTCAGCTTTATTCCGGCAGACTGCAGCGCTTCCGTAACGGCAGCCTTGGGTATTGACAGTCCTGCGCTGAGAGAATTGGGAAGGGTCTTTCTTCGCTGACAGAAGGACGCCCTTACCACCCTGAAAAACAACGCTTCATCCGCCGCCTTTACGGGCGGCTCTTTTTTTATGTTCAGGCGGATAACTGCGGAATCCACCTTTGGCGCAGGTATGAAGCTGCCGGGAGAGACCCTGAACAAAAGCTCCGGGTCACAGTAATAATGCACCGCGGCGCTGATAGCTCCGGATTCTCTTGTGCCGGGTGCGGCGCAGATACGGTCGGCGGCTTCCTTCTGTACCATGACCGTAACGGCCTCCACAGGCAGACGCTCCTCTAAAAGTCTCATCAGTATCGGCGAGGTGATATAGTAGGGCAGGTTGGCGCAGATGACCACCTTTCCCTCGGGAAACTCCTCGCGGATGAGCCTGTGAAAATCCAGCTTCATTGCGTCGGCGTTTACGACCTTGACGTTGCTGCGGGAGGACAGAGTCTCTTCCAGCACCGGAAGCAGTCTTTTGTCAAGCTCCACAGCCACCACCTTGCGGGAAACGGCAGCAAGCTCGTTTGTTAGCACGCCGGCTCCGGGACCTATTTCGATCACCCCTGTTGTACTGTCGGCCCCGCACATTGAAGCCATACGGGGGCATACGGAGGGGTTTACAAGAAAGTTCTGGCCCAGCGCCTTTGAAAAGGTGAAGCCGTGGCGGGACAGAACGCTTTTTACATAGTTTATGTCGGTTAAGTTACTCATATCATTTTCCTTTGGTATCACTTCTTTGTCCATGTGCGGGGATAAAGCGCCAGCAGGATGGGATATATCTCAAGGCGTCCGAATAGCATTGCAAAGGTGAGAATGACCTTTGAAAAATCAGAATATCCCGAAAAGCCCTCCATGGGTCCTACAAGTCCGAAACCCGGTCCTACGTTATTGCAGCAGGTCACCGATGCGGTCAGGTTTGACTGTACGTCAAAGGACGGCTCAAAGGAGAGCAGGAAAAATGTTGCAGCGATAAGAACGATGTAAAGGGCAAAATATGTGGTCACGCCGTTCATTACAGCGGGATCAAGGGTCTTGCCCTCAAACTTCACGGCAGCAACGGAACGGGGATGGAGAAGGCGGCGTATGTCACGTTGGATGGACTTGAGCATGATTATAACACGAGAAAGCTTCAGTCCGCCTGCGGTGGACCCGGCACAGCCCCCAAGGAACATCAGGATGAAAATAACGCCCTTTGCAAGATCGGGCCACAGGTTGAAATCCGCCGTGGAGTAGCCTGTTGTGGACACGATGGACGCCACCTGAAATGCCGAATGGCGCACGGAATCGGAAAAGTTGTTGTAGATGGGATAGATGCTGTAGGTGATCACTCCGGCGGCGCTGATCATTACGCCAAAGTAGAACCACAGCTCACGGTTGGTGAAGACCGGCCTGAACTTGCGAAGGAGAAGAAGATAGAACAGGTTGAAATTCACTCCGAAAATTATCATGAAAACGGTGATGACCCACTGCAGGTAGGGACTGTAGCTTGCTATGGAATCGCTCTTTATGCCGAAGCCGCCGGTACCTGCCGTACCCAGTGAATGGACGATGCTGTCATATACGGGCATTCCGCCGAAGGCAAGAAAGCAGAATTCCACAACGGTGAGAATAAGATAGATAAAGTACAGTATGCGTGCGGTCTCCTTTATCTTGGGGACTATTTTTCCCACGACCGGACCCGCCATCTCTGCGCGCAGGATATGTATCGCCCTTCCGGAATCGGAGGGAAGTATCGCCATGATCAGCACAAGCACTCCCATACCGCCAAGCCAGTGAGTGAAGCTTCGCCAGAACAGAAGTCCCCTGCTCATGCTCTCCACATCGGTCAGAATGGACGCACCCGTTGTGGTAAAGCCGCTGGCCGTCTCAAATACGGCGTCAAAGAAGTTGGTGATCTCGCCGCTGATAAGGAATGGCACCGCTCCCAGCACCGAAAGGAACATCCATGTAAAACAAACTATTACAAAGCCCTCACGGGCATAGATGACTTTGTTGTGGGGCTTGAATACAAGCTTCATGGCAAAGCCTGCCGCTGCGGCGATTATCACCGAAAGCGAAAAGGCATTTACACAATTCATTTCATGGTAGATAAGGGACACTATCAGGGGAAGCATCATTGCAACGGCTTCCAGCAGGATAATGTTTCCCACCATGTACACTATCATTCTTCGGTTCATTCGACAGTACCTTCCATTTACTTTATGATGTCGCCAAGATCATTGAGACGCTGGTTCTCTGTCAGGATAATGACCTTGTCATTATGCTGTATCACATCGTTACCTGAGGGGATGATGGGTCGTCTGTCACGGATTATTCCGGCAATGAGTATTCCCGGGCGCAGCCGCAGGTCCCTGATGGGAATATTTACGGCCCTGAAGTCCTCTCTTACGTTGAATTCAAGCACCTCTGCCTTGCCGTCCATTATGTTGTAAAGAGTCTCAACATTGCTGCCCCGGCTGTTCTCAAGGGCACGGGCATACTGGACAAGAACGTCCGACATTATATCCTTGGGTGAGATAACGCAGTCAAGCCCGAGCTTTGAAGCCATGCTGGCAAGCTCGTTGCGGTTGACCTTGGTGATGACCGTGGGAACATCGTGGGCGGAGGCAAAAATGGATATGAGTATATTCTCCTCATCCATGCCCGTAAGGGATACAAAGGCATCTACGGAGTCCAGACCCTCCTCCAGCAGCAGTTCCTGCTGCGCTCCGTCACCATTGATAATGATGGCCTTGGGCAGGGCGTCCGAAAGCATCTCACATTTCTTTTCGTCGATCTCGATTATTTTTACGCCGTATCCGGTCTGGGTAAGCATTTTTGCAAGGTAGAAAGCAATGCGGCCGCCGCCGAGTATCAGCACGTTCTTTGCCTGTTTTCTGTCTATGCCGATGGCGCGCATCAGCTTCTGTATCTCGGCGGGCTCGGCGGTAAGTCCTATTTTGTCACCGGGCTCAAGAACAAAATTACCGTCGGGAATATATACATTGTCGCCCCTTCTGACAACACAGATAAGGAACTTTGCCTTGTATTTGTTTCTCAGGTCCATGAGCTTTATCCCTGTGAGGGCGGAGCCTTCCTTAAGGATCAGCTCAATTATCTCAAAGTTGCGGACAGAAAAAGTTTCGATCTTTACAGCGGAAGGAAGCTTGAGGATATTGTACATTTCACGGGCGGCGAGCATCTCGGGATTTATCGCCATTGAAAGATCAAGCTGCTGACGCAGAAAACCCAGACTTTCCATGTTGTATTCGGGGTTGCGAATACGGGCGATAGTGTTTTTTGCGCCCATTTTTTTGGCGATGAAGCAGCTGAGCATATTCAGCTCATCGGAAGAGGTGGCCGCAATGAACAGCTCAGAATGGGCAACTCCCGCTTCAATAAGAATGTTGCAGTCGGTACCGTTGCCGCAGACTGTCATAACGTCATGAATGTTGGTTATCTGGTCGATGACGGCCGGATCGTTGTCAATGGCAACAAGATTATGACCTTCGTCAGCAAGGTCTTCAAGTATGGTTCCGCCGATTTTTCCGCAGCCTACAATAATGATATTCACAGTCAACATCCCTTCCTGCGTATAGTGTTATCCTCTGACCCGCTGCACAGGATATGAACAGCAAAAGTCATATATCTATGACACAAACAGTCGCTATTATTTATTCTATCACATAAAAATAAAAACAGTTAGTACTATAGTGACCTGTTTTACAATACTTGTACAATATAGAACGTTCCGGCATAAACTTCTCATCCTGTTTTCCGAAACAGGGGTTGAAAACACAAGCAAAGATATGGTATACTATTCCGGAAAAAACAAAAAGGATGATCGCTATGCTAAAATATGTATTGTTTGATCTTGACGGCACCCTGCTGCCCATGGATCAGGATGTGTTCGTAAAAGCATATTTCAGGGAGCTTTGCAGCCATATATGTCCCTTCGGCTACAGTCCCGATGACCTTGTAAAGGCCGTATGGAACAGCACAAAGCTGATGTATATGAATGACGGCTCCCGGACAAACGAGAGCGTGTTCTGGAAGAGCTTTTCTGAGTCTCTCGGAGACGGGGTCATTTCACACCGCAAGGAGTTTGACGATTTTTACCGCACTGACTTCAACAAGGTAAAGTCGGTATGTTCCCCCACCCAAAAGGCCCCGGAGACCCTCCGCATGATAAAGGAAGCCGGACTAAAGGCCGCCGTGGCCACACTGCCGGTATTCCCTGCAGAGGCCATTGAAGCCCGCATACGCTGGGCAGGCATTGACCCGGGAGAATTTGAATTCTATACCTCATATGAGACCTGCCGCTTTACAAAGCCCTCTGTGGCGTATTATGAGGAGCTGCTCAGAAAACTGGGCTGCAGGGGTGAGGAATGTCTTATGGTGGGCAATAATGTGGACGAGGATATGACAGCGGAAAAGACCGGAATGAAGGTGTTTTTGCTCACCGACTGTCTTATCAACGAACACGGCCGGGACATTGAGGCATATCCCCACGGCAGCTTTGACGAGCTTCAGGAATACATAAAGAAACTCACTGCATAAGCGCGGTCATTCGCTGTCAGGGAAAAGTGCCTTTATGGCCTCAAAGATATTGCCGCTCATTATGGGGTACTTTGCAAGAAGCTCCCCTTTTATCTCCGGCGATATGGATGTGTGAAGGTACAGGGAATCAAGTCCGGCATCATGGGAGCCTTTGATATCGGTGATATAGTCGTTGCCGATCATAATGGACTCCGCAGGGTCAAGACCGTGCTTTGTGAGCAACCTCCGGTAGAACATTATATCGGGCTTTGCGCAGCCCTCGTCGGAGGATATCATCACATCCTCAAATTCGTCATATATACCCAGCATTCTTATCTCAGGCTCGGTAAAGATACGCTGGGCATTCGACAGCAGATAGGCCTTGCCGCCGTGGGAGTGTATCGCGTCAAACAGCTCGTGTACCCCGTCATAGAGGCGGATATATTTAAGAGAAAGCGCGCGGAATGTCCTGCCGGTGGTCTTTGCAAGAGTCATGTCACATTCTGCACCCTTTTCGGTAAACAGCCGCTGAAAGACATATTCTATCTGCGGCTCGGGATTTGTGGTGTAGCTTTCCGGGGGGAGACTGTCAATAAGCTCTTTAAGGTACTGATAATAGCATTTTTTCAGCTCGCCGGGTGTATATGGCGCTCCTGTCATTGAATAGATCATGGCCATGTTCTTCCAGAGACTGTGTTTGTATTCGTTGGTGTTGATGTCCACAAGTGTTCCGTAAAGATCAAAGATATAGTTCCGATACATAATTTCGCTCCCCTTCTTTTTTGTACGGACGGCAGGCGCGGCATACTTCTGCCCTGCGCCCGTATATTTTTATCCATGCTATTATTGTAATATAATCCGAGGATAATTGCAATGACTGATGATATTTTTTCTGTTTCTCTCTGTTATTTTTGTAAGGTGTGTGATATAATTATCTCAGACAGATCTCATACTGTTTTCCTATTAAAAGCTGACACTTTTAATAGGAGTTTAGTATCATCACCCGTTAATACAATGCCTGAAAACGGAGGCGATATTATGGAACATGATGCCTTTACCCAGGGAACCGAACCCGAGGGTCTCAAGAACCGGAACGACATCGGCATATTGATATGTTATCTTCTCAACCAAGTAGGAAAGCCCTTCCCCAAGGACGATCTTGTAGAGCTTATCCAGGAAAACGGCTTTGCAAATTATTTTGAGACCACAAATTCCATATCCGAGCTTATCAAAAACGGCAACATAGAATATTCCGACGAAAAATGCCGTCTGCTCCGTCTTACAAAGAACGGCAGACTTATCGTCACACAGCTTCACTCAAACCTGAGCCTGCTCATACGTCAGCGCGCCGCCGCAGCCGCTTCACAGATGGTCCGTCGCCGCAAGAACGAGAGTCAGTACCCTGTGGAGATAACTCGCATAAAAGACGGCGGTTATCAGGTAGTCCTTCACATAACCGATGGTCTGAGGGACCTTATGACTCTTTCAGTCTATGTTCCCAGCATTACCGAAGCAAAGGCCATAAAGCGCTCCTTCCACAAGAATCCCGAACGGCTCTACTCCGTAATGCTGGCAGCCGTGATCGGCGAGAAGGACATGATAGAGGACGCACTGGAGGAACTGAAAAAATGAGCAGCGCAATTGAAAGGATCAATCTTGCGGAGGTGGATTTTTTCTATCATTCTCCCCACGCCTTTGTGGACTATACCGCCATGCAGAGCTTCAGCCTGATCAAAAGTACCGTTGACATTCTTGTTTACTACGGCATAACCGACTTTACGCCCCATGATATCCGTGAGCTTTTTGAGCACATCAATATTGTCACAAAAAAGAGCGGACGGGTGTTTCTTCCGTCGCCAAAAAAGATCAGCGGAGTTCTTGACATTTTTCTGAAGCCCGGCAAGGAAAGCCTTTCACTGAATGACGGGGTATATCACGTCAACAACTGGAACGGCAGCGGCTACGGCTTTGAGATCGAAAACGCCCACAAATGCGGCTGGCTGTAGTTCGGTACGCCGGTGGGGTAACACGCTTCCCTGTATCAGCCGCCGGTTCCTTTTGAAAAACTACACATGACACTGCCATTCAGCTCCTGACGAAGCACCTGTCCGTACCGTAAAGTCTGCAGCGCAAAACCTGTTTTTCAATATACCCGACAAAGCATAACACTTTACGCCAGCTCCTGACAAAAGTGCCTGTCCGGACAAGAATATCTGCGGCACAGAATCTATTATTTCAATATCCAAAAAACAGACCCGTGAGCTTGTCACGGGTCCTTTGTTTTTACAGTATGAATATATTTGAAAAAGCAGTCAGCAGGAATATCAGAGTTCCGGCTCCAGCAGGCCATAGGTGTTGCCCTTGCGCTTATAGACAACATTTACGGTGTTGGTGGTGCTGTTGAGGAACATAAAGAATTCATGTCCTACCATGTTCATCTGGAGGATAGCCTCTTCAACGCTGAGGGGCTTGAGAGCGATGACCTTGTTGCGGACAACGGAATAGTCCTCCTCTTTCATCTGCTCTTCCTCTTCCATGCGGGTGTCCAGGAAATACTGCTCCAGAGAATCCGCTTTCATTCTTTTGCTGAGCTTGGCCTTGTTCTTGCGTATCTGGCCGCCCAGTATATCAACCACTGCATCCAGTGCGTCATTCATCTCAAGGGCAGAGCTTTCGGCACGGTATACCATTGCGCCGTCCCGGATGGTCACCTCAACGGTCTGACGGTTCTTTTCGACTGTTACCGTTACCGTGGCCTCTGCATCGTCGGAATAGATCTTTTCAAATTTGCCCAGCTTTTTGTAAACACGCTCCTTGAAGTTGTCTCTCAGATTGACCTTTCGTCCTAAAATGTTGTATTTCATAAGCCGAACCTCCTTAGGTTTATTTCCTGTATATTTTGAATACAGGGACTTCGTTTGGGAACAACCTGACGCATACAATTACAGCCCGGACATTCCCTGACTTAATTATAACACATTAAACAAAAAAATCAAATAGAATTACCAAATTATATAAAAAATTTTCAGCCTTGATTTTATACATTATCACAAAAGGAGGTTTTGGAACATAAGAATGAAATAATCCTCCGGACAATTCATAATACCGGCGGTTCAGTTATGACCGAGGGCGCCTTCCATGCCGGATGCGGCCTTGACGACTCTGCCGTTCACCATGACAAGAAGGGGCTTCTTTGTAATATCCAAGGGGTCGCCGTCATATATGACAAGATCGGCGTCCTTTCCGGCGTCAATTGAACCCACTCTGCCGTCTATTCCGCAGATGCGGGCTGGATTTATGGTCACAGCGCGGATTGCCTCTTCCCTGTCCATTCCCTCACGAACGGCGACTGCGGCGCACAGAAGAAGATAACGGACAGGTGTTTCGGGATGGTCGGTGATTATGGCTGTGTGGATACCGCTTTTTGAGATAACTGCGGGTGCGGAGGGGTCCTGGTTCCTCAGCTCAGGCTTGCTGCGGTCGGTCAGAATGGGACCGGAAAGTATACCCCTGAACTCCTCCTCCTTAAGCTCATCGCAGACAAGATGAGCATCGGTTGCGTGAACAAGGACATAGGAAAGAGCGAATTCCTTTGCTATCCGTATTGCGGTAAATATATCGTCCGCACGGTGAACATGAAAATGTGCGGGTATCTCTCCGGACATAAGGGGCAGCAGGGCATCCGCCTTTGCGTCGAATTCCGGCTCATCATTGTTTTCCGGGTCGGACTGAGCGTCACACTTGTCCTGATAATACTTCCTGGCTTTAGTCAGGGTCTCACGGATAAGCGCAGCGGTAGCCATACGGGTAACGGGAGTCTGCTCCTTGTCGTTGTATGTGGACTTGGGATTCTCCCCAAGGGCAAATTTGATTCCCGCAGGAGCCTTTATTATCATTTTGTCTATCCTTTTGCCGAAGGTCTTTACCGCCGCAAGCTGTCCCGCAACGGGATTAGAGCTGCCCGGTCCTGTGATGACCGTGGTAATACCTGCGGAAATGGCCTCGTCAAAATATCCGTCCAGGGGATTCACCGCATCTATGGCTCTGAGTTGGGGCGTGACCGGGTCGGTGTCCTCGTTGCCGTCGTCGCCTTCAAATGTCAACGAGTCGCCGAAAAGACCAAGATGTGTATGGGCATCGATAAATCCCGGATAGACAGGACGTCCTCCGGCGTCGATCACCGGCTCATCGGTTTCCGGCAGCCCGGACATACTGCCGACGGCGGTTATTTTGTCACCGCTTGTCAGGATATATCCCTCCGGTATCAGGGGACATTCATCCTGTAGAGTATGTATCTCTGCATTAATGATAATCATGGTCATCCTCTTTTCTGTGTTGGATACTTTTGTTTTTTCGGCGAAATACAAGGGATACTTCTGCGCCGGCGTATAAAAAACGGCAAAAAGGCCTTATCATTTCCGTTTCATCCCGTAACTGCTGCTTTTGTACCGGTAAAGAAAAAGAGCCGCAAAGCGACTCTTTTATGGTTTATTTGAAAAGTTGCCTCTTCTTGAGGAGCCTCGTCTTGACTCGTTGCCGCGCTTGAGGTTTGAGATCTTCTCATCACTGGTCTGCTTGAACTTTGAGAGCATATCCTCAAAGCTGGCGGATTCAGAATGACGTGCAGGCTGCCATTCATAGCCGCTGGGACCGGAGCCGGTCTTGGGGGCCGGTGATGAACTTCTGAACTGACGTCCGCCGCCCTGACGGTTATTCTGCTGGCGGGGCTGCTGGGGAAGCGCTTTTTTTATGGAAAGGCTTATCTTGCCGTCATCACCGATGTTAAGAATTTTTACCTTGACGACCTGACCTTCCTTCAGGTGATCCTTGATGTCATTGATAAAAGTTGGCGCGACCTCGGAAATGTGCACCATGCCGGTCTTTCCGTTTTCAAGGTCTACAAATGCGCCGAATTTGGTAATTCCGGTTACCTTACCCTCTACGATCATTCCTACCTCAAGATTCATACGTTACAGCTTTCTCCTCTCAGTCGCCGGCAATATTGATATATACTTTTTCACCGGGTTTTACATAGTCCCTCTGTCTTGCGATCCTTTCGATATATTCCGAAAAAGAATCGAAATCATTTTTTTCTGCCGCATCAGCAACTTTCTTCTTTTCATCAAGCTCTATGATCTTCAGGTTGATCTGCTGATTAAGCTCGGAAAGCTCCTGTCTGGCTTCACGGATCTTTACGTTCTGGTCAACTATGGTGACGGCGATATAGAGCACCAGGGCAACGACAGCGATGTACAGTATCCAGTTGCTTTTGCGGTGTACTGATTTCGTTTTGACCGGCTTTTCTTTTTTGTCGGCCTTTTCATGCTTTTCACGTTTTTCACGCTTTATTGCCACTTTGCTCTCTCCTTCACCAGAATTCGACACAGAAATCGATACACTTCATTATACTATATTCCGGTACCATTTTTCAAGCCTATTTTAGCGGATTTACAAAAATTTTTGCATTTTTTTGCCAGAAAGCTTATGCAACCAGATATACGTCCGGCAAGCCCTTTGTAAAGCCTTAAAAACGGCGCGGATATCAGCCTCAGCACGCTTTTTACAGCTCTGTGTATTGCGTCTGCGCTGCGGACGATGAGCCTTCCGGCGGTCAGGTACAGCACAGAGAACGTCAGCGCCTCGGCGAAGACCACATATCCCCTGATACGCCCCTGTGTCAGCGCCAGGGCAAAAAGCAGATTGAGCATTCCGGCAATGAAGGCAAACAGAAAGTCCCACAGCACCAGCAGCTTTCTGCCCGGGGGCGAAAGTGCCCGAAGCACGGACGCCGCCGTATACAGGGCGCAGATCACCACCCCCAGAAGGAATGCCCACAAAAAAACACCGGTCTGTTCATATACGGAGGGTTCCATTCTCCACCTACCTGAAAAGGCGGGAAATAAATCCGCCCTGGGGCTGTTTCAGCTCGGCATAGATCAGGGAATCAATGCTGCCGTCAAGACTCAGCTCGCCGGTCTCATGGCTGAAGCTTTCAATGTGCAGTGAGGAACCCTTTACCGTAAGGTCCCCCAGTTCTGTGGTCAGCATGACCTTCTGTTCGTCAAATCCTGCCACGTCTCTTACCCCCGTCAGCGTCAGCAGCTTTCTGTTTTCAAGTATCGCTCCGTGACGCTTGGGCGAAGATACGGTCTTCTGGTCACCAGTCATACCACCGCTCCTTAATTCTTGATATTTATACTTATTCCGGAGAGGGGTAAAATATGATATCACTCGTTGATTATACGATAAAGCTCTGCGGCCTCGTCCTTCTTTGCATACTCGTTTATGCCAAGGACCTCTGCCTTTATGGGATGTGCGCCCATGCTTATAACGATGATATCCCCGGGCTTTACGTCGTATGACGCCCGGGCAGGCTTGTCGTTGACGGTAACACGGCCTGCGTCACAGGCTTCGTTTGCAACGGTGCGTCTTTTGATAAGTCTTGATACCTTTAAGTATTTGTCCAGTCTCATATTGTTCTCCTTTTCTGATATTATTTTCCGATTAAAAGCTGACACTTTTAATCGGAAAAGGCGCCGCCCGAGGCTGCGCCCTTCTGTGCATACGCACAGATGACATCTCATGCAAACCCCGACGCGCTGACGCGCTATTAAAAACAGACTATGTCTGCTTTTAATAGTAGTTATTGCCGCGGTCGGATATTATGGAATATACGGTTTTCCCGTACTCAACATCCGTGGGTTCCGCTGAATTATCCCGCAGACGGTTTCATAGGGAAAGAAAAAAGAAGCCAATCGCATTGATCGGCTTCCAAACAGAGCTAATTACTTGTCAACGGCATCCTTAAAGGCCTTGCCAGCCTTGAAAGCGGGAACCTTTGAGGCAGGGATAGTGATCTTCTCTTTTGTCTGGGGGTTGCATCCGGTCCTCTCGCCTCTCTCATGGCGCTCAAAGGTACCAAAGCCTACGATGCGGATCTCATTGCCTTCTGCAACACTCTCAACGATAGTGTCGAAAACAGCGGATACTGCCTTTTCGGCGTCCTTCTTGGAGATCTCTGCTTTCTCGGCGACAACAGCGATAAGTTCTGTCTTGTTCATTTCATTTTCCTCCGTTATTTTGATGATTTGAAATATCGGCCAGAATACGGTTGATTTCTTCATGGCCGGATTTCTGTATATCAATGCCGTTTTCGGCGGCATAGGCTTCAAGCGCCCTGAACCGCCGGATGAAATCATCACAGGCATCGTACAGCGATTTTTCACAGTCCCCGCAGGCGAACCGTGACAGACCCACAACGGCAAACAGAAGCTCACCTGTTTTTGATTCACAGGCGGCAGCGTCTCCGGCTGTCATAAGTTCTTTCAGCTCTGACAGCTTCTCTTCCGTCAGTCTGAGCGCGGCCCCGGCATCTGGCAGGCTGTAGCCGCCCCGCTCTGCTTTTTTCCAGAGCTTTTCGCATCTCATCAGTGACGGGAGCGAACGGGACACGCTTTCCATTGCCTCGCTTGCAGAGGTCTGGTCTTTTGTCTGCATCTTTATCTGATCCCAGTTTCTCAGAACATCCTCGGGAGTCTCGGCAGTGACATCGCCGAACACATGAGGATGGCGCAGAATCATTTTCTTACAGACATCGTCAGCAACGTCATCAAGGGTAAATCCGTTCTGCTCGGACTCCAGCACGCAGTGGAACACCACCTGCAGGAGAACGTCTCCTAATTCTTCTCTGAGATGAACGGGGTCGTTTTCGTCAATGGCCTCAACAGCCTCATAGACCTCTTCAATAAAATCCTTCCGGATGGTCTGATGGGTCTGCACCTTATCCCAGGGGCATCCGTCCGGCGCCCTGAGGCGGTGGACTATGGACACAAGGTCATATACGTTGTAATGGTCTTTGAATGAAAACTCCACAAAAAGCTCTCCTTTTTTCTGTTTGCCGTACAATACACTATTTTACCTTATTAGCTTGCGTTTTTCAAGTATTTTTACAATTTTATTTCCTTTTGGCATCTGCAAAATATCCTCACGCTTTATTGCACGGAAGATAAACAGGGCGATGATATATATTATGATGGCTGCGAGCACCGCTAAAAGTGTGGCGATCCTCTGAGTAAAGAAATAATCAAAGAAAATCTCTGCAAAATATGCTCCCACGCCGCACACGATACCCGCAAGAAGGGGCTTTACAAAGATGGACACAAAATCGGGAACTATCTTTGTTTCACGGCACAGCACATAGAGGGCAACTACTGTGACAAAACCGTAGCATACTATAGAACCTATGTTGGCGCCCTGGATGTTTATTTCGGGAATACCCACAAGAATATAGTTGACTATGATCTTTATGACCATACCCACGGCATAGAGCTTGAGGGGTACGTCCATACGCCCTATCGCCTGCAGCATACTGCAAAGAGGCGTGCTTGTGGCTATGAATATTACCGAAATACCCATGACCGTCAGGACACGTGAGCCTATCTCCACCTCGTTGGCAACGGAGCTGCCGTGATATATCAGGGAAAGCAGGGGTTCCGCCAGCACCGACATTCCGATACCGGAGGGTATGGTGACCAGTGTGGTGACACGCATGACAGTCTCCATGCTCTTTTTGAGCTGTTCCTTGTTTCCGCTGGTCCAGGCGGCGGTAACGGAGGGAAGCGCCGTTGTTCCGAATACCTGGGTCACGGCGGTGACAAGCATCATCAGCGTCAGGGCAATTCCGTAGCAGCCGTACAGGAAGGTATGAGTCTGACCGCTGTTGTAAACGCTGTCAGGTATCAGGGACCCGTAAACATTTAAAAGTGCGTCCGGGTCGTTCTGCATTATGTTGTTGATCCTGATATTGACAAGGGTCGCGTCCACCATGTCGGCAAGGCTCATGATGATGGAGCCAAGCCCGATGGGGATAGCTGTGCGTATCATAACTCTCAGGGTCTTGTTTGCCTGACGGGGCTGGGGCGAGGAAGCAAGCTCCTGACGGGTAATGCCGTCTCCGCCCCGCTTGTAGCGGATGAAGAGGAACAAAAATCCCAGCAGTGAACCAAGGGATATGCCGGTGATGGCGGCTCCTATGGCGATAGGTATGATGACCGACTGGGCCTGTTCAATGTCGGTGCATTTTGTCCCGAACACATAGCCGGTGGTCTCAAACTTGCTCATTCCGTATTTTGTGACCAGGAACGAGGCGGTGAATCCTAAAAACAGCTTACAGGTAGCCTCGATTATCTCGGACACGGCCGTTGGCACCATGTTCCGCATACCTTCAAAATAGCCCCTGTATATGGACATCAGACAGCCGAAGAAAATGGTGGGCGAAAGACAAAGCACCGCAAAAATAGCGTTGTCGGCGTGTATCACCTTGACATAGATAAAGCCTCCCAGCACCATTGCAAGAAAGCACAGACAGCCGGCGATGACAAAAATGGGAACGGATATCCTGTGTATCTGTCTTACGTCCCGATATCTTTTTTTGGTAATGCTTTCGGACACCATCCTGGATATCGCAATGGGAAATCCGGCGGTAGAAAGCATGAAAAGGGGATTATACAGCGCATAGGCGGAATTGAACAGTCCCGTACCCACGCCGCCGTACTGGTTTGAGAGAAGAATTTTGTAGATCATGCCCATCAGCTTGACGATTATCATGCTGGAGCCAAGAACCATTGCGCCCTTCAGAAAGGACTGGGATCTTCTCCCTGTTTTATTTCTTCCCACTAAAGCACATCCTTCCGTTAAGGGTTTTTGATCGGAGATCCTGACGGACACGGACCGTAAAAATACTAATGTTCGAAATGAATTGTCCTGTCGAATATCAGTATCAGAACACAGCCCGAGTCAAACATAATATTGCACCGCATAATCGTCATTACACGGTGCAATGGAGCTTTAGTATTGATACCGGCGGTTCTGCCGGTCAGATGGGGAGTATCACAGGTCTATATCCTCGTCCATGATCTCCTCGGCGAAGTCAAGCAGTTCCTCCTGGGTGTAATCCTCATAGGTGTCAGAAGCGTTCGCCAGCTTTGTGCCGCATTTGTTGCAGAACACGGCACCTTTTGCGTTATAGGTGCCGCAGGACGGACATTTGACCTTATTGTCGGCGGCGGCAAGAGTCTCTTTGATGCGCATAAGCTGACTGTTCAGCTCGTTTATCTGCTCCTGAAGCTGCTTTATTGCCTTTTCGTAATTCTTTCCTGTCCTGTTTGCCTCATAGCATACACGGCCAAGGATACGATATTTTTTTGAAAGCTCTGCTTTGATATCTACAGCGGCAAGGCGAAGCTTTGATTTGTCTACTACTTTTCCGGCTTTTTTTCCAAAGGAATCAACAGCAGTTTTCGCATTGATCAATACGTCTTCCATAATACTCATAACAGATTCCTCCTGTCTTTATTCGTTGGTGCTTTATGCCGTCAGGAGCCCTCCCTATCCTGAGTCCCCCTGACTATACCACATTATATCATCATTCCTGCTTTACTTCAATAGCTTTCGGCGGATTATTTGACGAAAAAAGCAGAAAAGCACCCACTTTTTTGTAACATGAAGAATGATATGCGGCAAAAGCGGAAGGACTTAATAAATATAGCTTCCCCCGCCGATAAACTCTCTTATCAGGGAATTTTCGGGAACAAGGCTCTCATCAATGGGCTCAAAGCATTCCAGGGAATGGATAAGGCGGCGGGCTGTCCTGCCGGCCTCGGATTCTGGGTCTACGTCTGCAAGCAGCTTTACCGCCCTGTTCCTCATTATGCAGGGTTCATAGATGTGTATGGTGTTAAGGGTAAAGTCGCTGTTGTAGCGGTAGGGACGGATGTTCTTCTTCTCTCCTCCCACAACGTCCGGCCACATCTCAATTGCCTGACGGGGAGATGTGTGGCGGAAGCTGTTGTCCCGGACTATGCGCCTTATAAGGCGGACCTCACGGTTTGTGAGGATGTTTTTTTCGTTGTCCTTTACTCCCTGCTTTACCGCGACATACATTTTGCTGACATACTGACGGGGTATGGTGTCGTCGAAGATGGGGTTAAGGGCATGGATGCCCTCGATGATGATGACGGAATCCTTTTCCAGCTTTATGTGGCGGGTGCGTCCGCTGCGTCTGCTGTTGGGAAAGTCATAAATGGGTATATCACATTCTCCGCATCGGGCTATCTGCTCAACGCAGCTTTTCATCAGGGGGATGTCAAGGGCATCGACGGATTCAAAGTCGTATTTGCCGTCCGGAAGTATCCGTACAAACTCCTTGCCAAGATAGAAGTCGTCCATGGATATCAGTATGGTATGGCAGCCCTTACGCTCAAATTCCTCGGCCAGCTTTTTGCCTGTGGTGGTCTTGCCGCTGCTTGAAGGACCCGAAAGATAGATAATATGGCGCTCTACGGGAATATTCAGTATACGGTCGGTTATGATGCGGATATCGCTGTGAAATATCTTTTCCACAGTGAGAATAAGGTCTTCGGGATTTTCGCGGACCTCGGCGTTTATACGGTTTATGTCACAGGCATATCTGCGATAGGTATTCAGCCAGTTCAGCATAGAATGTTTTCACCCTTTCTTTTCTGCTCAGCAGCTCATCAAAGCCGTTGATATATTCATACGGGTATTTGTAGTTAAATATTCGTTCCAGAGATTCCGAACGGGGCTTTTTCAGCTTTGTTACGGCTCCTGCGCCGCAGCCCAGGATGGTGTGGGTCTCGTCCATGACGAACACATTGTACAGTCCGTCAAAGCCCTCCTTTGACCATCCTACGTTTTCAAGATTGCCCTCCATGCGGGTCTGACGGTAAAGGTAGTAGGGATGGAAGCCCTCTGAGGTCAGCTTGTTCTCACAATAGCGGAGCATCGGCGCCGCCGGAGACTCTCCGGCCGTGTCAAGTCTTGCGCCTTGACTGGTGAGACGAGCTGAGCGCTTTATGGAAAGGGTGTGTACGGTTATGCTCTCGGGGGAAAGCCCGCACAATGTATCAAGAGTATTTACAAAGCTTCCCGGTGTGTCTGTGGGAAGACCTGCGATCAGGTCCATATTGATGTGCCCGAATCCCGCCTGTCTTGCAAGCTCAAAGGCTTCAAGGGTCTGGGATGCAGTATGGCGGCGCCCTATGGCCTGGAGCACACTGTCGTTCATGGTCTGGGGATTTATGCTAATCCTGTCGGCTCCTCCCCTGAGAATGGCCTCTAACTTCGCACTGTCGATGGTGTCGGGACGTCCGGCCTCCACTGTGAACTCCCGGCAGGTGCTCATATCAAAGGAGGAACGGATAGTACCTATAACTTTGCTGAGCTGTAAAGGACTGAGGGTGGTGGGCGTTCCTCCACCGATGTATACGCTTTCAAGCCGCAGCTGACATTCAGCAGCGATCTTAGATGTAAAGTCTATTTCTTTACACAGTAATTCAACATAAGGGTCGATAAGTTTTTTTGCATTTTCGATGGATTGTGAAACGAATGAGCAATAGGAGCACCGTGAGGGACAGAAGGGTATCGAAACATAAAGACTGAAAGAACGGGGACGGCTCAGGGCAAGTATCCTGCGTTCATAACCCTCCGTAACGGCACTGAGGTCCGTCTTTTCAGGCGAAACAAGCAGTTCCTTCTGAAAGTACCCTTTTGCATACTCTTCTCCGCCCTGCTCGCTCAGACGGCGGAAAAGCTTTATGGGGCGCACTCCGGTAAGTATTCCCCAGGGCTGCGTCCTTCCTGTAAGGCGGCACAGCATCCTGTACAGGCACACCGCAAGCAGACGCTCGGTCAGCTTTTCGTCACTGTCACCCATCGGCAGAGGCGCTTCTTCACGTCCGGTATGTCCGTCGATATCCGCTGAGGCAAGGGCATATCTTCCCTTCCGGTCACCCAGTATCAGAACTGTTACAAGTCCGTCGGCGTTGTCGGAAGGCTCCTCCCTGACAACATTCAGCTTGTCGTTGGGAAAAAACAGCCTCACAAGGTTCTCTGTCTCATAATGAAATTGATGATTGATATAGATGGTCATGATCTTTTCCTCATAAAGGGATTATATTGACGCTCATACTGCAGAGTCGAGGGCTCGCCGTGTCCGCAGAAAACCCGAAGGTCCCCTTCTATCTCTGCAAGCCTGAGCATTGAGCGGTACATATCGCAGACATTTCCTGTGGGAAAGTCCGTTCTTCCGGTGGTGCCGCTGATAAGGGTATCTCCGGTAAATATGCAGTCGTCAATTATATAGCACGCCCCGCCCCTTGTATGACCGGGAGTAAGCATTACGTTTATTGTCCCGCCGCCGAAGGGCAGGCTGTCTCCTTCATTGACTTTTATATCCGCGGAAAATTCCTTTGGTGAAAGTCCGAAGTGCCAGCCAAGGTTCAGTCTCGTGTCCTTTGTGAAGGCGTCATCCGGCTCACCTATTACTATCTTTGCCTCCGGGTACTCTTTCTTTAGTCTTGCGGCGCCTCCGATGTGGTCAAAGTGACCGTGGGTGAGCAGAATGTAGGAGAGCTTTCCCATAGCCTCCGAATCAATTGCCGTTTCAAGCATGGCGGAAACGTCACCGGGATCTACCACAAGGGCTTCGCCGGTGCTTTCGTCCATGACAAAATAGCAGTTTGCCTGCAGCTCTCCAAGGGGAAAGCATTTTACTTTTAACATATCTATCCCTCTTCTGTTCCTCTGTTGACAATAGTTTTCCTGTTTATCCTTTATTATATTACTGTGAGCATCATCAGGCAAGGTCACAGGTGTCTATGACCAGCGTCACAGGCCCGTCGTTTACAAGGGATACCTGCATATCCCCTCCGAATACTCCCTTTTCCACAGTCTTTATGCCGTTTTTGTGCATACATTCACAGAAGTATTCATACAGCGGCTCGGCAAGCTCCGGTCTTCCCGCCGCCTCAAAATTTGGTCTTCTTCCCTTTCTGCAATTTGCATAAAGAGTAAAGTTGGACACAACAAGCACACCCCCGCCAACATCGGCAAGGGATAGATTCATCTTGTCGTTTTCGTCCGTGAATATCCTCAGCCCGGCGATTTTTGCGCTGAGCTTCTCGGCTTCTGTTTTTGTGTCCTGCTGCGATACTCCCAGCAGGATGAGAAATCCCGTTTCTATCTGACCCGAGATTTCCCCCTCTACAGTGACTTTACATTCCGTCACTCTCTGTATTACTGCTTTCATATTTTGTTCCGGGGAAAACCTTTCTGAAGAAAGGTTCTTCCCCGCACCCCTTTCCAAAGACTTTTTACCCATTACACCTTTTCAGATGCGGACATCCTTCCGGAAACCAGAACAGAAAATCATTCTGCACCCGGAAACAGAACGAATCCAGAAACGATAATTACTAAAAATTCAATAGAAAACTCCTAACTCCTCACTCCTAATTCCTAACTTATCAGCTATTATCATGTGCGTCCGATGGATACGATGCCGTTTATTCCGCTGAGGCGGGAGATGACATTCTTCAGATGATTGATGCCGTTGACCGTTATAGAGACCTCAACAAAGGCCATGCCGTTTTTTACCTCACGGGAGTTGAGGGAATGTATGAACAGGTGCATTGAGGAAAGCTGGTTGGTGATGTCGGCCAGAAGTCCTGTGCGGTCCGTTGCGGTTATCTGCAGGGTGGACTGGAAGGTCTCGTGGGTTATCTGCTCTGCCCAGGAAGCCTTCACCCAGCGCTCAGGCTCTTCACAGTCTTCAATTCGCTTCGGTACGTTTGAACAGCCCCTCTTGTGTATGGAAACACCGTAGCCCCGCGTAATGAATCCGATGATATCATCTCCGGGCAGAGGGTTGCAGCAGCGTGAATATTTTACAAGGCAGTCATCAATTCCTTCGATATGCACTCCTCCGCTGACCTTTCTCTTTCCGGGTTCGGTAATGACAACGGTCGCTTCTTCCTTTTCGGTGTAGCGCTTGATGTATTCCTCTTTGAGCTTTGGCAGTATCCTCCAGAGCTGTATGCCGCCGTATCCGATGGAAGCATAGAAATCCTCAAGGGTATTGCAGTTCTGTCGGCGGTATACGTCTGAAAGGAAGTCCTCCATATCCTTTTCGGGAACATGGATGCTCAGGCGGCGGAACTCCGTTTCAAGCTGGGTCTTGCCTTCAATGATGTTCTCCTCACGCTTTTCCTTTTTGAACCACATGCGGATCTTGCTTCTTGCTTCACTGGTCTTTACGATATTCAGCCAGTCACGCTTCGGTCCGCCCTCTTCTTTCGAGGTGATTATCTCTACGATCTCGCCGGTCTTGACTTTGTAGTCGATGGGAACAATGCGCTTATCCACCTTTGCGCCGATCATACGGTTTCCTACACCGCTGTGTATCGCATAGGCCACGTCGATCACGGTAGCTCCTGTAGGCAGGTTTATTACGTCACCCTTGGGGGTAAAGATAAATACCTCCTCGGGAACAAGATCCATCTTGATTGTACGGACGATATCGGTAGAATCGTTGTCGCTCTGGTTTTCCAGCATCTTGCGTATCCATGCAAGACGGTCGTCAAGGGAGTCCTTCTTTGTTATACCCGCCTTGTACTTCCAGTGGGCTGCGATACCGAATTCTGCCGTATAGTGCATTTCCCAGGTCCTTATCTGTATCTCGAAGGGTACGCCCTCCTTGCCGATGACGGTAGTGTGGAGAGACTGGTACATATTCGGCTTCGGGGTGGATATATAGTCCTTGAAGCGGTTAGGCAGGGGCTTGAACATATCGTGTACGATACCAAGAACGTTGTAACAGTCCGCAACATTATCCACAATGACCCTCACGGCAAAGATGTCATAGATCTGATCCATGGTCTTTCCCTTTACAAAGGTCTTTTTGTAAATGCCGTGAATACTCTTGACTCGTCCGGAAATATAGACGTTTGGTATCTCGGTCTTGAGCCGGTCATACAGACTCTGCTTCAGCATTGAAACATAGTTTGTGCGGTCGGTGCTTTTCTTTTCAAGCTGGCGCTCGATCTCTGCATAGCCTACAGGGTCAAGGTAACGGATCGCAAGGTCCTCCAGCTCCTCCTTGATGGCGCGGATACCAAGACGGTGAGCTATGGGGGCATATACCTCCATTACCTCAAGAGCCTTGTCGCGGCGATGCTGCTCCTTCATGCACTCAAGTGTACGCATATTGTGGAGTCGGTCGGCAAGCTTGATGATGATGACACGGATGTCGTTGGACATGGCGATGAGCATCTTGCGGATATTCTCCGCCTGCTGCTCCTCTCTTGATGAATAGGGAATCTTGCCCAGCTTTGTCACACCGTCGATCAGTCCGGCGATCTCTGCGCCGAAAAGCGTCGTCACCTCTCCCAGTGTGACGGGGGTATCCTCTACTACATCATGAAGAAGAGCCGCCGCAAGGGATTCGGTATCCATTCCCAGTTCCGCAAGAATACAGGCAACGGATGTGGGATGAAGGATATAGGGTATGCCTGAGGCTCTGCGCTGGTCGCCGTGCTTTTCCTCGGCGTAATGATACGCCTTATCTACAAGCTCGAAATCATAGTTCTGGTCGCTCTTTTTCATCAGCTCCACAAGCTCGTGATAGTCCTGATAGTATTTATGTGTGGTTTCAGACATAGTTTATATCCTCCTTCAGCTTTCTGTATATTTCGGAGGAGTTGAGATCAACCTTCGATGAGGTATGGTTCAACTCGATATTCAGTGCATTGCCCTTCCGGCTGTACCGGATAAGCTCCAGCTCCTTCATAATGTCAAGAGTCATCAGCAGCTTGAAGGCACCGACGCCTGGGGTCTTTATTCCGGACAGTATGGAATCCTCGGTATATATCGGACAGGGTGTGCGCTTGAGGTACATATACACCGCCGCAAAATCGTTTCTTTCGGGACAAAGCTCCCTCATAGTTTCACGGACGATGCCCCGGCGGTACATCTCGTACAGCTGTATCTCCTTCATGGCCAGCTCTGTGTTAAAATCCGAAGGGCGTATGTCACGGATCTTGAAGGAAATATTTTCCATCTGCTGGAATGTGTTCAATTCAAGAGCCACGGCAAAATCAAGCATACTGCCCTCGGGATAGGGGAACTCTTCGGGAGTGGTGGAAAACTTAAGAAGGTTGAGCCTTGCCTTCCCCCTTGATACCGCCAGCTTGATATGCTTGCCGCCGGACAGAGGTATCACCCTGTCAAGGCGCATATTCATGAGTGCAAAAACGGGTCTGGGATTGCCGTAGCCGAAGGGCTCAAAGTTTTCAAGCTGGTGGACCATGTCAACGACTATGGCTTCGGGGTTCAGCTTGCAGTCGACCTTTATTGACGGGTCGGGCATATATTCAAGCTTGTCGGCGTATGCGTTTATCGCCCGCCGGAAAGCGTCTATATTTTTCGTAGGTATGGACAGGCCTGCCGCCATGGGGTGGCCGCCGTACTTTGTGAGAAGATTGGAACAGGCAAAGACCGCATCCACAAGGGAAAAACCGTCCACGCTGCGTCCGGAGCCCTTTGAGATCTCCTCGCTCTCACTGATAAGGATACAGGGCTTGCCGTATCTGTCGGTTATGCGTGAGGCTACGATGCCTATGACCCCGGGGTTCCATCCGGGTGAGGAAATGACAAGCACACGGTCAAGGGCAAGCTCCGGGCGGGACTCTATCATACCGCAGATCTCCTCAAATATTCCTGCCTCGATGGACTGCCGGCGGGAATTAAGGCCGGAAAGCTCATCCGCAAGTCTGTCGGCTTCGTCCTCGTCCTCGGTGAGAAGGAGCCGTACAGCGTCATAAGGCGAACCAAGACGCCCTGCGGCGTTTATACGGGGCGCAAGCTTGAAGCCCACAGAGCCGGAATCCACCGTTCCGCCTCCGGCAGCGCGGACCAGGGACATAATGCCCGGACGGTCGGTGTTGTCCATGTACATAAGACCGGCCTTTACGATGGTGCGGTTCTGCTCCTTTATGGGTACAAGGTCGGCCACAGTGCCCATTGCGGCAAGATCGGCAAAGTTTTCTATAACGCTGAAGCTGTCGCCCTCCAGAGCGATACACAGCATCAGGGCAACTCCTGCGCCGCAGTAATCCTTGAATGATGAAGTATCATCATTGCGGTGAGGGTTAACGACCGCAACCGCCTTCGGGAGCATATCCCGGGGTGTGTGGTGGTCGGTGACAATGACGTCAAGCCCAAGGGATGCTGCGTAATCTATCTCGTCGATGGAGGATATTCCGTTATCGACTGTAATAATAAGTCGGACGCCCTTATCAGCGAGCTTTTTTACGGACTCCTTATTCAGTCCGTAGCCCTCGGCGTTGCGGTCGGGAATATAATACATTACATTCGCATCAAGGCCGTACAGATAAGAATACAGCAGAGCGGTGGCGGTCACTCCGTCGCAGTCATAGTCGCCGTAAACACATACATACTCACGGAACCTGAGCGCCGTTCGTATACGTTCAACCGCCTTGTCCATGTCCTTTATCAGAAGGGGGTCGGGCAGCTCGGGGTCAACGGAGAAAAAGGATTCTATCTCATCCCTTTTTGTTATGCCCCGTATATGAAGGAGCATTGCGGAAAAGGGCGGCAGCACAAAGCGCGCGGCAAGCTCCTTTACAGCCTCCCTGTCAAGCTCGGGCAGCAGCCATCTTTTCATCTGAACACCCCTTTTCCTTCCATCTTACTATAAAAATTCTGGTACTTTTTATGATAACATTTTTTTGTGCGGGATTCAATATGTTTTTGGCCATGAAAAGACCCGTAAGGCGGGTTTTTGCAAAAAAATCGGGAGAGAACCGAAGCTCTCTCCCGAAGGATCAATCATTCTTACTATTCTTCAACTTCATCCTCTTCCTGCTTTTTGCGTTTGCGTATAGCAAGAAGGATCATCATTACGATAATTGCGCCGACAAACAGCACCGCAACGGCAAATATCAGGGTCTCACCGGTGTCAACATAGTTTTTTGATTCATCGCCGCCGGGCGCGTCACCCACAGCGGTGAATATCCACTTGAATATGACTTCGCCTTCGATGTATGTCTTTCCGGTTTTTTCACGGATGACCTTAGCACCGTTGAAGTCATAGACACGGTGTCCCTCGTCTATCATGCCGCCCTGTGAAAAGGTCGCGTTCCAGACGATCTCGGCTCTCAGTATACGGCTTTCGCCGGGTCCGTAATATCCAAGGGAGAGCGGATCATCCCGAACATCGGGCACGCCCTCGCCGGTGACCTTGCCTTTATAGACAACACGCTCGTCAAGATACAGTGTAAGCTCACATTCCTCTTCCAGGTCTATATCGCCGTATTTGGACATAGGCTGGGCGTTGAAATATATCTTATAGCCTGCATCTTCCCTCAGGTTCATGATCTGTATATTCTTGATATACTTCTCACCCGGGGTCATGTTTTCCACTTCAAAGAAGTACTCGCCGTTTTCGCTTACAGAGTTGCCGTTATCGTCAAGGACGACCAGTTTTTCGGGCAGGCCGGCCACGGTACCGGCGCGCAGCTCATCAGCCAGCGCAGTGATACTCGTAGTGACAAAAAGGACTGCCGCAAGTAAAACAGCTATTAACTTTTTAGCCGGTTTATTCATGCGGCAGGACTCCTTTTAATTTTCGTTTTGACGCGCTTCTTACGGCGTGTCTCAGACTTTAGGTTATTTGGCTGAAGTTAAATTCCGTTAAGGCTCAGATCACGGAGCTGCAGGTGCAGGAACACCAGCATTATCTGTCCATGTTACAGTGCTGCCTTCAGTAAGAGGTTCATCAACGGTAGCTGCCATGCCTGCGAAATCAGGATCAGAGTCAACAGTTTCTGTTGTGTAGCCTCTCTGGTCTGCATCATAAGTAACCTGTACAGAATCAAGACCAACGTTCAGATCGAATGTAAGATCCTTATAATCTCTTGCGCCCATGTCAGGAGCCATCTCCACACTATCGATCAGCTTGTTAGAGGTTTCGCCGGCCTTAAGGATCTTGTCAAGATAGAAGTCAACATCCGTTGTAGCATCGGTATCAGGATCCATTGTCCAGTATTCATCCCAATTCTCTGCAAGATATACTCTGATATCAATAGCAGCAGCATCATTAACACCGCCATCAAGAGCAGTCTGGGCAGCAGTCAAAGCACCCTGTGTCGTAGTAATAGCAGCTTCGGTAGCTTCTTTTGCTTTTTCGGCAGCTTTAAAGGCGGTATCGGCGTCAGTCACATTACCCTTTGCGGTCTGAAGCTTTGTCTTGAGATCACCCAGCTTTTGCTTAACAGTAGCATCAGCAACAGTCTCAACGTTGGAGTAATTTGCAACGAGCTGCTCGAAATCTATTATTACAGCATTTTCCCGAAAGAATTTAGCTTTACAGCAAAAAGTCCCACAGAATTCACGCAATAATGAACTTCAGGTTTAATTTATACTGGTTTTCTTTCCTTTTTCTGCTCCTTTTACAGAGTGCGGTTATTTGCTATAGCACACTTTTCCGATTTTTACACACGAATTCCGTTACCCTGACTGCTTACAAAGAAACAATAATGCCCCGGATCCTGTCGGAAAACACCCCGGAACACACTATGTCACGGCTTTTGATTAATTTCCGGCAAAAAAAAGAACAGTCCGGCTCTTTTTGCCGGACTGCCATAAAGGGAAAAATTATGAAGGAAGATCTTTATCTGTTATCAGGTAATCAGTCCTGACCGGGAACCTTGGGCAGAGCGCTGAAGCCAACTGCAAGGTCTTCATCGGTGGGGATATAGTCTGTCATCTGACCGTCGTTGAACTTCTGATATGCCACCATATCAAAGTAGCCTGTGCCGGTAAGGCCGAAGAGGATGGTCTTCTCTTCCCCTGTCTCCTTGCAGCGCAGTGCCTCGTCGATGGCAACACGGATAGCGTGTGAGCTTTCGGGAGCGGGCAGGATGCCTTCGATGCGGGCAAACTGCTCTGCGGCCTTGAATACCTCTGTCTGCTCAACTGCAACGGCTTCCATATAGCCGTCATGATAAAGCTGGCTGAGGGTCGATGACATACCGTGGAATCTGAGTCCGCCTGCGTGGTTCGGTGAGGGAATGAAGCCTGAACCCAAGGTGTACATCTTTGCCAGGGGGCAGATCATGCCGGTATCGCAGAAGTCGTATGCGAACTTGCCTCTTGTAAAGCTGGGGCAGGATGCTGGCTCAACTGCAACGATGCGATAGTCTGCCTCTCCCCTGAGCTTCTCACCCATGAAGGGAGAGATAAGACCGCCAAGGTTGGAACCGCCGCCTGCGCAGCCGATGATGATGTCGGGCTTTACGCCGTATTTATCAAGAGCGGCCTTTGACTCAAGACCGATTATGGACTGATGCAGAAGTACCTGGTTAAGAACGGAACCAAGAACATAGCGGTAGCCGGGGGTTGAAGTTGCAACTTCAACTGCCTCAGAAATAGCACAGCCAAGGCTTCCGGTGGTGCCGGGATGCTCCTTGAGGATCTTTCTGCCTACCTCAGTGGTCTCTGAGGGAGAAGGAGTGACGTCAGCGCCGTAGGTGCGCATTACTTCACGGCGGAAGGGCTTCTGCTCATAGCTGACCTTTACCATGAATACCTTACAGTCAAGTCCGAAGTATGCACAGGCCATTGAAAGAGCCGTACCCCACTGACCTGCACCGGTCTCGGTGGTAACGCCCTTGAGGCCCTGCTTCTTTGCATAATAAGCCTGAGCGATGGCGGAATTGAGCTTATGGCTGCCGCTGGTGTTGTTGCCCTCAAATTTGTAGTATATCTTTGCGGGTGTACCGAGAGCCTTTTCGAGGCAGTATGCTCTTACAAGGGGAGCGGGACGGTACATTTTGTAAAAATCTCTGATCTCCTGAGGAATCTCGATATAGGGATCTGTATCGTTAAGCTCCTGCTGGACAAGTTCTTCACAGAATATGCCGCTCATCTCTTCAGCGGTAAGGGGCTTGCATGTTCCGGGATTGAGCAGGGGTGCGGGCTTGTTTTTCATATCGGCCCTGAGGTTGTACCATGCTGAGGGAATGTCGCTTTCGTCAAGATAGATTTTGTAAGGGATCTTTGTTTCGCTCATTGTAGTTCTCTCCTTTAAAATTTTTTGGATGGTTTCCGGCACTGAGCATCGCCGGACAAAACAAAGGAAATCGTTCCTTTGCGGGTACTGACATCGGCATAGGCCGGTCAGCGGCAAAAGGCATGATATCCACGCCCTTGTCTGTGCTGATACAGTATGAAAGAACAGATCACAGACAGGAAGAATGCCAAAAATAAAAGCAGGAAATAAAAAACCCGTCCTGACATTCTTCATAAAATGCCGGGACAGGAACATTTCCTGCGGTGCCACCCTGCTTGACGTAAGCTTTTACGTCCTCTCTGTGCGTACTGTCATACGCTGACCCTTGATCACGGAGTGCCGTCTCCGTCTTGCCTACTATGGCGCTGCGCCGTTTCAGCTCGCCCTCAGAAGCCCATTCAACTCTACTTGCTCCGCTGCGATCCCACCATCCGCAGCTCTCTGTGCGAGCAGACATAAAGCCTACTTACTCTTCCTCAACGGTTTAATGATATTTTATTCTCTTTTCGGTCAAATGTCAATACTTATTTTTTAAAATCAGGTTATTTTTTTAACAAAATGTTGAACGGAGACGAGATAAATCCGAAACCTTCAGGTTCATATTTCCGGCAGCGGACGTAAACGGAGCCTTATCGCTTCCATATCTGTTCTCTGAGCAAAAGGGAATAACAAGATAACGGACAAAATATAACATTATATAGTATGATAAGCGCAATGTATTGAATCAGTGGGTATGACTGGCGGCTGAGAAATGGTCAGTCGGTGGGGATTTATGGAAGGGCAGACATCAGTCGGTGGGGATTTATGGAAGGGCAGACATCAGCCGGTGGGGATTTCGGAAAGACAGAGATCAGTCGGTGGGGATTTATGGAAGGGCAGACATCAGCCGGTGGGGATTTCGGAAAGACAGAGATCAGTCGGTGGGGATTGATGGAGGGACAGAGCTCAGCTGGTGGGGATTAACGGAATGACATAGGTCAGTCTATGATGTTTGCACGACCCCGATGGCCTCGGTATCATTATTATGCAGCAGCCTTCTGTGGTGTTTTACAGCCGGTCACCTGATGAGACCTGCACCTGCACTGAGAAAAGGTATAAAAATAGACAATAAATGCATGACATTTTTCCGCAGAATAGCCCAATATTTGACATGGTTATTGACATATAAACCGCCTGTCGGTATAATTTTATATGGTATGTTTGTTATTTCGGATCAATGGTTCTGTGAGGAGGCACTATGGACAAGCGAAAGGTGATTTACTATACGGACGAACTTAATGATGAGTTTTCCACCGCTCAGATCACACCCCGCAGGATCGACGAAAACTATGTTTACATCTATAATTCTCTCTGGAAAAAGATAACCCATTATTTCTGGTACAGGGTCATCGCGACACCGGTTGCTTTCTGCTATGTCAAATTCGTTTTTCATCAGAAAACCGTTAACCGCAGGCTTTTCCGGAAATGTAAAAAACAGGGGTACTTTATATACGGCAACCACACCCAGCCCACAGGTGATGCCTTTCTTCCCTCTATGCTGAATTTTCCCAAGCACGACTATGTTATAGTCCACCCCAATAACGTGTCTATGCCCGGACTGGGAAGGATCACTCCTTCTCTGGGCGCTCTGCCCCTTCCGGACGACAAGGCGGCCTTCCGCAACTTTAACGACGCTATCGACACCCACATAAAGCGGGCCCACGGAGTCGTCGTTTATCCTGAGGCTCATATCTGGCCCTATTATACCGGGATACGTCCCTTCCCGGATACCTCCTTCGCATATCCCGCAAGGCTGAATGCTCCGGTGTACTGCTTTACAAACACCTACCACAAGCGCCGGTTCAGCCGTCAGCCGAAGATCATCACCTATATCGACGGTCCTTTCTTCCCCGATCCCGAAAAATCAGCCCGCGCAAACCGCAAGGCGCTGAGAGACATGGTGTACAATGCCATGTGCGAAAGGGCAAAGAATTCCGACCACGTTCAGATACAGTATATCAAAAAGGATGACACCGCCCCGGACCCGGAAGGTCCCGGTTCCCCAGAGTGACCGCCCGCTCCTTTTGAGTGCGCCCTGTGCGGAGGGAAGAACCATCTTACAGAAAGGCAGGAAAGCGGCTATGATAGACATATTGTTCTGCGGCAATAAGGGCGTTTTTGACGGAGTTCTGACCGCTATGCTGTCAATTCTCAAACGCAGCAAGACAAAAGAGCCGTTTACTGTACATCTTTTTACGATGGATGTCTCTCATCTGAGAGAAGACTATACCCCTGTCCTCCCCGGACAGGCGGACTTTCTTGAAAAGGTACTTAAACGGTACAACCCCGAAAACCGGGTGCTTACCTATGACGTTACCGATTATTATATGAAATACTTTTCCGGCTGTCCCAACGAGGGCGCCTACTGTTCCCCCTACACCCTGATACGGCTCTTTGCGGACCTTGTTGAAGGGATACCCGACAAGCTGCTGTATCTTGATACCGATATCATGTTCAACCGTGATGTACTTCTTTTGTGGAACATGGATCTTGAGGGCTATGAGTATGCGGCCGCACCTGACCATTACGGAAAGTATCTTATCCATCCTCACTACATCAATGCAGGTGTACTGCTTTTCAATATGAAGTACTGCCGTGAGACCGGCATTTTCAAAAAGGCCCGGGAATGGATCTGCCGGAAAAAGCTCACATTTGCAGACCAGAGCGCACTTATCCGCTCCACCACGCGCCGCAGGATACTGCCCCAGCGCTTTAACGATCAGAAATTCCTCCATAAGCACACGGTAGTACGGCATTTTTCAAAGCGGCTTTTCTGGCTGCCCTATCCCCACACCGACAACATAAAACAGTACCATGTTGACAAGGTACATGACGTATTTCACTATCACCAGTTTGACGATATACTTGAAGAATACCTCACCCTTAAAAGGGTGTATGAACAATCCGTTTCTCCATGACCGCCCGGCCGGCAGCACCGGTACGACTGCTTTATGAGAATTCCGAACAACGAGGTGACAATGCCATGAATCAGAACTGCATCCCGATTTTTTATGCCTGTGATGACGCATTTGTTAAGTATACCATCGTTTCCTTACATTCTATGATGGTCAATGCTTCAAAGAACTACCATTATGTCATACATATCCTCCACACCGAGATCTCTGAGGAGATGAAAAAAAAGGTGCAGGACATGGCAAACGAGAATTTTGAGATACGCTTTGTGGACGTGACAGGCTATCTGCGCTCCATATCCGACAAGCTGCCTCTCAGGGATTATTACTCAAAGACCACATATTACCGTCTGTTCATCGCCGAGATGTTCACGGATTACCAGAAGGCAATATACATCGACAGCGACACCGTTATCCAGGGGGATATAAGCAAGCTGTACCTGACAGACATCAAGGACGCCTATGTAGGCGCCTGCCATGAACAGGCCATGATACAGGTGGATGAATACGGGACCTACGTTGAAAAGGTCGTAGGCGTTTCAAGATACAATTTCTTCAACGCCGGACTGCTTCTTATCAACTGTGAGCAGTTCCGCCTGCACTTCGTTCTTGATAAATTCGTTGACTACCTGCATTACTACAATTTTGTGGTGACACAGGACGAGGATTACCTCAACCTTATATGCAAGGACCATGTATACTGGATCGACCAGCGCTGGAACACCGAGGCCTTCTGTGAGGTAAGCTACCCCATCGAACAGGCTAATATGATACACTATATCATGACCAGCAAGCCCTGGCTGTATGAGAACTGTCCCTTCGGTGATATCTTCTGGAAATATGCAAAAGAAACCGTAGTCTATGACGAGCTGATGGAAATGCAGAAGAACTATACCGACGAAGAAAAACAGCGCGATACCGAAACTCAGGAAAACCTCCTGAAGCTTGCTGTTGCCGAAACAAACCGTGAGGACAACTTCCTTAACCGTGTAAACAAGGAAAAACGCTCTAAGGACCGTGTTGAGATCCTGCACAAGATCGAGCAGTATGAGCGTGAGGGCCGCTTTGACGAGGACGTTGAGGTGGATCCCCCCGGACGTGTACTGCTGCCCGACGATATCGAATATATCCGCAAGAGTATTGCCGACAAGATAAAGAGCAAGATAGCCTTTATGATCGCCCACAAGTTCGTAAACAACCTTATCAAGGAAAAGAAATTCATCATCAAGGAAATGCGCGGTCTGGAGCATTTCCATAACCTTGACAGCGGTGCGGTAATAACCTGCAACCACTTCAATGCATTTGACAGCTTTGCCATCCAGCTTGCATACGAGGCCGCAGACCAGCCCAACCGCAGCTTCTGGCGTGTTATCCGTGAGGGCAACTACACATCCTTCCCGGGTTTTTACGGCTTCCTTATGCGCCACTGCAACACCCTGCCCCTGTCTTCAAACCGTGACACAATGAAGAAATTCATCAGCGCCACAAACGAGCTTATCAGCAGCGGAAACTTTGTACTCTTCTATCCCGAACAGAGTATGTGGTGGAACTACCGCAAACCCAAGCCCCTTAAGAGCGGCGCTTACACCTTTGCTGCAAGAAACGGTGCTCCGGTCCTCCCCTGCTTCATCACCATGAAGGATTCGGACGTAATGGGAGAAGACGGCTTCTATGTTCAGGAGTACACTATCCATATCTCCGAACCCATATATCCTGACACATCCCTCCCACACCGCAAACGTGTTGACGACATGATGGAGCGCAATGCCGCAGTGTGGAAGGAGATATATGAATCCGAATACCACATCGCACTTTCCTACACCACCGAGACCCCCGTTACCAACGGCTGATAGTTCACCGTAAACAATATGACCCGCCCTGACGAGATCATCAGGACGGGTCGTGTTTGTTTTTTCATACTGTTTTCCCATTAAAACCTGACACTTTTAAACGGAAAAGGCGCCGCCCGAGGCTGCGCCCATCTGTGCATACTCACAGATGACGTCTCATGCAAACTCCGGCGCGCTGACGCGCTATTAAAAGCAGACGATATCTGCTTTTAATTGGAGTTAAGTATCACCATAACGACAATGACACGCCCTGACATATAATCAGGACGGGTCGTTTTTTCAGTTATTATGCAAAGCCGCTTCCGGTGCCGAAACGGTCATCGGAGGTGTTTTCTGAATCGATGCCGGAAAATGAACCATCGTCAAACGCATTTCCGCTGTCTGCGCTGTTATAACCTCCGCCGTAAGCGTTTCCGCTGTTATCGCTTCCGTAACTGCTGCCATAAGTGTTTCCATTGTTTACACTGTTATAACCTCCGCCATAATCGCCGCCGTGGGAAGAGCCGTGGCCATTTTCGGGAGTATATACAATATCCTCGGAAGTAAAAAAAGGAGAGCGAGTCTGTACCTTATTATCCCCGCCGGCGTTTTTGATGTAAGGATCGTCTTTAAACCCCTGCTTATTGATCTTGTAGCCTGTACGGTTCTCTTCATAATATCTGATGGGATTGTACTCCCCGGGAGGGATGATCTGTCTGCCGTTACGATTCTTGGAGGACGCGTTTGCGTTCATGATCTGCGAATGACAGTATTCGCATTCCACCTTGTCGCCGATCATCAGGGGTGCACCGCAGTTAGGGCAATGAGCGCCGATGATCTTGGGTTTGCTGTCTTCAAGCTCCTTCTGGAAGTTGTGTACAAACTCGTTCTCGGCAAGTGTCAGCCCCGAATCATATTCTTCCGGATGCTGGTCAAGAAGCTTCTTGTGCTTCTTAATGGCACTGTTCAGATCTCCTTTGCCCTCGCGTTTGTGTAGAAAACTCTTAAGTAAAAACACTGCGACAAAGAAAATCGGAAGAATAACAAAAACAAAAGGATTTGACCCGCCGGATACCCTGACCTTGGTTCTTGCAAAAACCGGCAGCGAAAACATGGATATTACAGATATCATCATCACAAATACCGTTAACGTCCAAAAAATTCTCTTTTTCATATAATCACCTGCTGTTGTGCCGGGCGATGTACGCCGGAGTGTCCGTATCCTCATTACGTTTTATTATAGCACAAAACATAACAGATGAGAATAGCAACAATCCAACCTTTTGTCAAAAAAAAGTCCGGTATGGGACGCAGGGCCTGCGGTGCGAAGTCCACACCGGCAACATACCGGCTCTTTGTGCGGTATTGTCTTAATGTTATGATTACAGCATAAGAAAAGATCCCACAACAAAACCAAAAAAAGCGCAGCAAAAATGCCGGGCACGAATTTCGTACCCGGCAGATGGTTGTTCTGTTATTTGGTTACGGTAAGAGTAAAGAGCTTTGAATCAATAGCTGACTTTTTGTCCTTTACCTTGACAAGAACATTGTACTTTCCTGCAGCCTTTGGCTTGAATACAACCCCGGTGGTTGTTTTGTATTCGCACAGCTTAGTGTATGACTTTTCAGTGCTGAGCTTGTACAGCACCTGATACTGATACGGTGAAGTGCCGCCGACTGTCGCAGTCTTTATAGTCACCTGCTGACCCAGCTTGATGCTTGAGGAAGAAATGGTGGATTTGTTTGTAAGGGGCTGAGTTACCGTCAGAGTCAGAAGCTTGTTATAGACTGCTCCTCTCTTGTCCTTCACCTTTACCAGAATGGTGTACTTTGCCGCAGAAAGGGGCTTGAAGGTATAAGTGTTTGTGGTACTGTAATCCTTAAGCTTTGTGTATGACTTTGCTGTTCCCTTCTTGAAGTAGAAAGCATAGCGGTAAGGAGCAGTTCCGCCTGAGGCAGAACCGGTGATCTTGACGGTATTGCCCAGAGTTATCTTTGAAGCCGAGATCTTTGAGGTATTGGCCAGCTTCTTGCTGACAGTCAGAGTCAAAGTCTTGGCTGCAACGCTGCCGCGGCTGTCCTTTGCCTTTACAAGTAATGTATATTTTGCTGCGGAGACAGGCTTGAAGGTATAAACAGAAGCAGTGCTGTAATCCTTGAGCCTTGTGTATGTGGTCGCGGTGCCCTTCTTGAAGTAGTAAGCGTAGCGGTAGGGTGATGTTCCGCCTGTGGCAGATCCTGTGATCTTTACGCTGCCGCCGAGATTGACGGATGATGCAGAGAGCTTTGAGGTATTTGTCAGCTTGTTTTTGAGGGTAAGAGTCAGTACCTTGCTGACCACAACACCGCGGCTGTCCTTGACGTTTACAAGGATCCTATACGCAGACACAGCCTTGGGAGTGAAAGTACAGGTGTTTGTTTTGCTGTAGCCGCGAAGCAGGGTGTAGTTTTCGGCGGTGCTCTTCTTGTAGTAGAAGGCATAGCTGTAGGGTGATACACCGCCCTTTGCGGAACCGGTGATGGTAATCTTGTTGCCGACAATAATTGATGTGGAAGAAAGCCTGGAGGTATTGGTCAGCTTCTCTCTTACCTGAAGTAACAGCGTCTTGCTGACCACCTTACCGGTCTTGTCCTTGACCTTTACAAGGATGGTATACTTTGATGCGGATTGGGGCTTGAAGTTGTAATAAGTGGTCTTGTTGTAGTCCCTGAGCTTTGTATAGGAAGCTGCATTGCCCTTCTTGAAGAAGAAAGCATATGTGTAGGGAGCTGTTCCGCCCTTTGCTGAACCGGAGATCTTAACGGTCTTTCCGATAGTGACAGACGATGCGGAAAGCTTTGATGTGTTGCTGAGGGAAGCTTTTACGGTAAGGGACAATACCTTGGAAGATACGTTTCCGGCTTTGTCCTTTACATAGACCTTGATGCTGTAGGACGCGGCAGAAAGAGGCTTGAAGGTATAGGTGTTGGTTTTGCCGTAAGCTCTGAGCCTTGAATATTTTGTTGCACTGCCCTTCTTGAAGTAGAAGGCATACTGGTAGGGAGTTGTTCCGCCGGATGCGGCACCGGTTATTTTCACGGTGCTGCCAAGTGTTATGGCGGATGCAGAGAGCTTTGAATTGTTTATGATCTTAACAACAGGAGGCTTTACATTCAGCTTAAGTGTTCTGTTGACCATCTTGCCGGTCTTGTCTCTGACCTTAATAAGCACCTCGTAACTCTTGGCGTATTTAGGCTGGATGGTAACGGTGTTGTTGGCACTAAAATCCTGAGCAACCACATAGGACGAAGCCGTCGAAGACTTATAATATACAGCATAGGTATAGGGAGCTGTTCCGCCGTATGCGACGCAGTTCACCTTTATGGACTGACCCTTTATGAGGGTGTAGGCCGAAAGAGTGGACTTGTTCTGAAGAGGAGGATTATTTACCTGAACCGAAAACTTCTTCTCGGTCACAGTACCTCTGGTGTCCTTGACTCTGACCAGAACAGTGTATTTTCCGGGGATCGTCAGCTCAAGATCAAAGGACTTTGAAGTATCGAAAGCCTTTGCCTGAAGTGTCTTGCCGGCACTGTTGGTGTAATGAACGGAATATGCATATCCGGGCTTTCCACCGGATGCGGCAAAGGTGATCCTGACGGGTTTTCCGGGATCTGCGGAGGATGCCGAAATGGTGGAATTGTTGATGAGATCAGGTACCGGATCAACGACGATAAGGCTGAGATTGCGAACGACCTTCTGTCCTTCGCCGTCAGTTATGGTAAGCCTGAAGCTGAACTCTCCGCATACATCAGGAGTATAAGTGAAAGCTCCGGTGTTGTTGGTCTGAGAGAGTACGTAAGAACTGCCGTTTATGGAAGTTTCCAGAACATAATTAAAGGGAGAAGTACCGCCGGAAGTTTTTGCGGTAATTTTTACGGTAGTGCCGACGTCAACCTTGGAGGTGCTGATGGAAGCGCTTCCGGTGAGGGGTAAAAATTCGGATACGGTGATATTGCCGGAATTAACGGCTGCAACATACTTGCTGTTCTTATAGTCTATAACGCCTGAGATCTTGTCTGTGAAGCTGCCGGTCGTGGGAGTTGCAAGAACAAAACCGGGAGCAGTGCAGCTCTTGTCAGCTCTGATGCTGAGAGTGCCGGAGGTTGAGGGATCGATCTGTACAGCCTTGCAGACGGTAACATTGTCGGTAATGTCGAGACGTCCGCTGAAAGTGGCAGTTGCCGAGGGACCTACGAATATTGCATTGCTTACACTGAAGTATGCGTCAAAATTGTTTTCGATCTTTGTTCCGCTCCTGACATCAATAGAGCCCTGAGCGACATTTACGGTCACGCCGTCCTGGATCTTGCAGCAGTTGTCACGGATAGTGGTGTCGGAAAGGATGATCTTGTTGTCTGCCGCTGCGGAATAGATAGCGGATCCGTCATGAGACTGGCTGGCCTGGAGCACGGTATTATCCGAACAGGTAAGTGTTGTTCCGCTTGCAAGATATATGGTGCCCTTGCCGTAGTAACGGTCTTTGTTGAATTCGATAACACAGCCCTTAAGGTTTATGTTGGATGAGGTTGCCTGGATAACACAGCCGGTGGCGCAGTCGGAAGCGCATTTGCGCACGGTCACGCCCTTGCCCAGGGTAAGAGTGCCGCCGGTGACCTTGAAGAAGGGTGAATCGGAGTAATTATGATCCGAATCGTATGTGTGTTTGTTGTCAAAAACGATAAGCTCCTTGCCGCTGCCGTCAGCGCTTACTGTCAGGGAACCGCCTGCGGTAATGTCAAACACAACGCCGTTCATGGTAACGTTTGTGATAGTCATGCGCTTACTGGTATCGGCACTGGTGATAGTTACGGGCTTGTTGACGGTGATAGTCTGTCCTATTCCACAGGAGCCGTGAAGAACGACTGTTCCGCCGGAAGGAGCGGCCTCGATAGCGCTCTTAAGATCGTTATAGGGTGTTCCGTTAACGGAAGCCACGGTATTGTTTGAATTGCTGTTGGGGTTGAAGGTGGCGGAGGAATACTGCTGCAGCTTAGTGTCATAGGCGTTGACAGTATATGTTGCGTTGGCATCCGGAACCTGATAGAAATCGGACCATACAAAGTCGATAACTCTTCCGTCCCTGACTATCTCATATCCCAGGTGGTTGTCAACACATGATTCGGGAATGCTGAAATGGACGGTGCTTGAGTTGTAGCGGCTGTCATAGGAGGTGACGGTCACATCGCCCTTCCCTATATTTGATCCCATGGAACGGTTATAGGAATATACGTCGTAGTACCAGATCTTGGGTTCCTTGCGCTGCAGACCAAGGGCATCCATTGCGGAATTATAGCTTGATGAGGGATTCTGGACATATCCGTACTTGCTGAAATAGTACCTCAGGTCAAATCCCATTGCCACTGAGGAATAGACAGCAAGTCTTTCCTTCATATTGCAGGTGCTGACATAGGAATCGGCGGTGCTGTTTCCTGTGGTTCCTGCGCGGTAGATGTTATCGAGCCTGCCCCAGAAGCCTCTGTCATAAACTTCCAGATCAAAGAAAGTATAGAGTCCGAGGTAGTATTTGGCATTGTTGTAATCGTCGGACCAGAATGAATTCTGATCGGGAGGAGCGACCAGCTTTTCGTCAAAAACGGGTTTGGTTTTTGCCACGCAGATAGAGTCGTACTGATGATGTGTGAGCACATAGTGGGTAGACCACATATTGTTGGTGGCCTCAACAATGGTCCTGTTGCGTCCGTCAAGGGTGTGTCCAACCTCATGGGGGAAGCCCCAGCCATAACGGCCGCACATAAAGCTTGCAAGCCACTCGTTGTCCTGTATACAGATCATCTCAGGTGTTGCGTAGGCGCCGGCATAGGGCTGGTTGACCTTTACGCCGAGACGCATTTTCTGGTACTGCTGAGGTGAAATACCGTCGAACTCCATAAGCTCTACTATGAAGTCATCCCAGTCGGACATAGTTTCGTTGGGGTCAAGACCCTCTGTGACATAGGCCTCAATAAAGCGTGTGAGGGTGACGGTCATGTATGAGAAGTAGGAATACATCTCAACGCAGTTGTGGTATCCGCTTTCGTTGTTTTTGTAGTGGCTGTAATACTCTTCAATGTATTTGAGGAAGCTGCGGACATTCTGGCCCTTTGTGAAGGTGGGGACCTTGTCGCAGCCCATAATGTGGACCTTTATTTTGCTGCTCTGCTCCTGCTCGGTATAGGGGTTGAGGATATAGAGCAGTCCGCCGGGCTCGACGGTGGGGATCTTATAGGTGCTGAAATCAGGATGAACCGAAGGAGAATAGATCAGATTGTAGCCCCTCTTAAGATCGTATACCATTTCTTCGTGACAGTCGGATATATGCTGGGTCACCATAAGCTGGGGCAGCGGATCACTGGGGTCAGCCTCTACGTAGACACTGATAAGATCGCCGGGAGTTGTCCACAGTCCTGTGGGCTGTCTTTCGGTAAAGAACCAGTCGGTCATGACCTCTTCCGCATATTTCTGTCTTGAGCCTTCCCGTTCCGGCACAAAGCTCTCGTATTTGTAGGCAGTGGCGCTGCCGTCAACGATGCTCATTGCCCTGTCAAGATAGGAGCGGGTCGCCTTTGAGATGGTCTTTCCTGATGCTCTTGCATAAAGGCTGCGCACCTGATCGGCGGTGACGCCAGAGGCAAGAGTCATTACGTTTTTGTCGTCCTTGCTGAGAAGCTCCTGTGCCTGACGTGTAACGTCGGCGACATCGCTGTTTTCCTCGGCACGGAAAAAGGCCATTGCCTGACCGCGGGCGCCCTTGTTCTGTTCATGAACGGTATACCATGTATCGCTGTACATTGACATGGAATAGGTCTTGTCGCCCACGGGCTTTGAGATATTGAAGGTCATCACACCGTCAGCGGAACAAGGGGTGAACAGAAGAGAGCACTGATAATCACGGTATGCCATAATGCCGTATCTGTCGATATCAAGATACCTGCCGTTGGCGACATTCTGGATGGAGTAGTAGCCGTTGCCCTGGTTGGAGATATTAAAATAGCTGGACTGGGGTATGTCCACGTTCGGGTCGACTGCTACTTCATCAAAATGCCCCGTAGGAAGCGCCTCGGAGGATCCGTAGGAGCCATTGGAGCCGGAAATAGTTCCGGACATTACGGTTTTTGTACCGACGTTGTAGAATATGTACCTTCCGTTGGGTATTGTCTGCTGAGTGTTTGCGATGAAGACGGTGTTGCCGCTGCTGGCGTTCTGGCTGGATTCCACCCACGAAGCGTCCTCTTCATCCTGAGCCGCACTGACTCCCAGCGCCATGCCGGAAGCCATCAGGGTTCCTGACAATAATACCGCCAGCGAACCCTTCAAGAGTTTTTTCAGAATCATTTGACCATTCCTCCCTGTAAGTTGCCGTGTTGTATGTTGTGTCTTACTCGATCCTGCAGCTTTCTAAGCCCTTCCGCTGCATAGTTTTAAACAAGGAGCCAAGCTCCAACAAGCCGGCTTGATCGGAGCGGACGACGCCGTCAAGAGACGTCGAAGAGCTTTGGCTCCTGTGGATGTCGGTGTGGGTCTTACCCTCACCGACGGATGTTTGTTCCCGCCGCCTATAGTGGCGGAAACATCGACATTTGTTATAAGAATTACAACATACGATTGTAAGACTTGCTATACGAAAAAAACAAGATTTTCTGTATTATACAAACAATTAGGAATATTTTATTTATATTAACAGGGAGATATTTTGTACATTTATCATACATTACAAAAAAAGGACACAACAGGCCGCGATACGGTATATTGTGTCCAATCAGTTATATTTAAATTATCAGATACCCATTGTCTTTGTCATGTCACTGAACATTCCTTCGGCAATTTCAGCGGCTTCCGGCTGGGTCTTGCCCACAGCGGTAACGTAGATCTTAATCTTCGGCTCGGTGCCGGAGGGTCTGACGATAACGGCTCCGCCGCCCTGAAGTGAATATGAAAGCACGTTAGACTTGGGCAGCTTGATCTCTGTGGTCTCACCGGTGGCAACATCCTTTGTCACGGAATTGAGGTAATCCGCAGTCTCGCATACATCGAATCCGGAGATCTTTGCGGGAGGATCGCTGCGGAGGCTTTCCATGATATTGCTCATCTTTGTCATACCGGCAGCGCCGTCGAACTCATAGCTCTCGGTGCGGTTAAGGTAATGTCCGAACTCTTCGTAGATAGACGTCATAACCTCGTCAAGGCTTCTGCCCTGCTGACGGTAGTAGGCTGCCATCTCACAGATAAGCATTGAAGCAACAACGGCATCCTTGTCGCGGACGTATGTTCCCGCAAGATATCCGTAGCTCTCTTCAAAACCGAAGACATAGCGGTTTTCCTGCTGCTTCTGCTCAAGGAGAAGGATCTGCTCGCCGATGTACTTGAATCCGGTAAGCACCACCTTAAGCTCGCAGCCGTACTTCTCACAGATGCGGTCAACCAGCTTGCTGGTAACTACTGTCTTAACTGCAACCGGAGCCTCGGGGAGTGTGCCTGCGGCCTTGCGGCAGGAAAGGATGTAGTTCATAAGCATGATGCCGGTCTCGTTGCCGGTCATCAGGCGGTATCCTGTCTTTGTCTTTACGGCAATGCCTACACGGTCGCTGTCGGGATCCGTTGCAAGCAGAAGATCGGCCTGTTCCTTTTCGCATAGTTCAAGACCAAGAGCAAGAGCTTCTTTGATCTCGGGATTGGGATAGGGGCAGGTGGTGAAGTTGCCGTCGGGCATTTCCTGCTCCGGAACGACAATTATATCCTCAACGCCTATGCGGCCAAGCACCTTTCTTACAAGCTTGTTACCTGCTCCGTTGAGGGGAGTGTATACGACCTTGAGTCCTGAGTCCTTGCAGACCCCGGGATTGACGGTCTGTTCCATGACCTTTTCAAGATATCTTTCATAGAGCTCGTCATCAAAGTAGACGATCATGCCCTCTGCAAGAGCCTTGTCAAAGTCGGTGACCTTGATATCGCCGTTGAAGTAGTCTACCTTCTGTATTTCTGCATATACGGTATCGGCATTGACGTCGGTCATCTGGCAGCCGTCACAGCCATAGCACTTGTAGCCGTTGTATTTTGCAGGATTATGGCTTGCGGTAACCATGATACCGGCGCTGGTCTTAAGGTGTCTTACGGCGAATGATACCACAGGTGTGGGCTGCAGCTCTGAAGAGATATAGACCTTCACACCGTTTGCGGCAAGTACTCTTGCGGCTTCCCTTGCAAAAAGATCAGCCTTGATGCGTGAATCATAAGAGATGGCCACAGACGGATTGCTGCAGTTTCTGACAAGAACATTTGCCAGTCCCTGAGTTGCCTTGCGCACGGTATAGATGTTCATGCGGTTCGTTCCGGCGCCGATGATGCCTCTTAGTCCGGCAGTGCCGAATTTCAGTTCTCTGTAGAAGCTTTCATAGATATCGTCTTCTTTGTCTTTCATTTCCTTAAGCTCTTTTACCAGATCGGGATCCTCTCCGGCATTTTCAAGCCAAAGACTGTATTGTTCCTTTATCTCCATTACAATATCCCCCTAATCGGATACGGATTTCCGTATCTGCATCATTGATTACATGATATCATATTTTCCCATTCTTTTCAACATCTACTTGCATTTGCCTGAAAGATTTTTTAATAAATCCAAAAATAAAAAACAATCCGACAGTTCATTAAACATATTGCACGAAAGACCGCATTTCACCGGAAGAGTATGGGATCTATTGCCAACAAACCACATCAGCCCGTAATATCCGGTCACGAAAACAAAATACCGCTCTCAAAGGGATATCGAAAGCAATATCAATAGAAAATCTTTTTAATTATATTAAAATTGTACATATTTAATGCTTGTTTTAAGGACCATAATACGATAAAATATTAACGGATAATACTGTCCCGGGGATACCGCTGCGCGCGGGTCCCGGCACTCCTAATACATCTTATACGGAGGAAATCAAATGTCAGAAGAATTCAACTCCCCTTCCCCGGAAACCGGGAACTCCGGAACCGGCGAAGCAGGGAAAGAAACAAATATGGACGCTGCCGCCATACCGGCAGCATCCGAAAGCAAGCGCAGCAACAAATTCAGGATCTATACGCCGGTTATTATTTCCGCAGTGATACTTCTGGTCTCGGTCCTGGTATTCTGCGGATGGAAGCTGTTCTTCGACAAGTCGCTGCTGGGAGACTGGACAATGACCTTTGTTGCCAACGGCAAGGATCAGTATGTCACCCTTAGCTTTGAAAAGGACGATGTATGCTGTCTGCATGTGGGAGGAATCACCCACAAGGGAAAATATTCCCTTGAAGAAGACGACAGCGGCAACCAGATGATAAAAACCAACTTTAACGAATCCGGCAAGACATATCTGGTGGCAAATTTCCGCTATTCTATCTCCGGCAATGAGGCTTCGGGAAAGAAGCTGAGTCTTACCGACCTGAGCGGATTTATTTACCCTCCCGACGTGATCGCCA
>JBGUWL010000171.1:0-6551 GCA_045221075.1 Acutalibacteraceae bacterium
CTCACTTTTCGAGGATCAGATAGAATCGCACCGCCGCAGCGGGAACGGAACAGCAAGAAAACAAATAGAACGACATTCTTCGGCCGGCCTTCGGACCGGCTTTTCTTTTGCCGTTCGGAAAGGAGTATAAACATCGCACCGACTGCGGGAGGGAATGGAACAGCGTCGACCGGACAGGTATCACCGCGTAGTGGAACGGCGGTGAGCGTATGCCCGCGTGCCGCACCGTTTAGTACTTGTCGCCCATTGGACGATAAATGCTGCGGGAACGGCACCATCATGGAAATACATTCACAAGGAGGACACTCTATCGACGCATGACACACAACCATCACTGCCATATATATGGCAACGGACGATCTTCACTTCGGGGATCGTCTTTTTTGTTTCGCACCAATTATCGGGAAGTGAGCATAACCGACCCAATATTATTCAGAAATGAGGATTTCAAACATGATTACCAATCTATATGTCGTAACCGTAACACCTTTACACCTCGGACACTTCGGGAAAGGAGGGCTGCATGTACCTTACCCAACGCATCGGAAAAACAACGTACCGCGTCAAGGTCGCGGTAAACGAAAGCGGTACGCAAACTTTAGAGGATACACTGCTGCGGTTGATTTGCAATGATACCCTTGCAAACGGCGGCGACTGTGATATAATGGCGTTACCGCAGGAAGGTCATCCGCAGCGCGAAAGGATGCCTTCATGAAACAACCTATTACCAATCCAATCACTGCCCTATATGAACGCCTCTCCCGTGACGATGAACTGTCCGGTGACAGCGTTTCGATCCAGACACAAAAGTTCTTTTTAGAGGATTACGCAAAGCAGCACGGATTTGTTCCGTTCGTCCATTATACCGACGATGGGTTCAGCGGCGGTAACTTCAATCGTCCTTCATGGAACCGTCTCGTTGCAGACGTGGAAGCCGGGAAGGTTTCGGCGGTAATCGTAAAGGATATGAGCCGCGTCGGCAGAGAGTATTTGCAGACCGGGTATTATACGGAAATCTTCTTCCCGCAGAATCATGTGCGCTTTATTGCTGTCTCCAACAACATCGACAGCAACGACCGAAACAGCAGCGAGATCGCGCCGTTTCTGAATGTGATCAATGACTTCTATCTGCGCGATTGCTCACACAAGCAAAAGCAAGCATATAAAGCCCGCGGCAATGCCGGTATGCCATATGCTTCCATCCCCTGTTACGGATACCGAAAGGATCCTGCAAATCGACATCATTGGATCGTGGATGAGGAAGCGGCAGCGGTTGTCAGAGAAATCTTTTCACTTGCGGCAAAAGGGATCGGCGTCGTCGAGATCGCTAAATCTTTAAGCGCGCGCAAAGTGGAAAAGCCGTCGTATTATATGTCAACACATGGCATTTGGAACAGCGGAAACACATGGGTGCATGAGCGTCCATACGACTGGAACTGTCGGACGGTTGCCGAGATTCTTTCCCATGCAGAATACCTCGGTCATACGGTCAACGGACGATCAACCAGCGAATCGTACAAAACGCATAAGCGGGTCCGAACCGACCCCTCCGAATGGCAGATCATTGAGAATACCCATGAAGCAATCATTGATCAAGAAACGTTTGACGCCGTACAGAGCGCAAGAAAAACGGTACGGCGCACGGACACAACCGGCAAAGCAAACGTCTTGACCGGATTGGTGTTCTGTGCAGACTGTGGCAAGAAGATGTATAACCACAAGCGGGGCTCAAAGGCAAAGCAGTTACACGTCCTGCCCGATCCCGTAACGGGATTGTACCCGATTGACGGTTACTGCTGCTCTACCTACGAACTCACGAAATACCGATCTGACAAGACTTGCTCCTCACATTCCATTACGTCCAAGGCGATACGGCTGCTGCTCTTGAACACGATTCGAGAGGTGGTTCGGTATGCGACGTTCGACGAGGAACGGTTTATCCGGCGTGTCAGAGAGCAGTCCGAGATACAGAACAAAGCGGATGCGAAGGAACTGCAGCGGAAGATCGGCAAGGCACAGAAACGGATCGCAGAGCTGGATCGGCTGATTATGAAGCTGTACGAGGATTATGCGCTTGATCGGTTGCCATTGGAACGGTATCAGCAGATGGCGGCAGCATACGAAGCGGAGCAGAAAGCGCTGAAGGAAACAGTAGCTTCCGATCAGGTAAAAGCCGACGCCTTTACGGATGACACCGACCGTGCGGAACGGTTCTTGACGCTTGCGAAGAAATACACCGATTTCTCATTCCTGACCGACGAAATGATCCTTGCGTTTGTGGACAAGATTCTTGTACATGCGCCAGACAAGATCGACGGTGAACGGGTGCAGGAGGTGGAAATCTTCCTAAAGCATATCGGCAAGGTGGAACTGCCGCAAGAAGCAATTCCTGAAAAGGTTATCTCTCCGAAACAACTGGAGCGAATCCGAAAGAAGCGTGCGTATATGCAGGAATACTATCGCACCAAGATCAAGCCGCAGAAGGAAGCAAAACGAACAGAGCCAGCCACCGAAAAGGAAACGGCATAGGCAGACGAACAGCGCCTCGCAGGGAACAATCCTTGCGGGGCGTTTTGTATGCTGAATGCTCTTTGCTGGTGCGTAAAGCGAGCCGCAGGAATTGTGATCCACTTGATCATAATTTCCATTTGGCAGCGAGATGGCAGCAGGGTGAAATCCTTGCTGCCTTTTTCGGTTGATTTGGCAGTACGGACGGAAGGTGTCAAAGCTGAACATTTTTGACCCCTGTTTTCTATCTTTCCAGTCAACAGATGAATTGGATGGTGCGACTTCTCGCACCGTTTTTTCTTTCGGACGGTCGAGTGGTGCGACTATTCGTACCACTTTGGAGAGACGGATGCGCGGTGCCAAACCGAAAGGAATATGGTGCCTTTTCCATTCCGTCCGGAGAGGTACGGTGCCGAAACGGTGCCATCCAGAAAAACAGACATTATAGCTGAAATCACATGGTTTTAGCAGAAAGGAGCTTTTATGAACGAAACAGAACGTATCCAGGCACAGCACAGATTGGAGGAAGCGCAAGCGCGGGATCGGGTCAAGGAACGCAAGGCGCGAACCAGACGATTGATTCAGATCGGCGCGATTGCAGAGAGCGTATTCCCGAAAATCAAGGACATGGAGCTTGAGGATGCGAAGCGTTACATGGAACAGATCCGAGACCGTTAGGGATCGGAATCGGAGGAAGCAGCCGTCCGCGGCTGCTTCTTCTTTTTTATTTTTTCCGAAGGGCGCACTTATACACCACCGACCATGTCGGCGGTGATACCCTCCTGCGTCGGGTCGTGCGCTCCTCCCAAAGCGTTGCTTTCTCCGGAGGGGCAGACAATGCCGCAAGCCGTCATTGTCTGAGCAGCAGCGAATTGTCGTGCAATTCTCGCTGCATGAAACCCTGCACCGCAGGGTTTCGGGGTATGCGGTGGAAACGGTGCGCCGTTTCAAAAACATAATCACAGAAAGGAGATTTTTTCATGGCAATTTATCATTTGGAAGCCAAGATTATCAGCCGAGGGACAGGACGCTCGGCAGTCGCCGCCGCAGCCTATATGAGCTGCGATGTAATTACCAATCAATACGACGGGATCACCCATGACTATACCCGCAAAGGCGGTCTTGTCTGGAAGCATATCTTTCTACCCGCACAAGCGCCGCCGGAGTGGTCTGATCGTGGGACGCTCTGGAACGCCGTCGAGCGCGTGGAGAAAGCAAAGGACAGCCAGTTGGCACGGGAGTTGATCGTAGCCCTTCCTCTGGAACTACCTGCCGAGGAATGGAAAGCGATATTGACCGAGTATATTACGGAGCATTTCATTTTCGACGGTATGTGTGCTGACGTCGCCATCCACGATACCGACGGTCACAATCCCCATGCCCATATCCTGCTTACTGTAAGACCGTTAGATGAAAATGGAAGGTGGCTGTACAAGACGCAGAAAGAATATCTGTGCGTTCGGAACGGTGAGGAGCGCGGCTTTGCGGCGCAGGAGTTCTTACAGGCACAGCGTGACGGCTGGGAGAAGCAGTACCCATACAAGAAGGACGGAAAGAAAGTGTTCCTGCCGCCGAGCAAAGCGATCGGTTTGGAGCGCTTGTCAAAGCAACCGAAAAGCACAACATACGGAAGGCAGAACCCGATCACTGCACGGTGGAACAGCAAGGAACAGTTGGAAGCATGGCGTTCGGAATGGGCAGATGTGGTCAACCGTCATTTAGAGAAAGCACAGCAGCCGGAACGGGTCAATCACCGCAGTTTTGCCGATCAAGGGGTTGACTTGAAACCGACGATCCACGAGGGCGTGACAGCGCGTGTGCTGGAGAGCAAGGGCATTGTCTCCGATCGCTGCGAGTTAAATCGGCAAATCAGAGCGGATAATGCGCTGATCCGGATGCTGAAAGATTTGCTGTCGGTCGTAAAGGACGTGATACAGGTCTTTGCCGAAAAGCTGGAATCCATCCGCGATACGCTTGTCGAAACCTTCTATGGACAGCGGCAGGCAACAGCTGCACACAAGTATTATTGGAATCAATACGCGACCGCCACGGATCGGCTTGATCGGTTGGAAGCGTTGCTGCCGGAACTGAAAGCAAAGGCAACGGAACAAAAACGTGTACACAAGGAACTGGAATCCACCGGCAAGATTCACTTCAAGAAGCGAAAGGAGCTTGCAGAACGCGACGCCGTATTGATCGAGGAGGTCAACGAACTGCAAAATGAACGTTCCATACTCATGCAAAAGCTGAACCTGACTGACGAGAAGCAGATCGCTGAGAAACGCACCGCTATCCAACCGTTGGAAACCGAAGCGGATCGGCAGTACGAGCTCTCACAGGATTTCTTTGTGCAGCATGAGCAAGCGAAGAAAGCGTATGACGCCGTGGAGGAAGAATCTGTGGAACAGAACATAGACCGCAAGGGACTTTGGCAGCGGCAGCAGGCGATCCGGCTGGAGAACACCCCTCTTTTGCGCGATCGGATGAAAGCGCAATATGGCAAGGACTTTGACGAAAGCGGTTTTGATACCGCAGTACGGGAAATGCGCTACTACACGCAAGACCGCCATTACGCCTTCTCCGACTACGCGAAGAAGCAGCAGCGTGAGGAATCACAGCAAGTGCGAAACGACAATACACAGAAACTGCGCAAAAGAAACAGAGAGTCGGAACGGTGATCCCGTTTCGGCTCTCTGTTTCTTTTCTATATTATGAACTAAAGGTTGAATTGTTAGGTCTCATCAATCGAATCTTTCCATTTGTAATGCCGCCATTATCATCTAATGTTTCAGAAAGAGGACGGTCTACGTAATCTCCGCTATGCTGACATACCCAAACTCGGTCAAGCATATTGGAGAGGGTAGGGGAATTTGTAGACGAAACAATCACAGAATGATTGTACCTGCTTTTTGAAAAACTATAGAATTGAAGCACATCTCCTGTTCTTGGAACAACGGATAGAGAAGTCCAAACATTGCCGTTATTATATCCGGTTGCACGCGGGCCATTCCCGGTATTGCTAGTTGCATGATTCCATAGTTCAAGTACCCTCATGAAAGCTCCAGCAGTAGTGGTATGAGTTGAATCGTAGTTCCTTCCATACCAAGTTGAGGTTTGACGATAATTAGCAGCAACTCGTGCTTTCAAGGCTGTTGTATTAGTTAGCGAATATCCAGCTGTTCCACCATACCCAGCCCATAAGCATTGCGAAACAAAGTTTGTACAATCGGCACTCATCCTTTTAAAAATATAGTTTTGAGCTTGATCTCCGAACGCTTGTGCATAAGCAACCGCGCTGGATCTGGAGAAAGAGACATTTACACTTCTTGTATTTGGGGAAGATGTTGTATCATCAATCAACACATCATCCCAATCTCCTTCTACATATTTAGCATCAAATAATCTGTTTTGCTCTTCCCAAAACGCTAGTGTCTCTGGTAATGCAGCTATTTTCTTATCAGACAGTTCTTTTGCGGCACACAGGATAGAAGTATTCTCTTTTTTAGCCAACGCTTTCATTTCATCATCAAAACTTTTGAAATCATTGGAGTCTGTTGAGAGTGCTGTTATCATAGGTCCTTCACTTGTGTTTTTAATAGTAATGAAGTAATACATTCCGTGTCCACTGATCTGTTCGACAGGTGCTGTAACATAGTGGAACTTACATGATTTGTATACTTCAAGCAAGATTGTATGTTCATCCACACTTGTATATGAAAGTACCTCTATAGGGTTGAGTTCTATGTTTTCATAATTAGTGTGAAACGACCGCGCGAATTCAATCTTATACCTTAATCGTTCAAGAAACATTGCGGTATCGTCATTTCTATCCACATAGTCGAAATTGGGCATTTTTAAGGTTTCGATCGCGTTTTCATACTCTTCGATAAAATGATCGGCTAATTCAATTGCAACCTTCTCATCAAAATTGTGCAGAGAATCCGCCAATGCATAACCAGAGAAGACTGTGGACATGACAAGTAATGCCATCAACAATAGTAGTATACGTTTCATTTTTACCTCCAATAGTAGTATTGAGCCTT
>JBGUWL010000172.1:0-9409 GCA_045221075.1 Acutalibacteraceae bacterium
ACAATGAGACTTCCGTAACTCGCGGCCCGGCCATAAAGAAGGCGGGGAGATGAAAATCTATGGACCTGCAGCCACAGGCGGAGGTGAAATCAAAATAATTTGCTCTTTATGTTTCGTTTCTTGTCGTAAAATGGTGTAATGAGGATAGCAAAGAATTACACTTTATGATTTCTTTGCTATCACTCTTTTCACCTTGTCTTTGCATGTTGGTGATGAGGGTAAAAACAGTCCGATTTGTAATTTAATCATTATCCATAATGCAAATTACATACGATCTATTTAGGCCCACCGCAGAACAATAATTAAATAAACTACATATCTTTTTTTCTCAACAGCCTTCTATCTTGGGATAAAGAACAATGGGCTCCCTTTTTGGGATGGATAAAGCTTCTACGTATATCAGTCAAGCTTACAAACATAGCTTGATAAACACGGAGGTGTTGCCCATTGTCCCATAAGGACTATTCATATGTCGGTGATCCAATTCCGCAGCTTTCTATGAAAGACAACCCGGATTTTTTTCTGATTTTTCAGAAGGCCGTGATATATTCATTAAAAAAGAGGAATCTGCTCACAGATTCGCAGTGTGACCTGTGTATTGAGAGACTCGAGCGCCAGTATCGCGAAGCATCCTTCGGTAATAAGCCAATATAGCTTCATGTTTTGAGTGTTGAAAACCGAACGCCTGTTTTATAGTTGATTATAATCTGATTATCCATCATAATAGGTTAAGGTAAGACAGCGAGGAGTATGTGATATGAACAGATACGAGCAGATGAATCAGGACCGAAAAATCATTGAAACGAGAAAACGTGTGGCCGCGTACTGCAGAGTATCAACGGATAAGGATGACCAGGCTAATTCATTTGAAAGCCAACAGCGCTACTTCCGGCAGTTCATTGAACATCACCCCGACTGGGAGTTGTTTGGTATTTTTGCAGACGAAGGCCTCTCGGGTACAAACACCAAGAAGCGCAAAGAGTTTAACCGTATGATCGATTGTGCAAGGCAAGGCGCCTTCGATCTGATCATTACAAAGGAAATCTCACGCTTTGCACGCAACACGCTGGATAGCATCTTCTATACAAGGGAGTTAAAGCGTATAGGTATTGGCGTCATCTTTATGAACGACGGTATCAACACGTTAGATGGCGATGCAGAGCTTCGACTGGCGATTATGGCATCCATTGCGCAGGAGGAAAGCCGGAAGACTTCGGAACGCGTAAAATGGGGCCAGAAAAGGCAAATGGAGCAGGGAGTCGTCTTTGGGCGAAGCATGCTCGGGTATGACGTCAAAGATGGACAAATGACCATCAATGAAGAAGGCGCCAAAATAGTCAGACTCATCTTCCAAAAATTTGTCACTGAGAATAAAGGCACCCACGTTATAGCCCGTGAGCTCAAAGAAGAAGGGATCCACCCTATGCGTGTGAAAAAATGGAGCAACACCGTTATTCTGAGAATTATTCGGAACGAAAAATACTGTGGCGACCTTGTTCAAAAGAAAACTTATACGCCGGATTTTCTTTCACACGAGAAGAAATACAACCGCGGCCAGGAAGAATTTGTTATCCTAAAAAACCATCATGCGCCCATCATTTCCCGCGAACTGTTTGATGAGGCAAATCGAATTCTCGACGCTAAATCTCTCTCCCCGGAAGGAAAAGCGAAGCATAGCAACCGCTATCCATTTTCGGGTAAAATCAAATGCGGGCGCTGCGGCGCAAGCTATGTTTCGCGATACAAGACCCGTCAGGACGGCACTCGGTATAAGTCGTGGCGCTGTTATAATGCCGCCAAATATGGAAGCGAGCACAAGGATCAGACCGGCGAGACCGTTGGCTGCACCTCACGCAGTATTCGTAACGAGGCAGCGGAACACATCATGTCCCTTGTCACCAATGAACTCAACTACAATCGCAGCGAGGTAAAGAAAAACCTGGTTTCTGTCGTCCAGTCCATCATTGCATCGGACAACGGTTCAGCAAGCGTCAGCGACCTTCGCGAGCAAATGCTGGGCGTTCAAGAAAAGCAGAAAAAACTGATCGATCTTTATACTTCTTCTGCTATTTCCAAAGATGAGTTCTATGAAGCCAGAGCGCGGTATGATAAAGACTTGACATCTATACAGAACGCGATCGTAAATTTGGACAAACAAAAAGAGATCAAAGAAAAACAGCAACAATTGATCTTCGATATTGGGAAAGCGATTCAGGAGATCCTGGACGGCGCTGTTTACGATGAAGCGTTTTACAGTATGCTTCTGGATAAAATGGTCATTGTAGATGATGATACGATCGATGTATTCCTGAATTTGCTCCCAATGCGTTGGCGTTACACCGTTTCAAAAGGCTATTTTGCCAGTTCTGAGGGCAAGCGGAGCATTTTAGATGCTTCCGTACCTATATCCGTAAGCAGTCCTTTCAGCTCAGGATACGGCATGGAATAGCGCTGGCTGAGGTAACGCAGCGAAGCGCCGAGCTCACCGTCCGGACCGCCATACTGGCTGATAATAAACTTCGCGAGGGCGGGATTGGTATTGCGGATTCTCACCGGGTATTGCAGCTTTTTCTCATAGACAAACATACTCAGCGCTCCCTCCTGTTCTGAAACTCCCAGGGCCACGGATCCTTCAGCCAGGTATACTGCTCAGCTCCGAGCTGGTCGCATTGGGTTATGACGCCGTAGCGGGCAATATAGCGCTCCCGCGCTTCCTTCTGCAGGGCAAGGAAGTTCTGATACAGGTCGAAGGCTTCCTTGTCACTGTCGTGCGTGTCAAGATACAGCTCCAGCTCATCCACCACAAACTCAATTGCCATCAGCTCTGCCGTCGGCACATCCGGGGATTTTTCGTTGACGATATTCATAAACGGGAGATCAAGCCCGGGAAACAGCGTACCGCGGGCCAGGGCTTCTCCCGATTCATAATTCGGCGCGGCTAACGTCTGCATCGGCACATAGGACATGGCGAGGGGCGCATAGGGCCCCGGCAGGCTTCCGCTGCGATAGGATTGATCGGGTTTGTTGCAGCTCAATTTGATTCCTCCTTGGAGCGTTTTCGCTTCACCCCATTCTATTCCGGCCCTCATAAGATGTGAACACACCGGCTTCCCAAACAGGAAGCCGGTGTGTTGTCAATCATGTTATGTGCTTTTATACTCTTCTACTCAGATAAGAAGCTTGAATGGGTTTCCGAGCAAAATTTGCGTCAGGCGAGGCAGTGGCCGCAGAGCATACTTTGTGTATGGTCAAGGCCGATAACGAAGCATGGCGCAAATTTTGCCGGAAAGACTTCAAGGGTTTTATTTGAGAAGAGTATTATAGCTCTTCCACGGTCTGCACGTCGTTGATCTCAGAGAGCCCCTGAAAGATTTCTTTTTCCATCGTATCTCCGCTGACACGCACAGTGAGGATTGCGCCATAACGGTATCGTCCTTCCCCGTCCGCGATACGGTTTACCTCTATATCATTCATGGGCACCTTCACCATCCGCAGGATGCGCACGATGCGCTGGATGGTGGTTGGCTGGGTATACTCGATATAGATATTCACATCACTCGTCCGTTCGACAAGCCGATTCTCAAGCCTGATGAGCAGAAGTTCTGCCAGCAGAACCATAAGCGTAGCAAAGATCGCACACTCGGCGTAGCCTGCGCCGCAGGCGAGGCCGATAATAGACGCCGTCCAAAGGCCGGCCGCCGTGGTCAGGCCCTTGATCTTCTGGTGGCGGGTAACGATGATGGTGCCCGCGCCAACAAAGCTGATACCTGCAATGACCTGCGCGCCCATACGTGAGATGTCGGTGTACAGGTGCATGACCTGATAGAGATACAAATTTGTAAGGATCGTGATGGCCGAGCCCATGCAGATCAGAATATGTGTGCGAAAGCCGGCGGGTCTTCTCTTGGTCTCACGCTCAATGCCGATAACGCCGCCGCAAATCAGCGCCAGCACCAGACGGGATGTGATGGCAAGCAGATCCATATGCCGGAAAAAGTCAAAGCAATGCAGCAAGTCTCCTGCCTCCTTTCAAACCTCGTCGATGCTGATAACGCCGTCAAGCGCGGAAAGCGCCGCGATCAGCTCCGCATGATACAGCTGGATCGGCAGACGCACATCCAGCAGGGCTGAAATACTGTTCATATGCTCAGACTGTTCTTTATCGATTTCCAGCGAAAAGACCCGAATTCCTTCTCGCTTGACGAAATTGACAACGCTGGAGAGCTGTACAATGTTTTCGGTCTCCAGATAAATGAGCATATTGCGCGAGTGGTTGCGAACCGCCGATTCGATCGAAGGGAGGACGCGGATACACAGCAGAATGAGCACGAAGCTCACCAAAACGCACTCAATAAAGCCCGCGCCGACGGCGAGGCCCATGCAGGCGGAAGCCCAGAGGCCCGCCGCTGTGGTTAGCCCCTTGACCTCCTGTCTGCCGGTCACGAGGATCGTTCCGGCAGCGAGAAAACCCACGCCGCTAACGACACGGGTACCAATGCGCACAACATCTGTCCGCCGCCCCACAATCGCATAGTCCTCCGCCATGAAGGTATCAAGCATCAAATCCAGATATTGGCTCAAGATCACAGACACCGCCGCGCCCAACGCCACCAGCATATAGGTACGAAAGCCAGCTGCCCTGCCCTTGCGCTCACGCTCGAGGCCGATCACGCCGCCGACCAGCATGGCCAGCACGATCCGCATTATCATGGACCACAAATTCAGTTCTCGGAACAATTGAAGACTCTGTCCCATAAGCAGCCCCCCTGAACAAGAGAACGGAGCGCCGATCAGCTCAACACTCCGCTTTTATTACTATGTTTTTAAGTATATCATCTGGTTCCGCATTTACAAGAGGGCAAATGCACGAAATCAAAGCAAGATATTTGTACTTTATTGCCAAAAGAGTCGGCTCAACAGTTCTTCAAATTCTCCAAGATCACGAATCTCGTAATCCGGTATGGTCGTTCCGGGATTTGCTTTCCCTGACGGATTGTACCAGCAGCTCAGGATACCGGCGTTTATCCCGCCCCGGATATCAGACGTCAGACTGTCGCCGAGGATAATCGTTCTATCACGTTCAAAGTCCGGGATCTCGGAAAAGCAGCGTTCAAAGTAGCGTGCGTCCGGCTTGTTGAAGCCCATAAGCTCCGAAATGAAGATGCGCTCAAAATACGGCGCGATTCCGGCGCTTGCGATCCGGCCGTCCTGCACCCTTTGGGTTCCGTTGGAGCAGATAAAGAGACGGCATTTCCCGCTCAGCCGCCTGAGCATCTCCTCCGCCCCCGGCATAAACCAGTGGCCTTCGGCGAGATACCCCTCATAGAGCGCCTGGGTACGCTCCGCATCGGCGTTGATCCCCAGTTCCCTGTAGAGCGCTTCGTAGCGCATCACCAATACCTGCGCCCTGGTGAGGATCCCTTCCTCCAGCATTTCCCAGTGCCGGATATTGATCGTGTGATACAGCGCCGCGACATCGTCCGTATACGGCAAGCCGATCGTTTCAAAGGCACGGCTCAGAGCTCTGCGCTCAGCGGTATTGAAGTCCAGAATGGTATTGTCCAGATCCATCAGGACAATCGGCCGCCGGTCCGATTCTTTCGTGCCGCTCATCGCTTCAATGCCTTGACGGCTTCCGCCGTATGCTCCATATGCATGCCGAGAGACGCCTTTACCAGAACCCGGTCTCCTTTTTTCAGAAGCCGGGGCAGCGCCTCGATCATCGCCTCGCGGGAAGGAAACCACTTTCCCCGCTCCCCCGCTCCGGCGGCGATCTCCTTTCCCATTTCTCCGCATGCTGCGACAAGCTCAATGCCTTTTGACGCGGCATATTCGCCGAGCTCCCGATGAAGCTGCGGCGCGTCAGGGCCAAGCTCCAGCATATCGGCCAACAGGCAGACCTTTCGCCCGTCACACTCCGCCATGGAATCCACCGCGCAGCGCATGGACTCGGGATTCGCGTTATAGCAATCGTCCACAAGGGTCACAAAGCCCGTGTCGGTCACCGCGTTGCGCCTGCCGACGGTGGCATAGTCCGCGATGCCGGCCTCGATTTCGGCGTCCGTCAGGCCGCAAACAATACCGACCGCCGCGGCCTCCAATGCCGCATAGACAAGCTGACGTCCAAAAGCCGGGATATCGGCATGGATTTCGCGATCCTCATATCGAATACGGCAGCGCGTACGCCCTTCGGGCAAGAGCTCGATCTCGTCAGCGCGCAGTGCGCAGTTTTCGCCTGTGCCAAAGCGCAGGATACGCTGCGGGCATGTCAGCTTGCTCAGCAGCACGTCATCTCCGTTGCAGATCACAACGCCGTTTTCCGGGAGGAAATCCAGCATCTCTGTTTTTGCGCGGAAGACGCCGTCCAGATCATGCAGAAATTCCAAATGCGCGCGGCCGATCACTGTGAAAACTGCGACGGTCGGCCTCGCGACGGACGCAAGCTCCGCCATCTCGCCAAAGCCGGAAATCCCCATCTCGACTACGGCGGCTTCGTGCTCCGCTTCAATACGGGAAATTGTCATCGGAACACCGATCTGATTGTTATGGTTCCCTTCTGTCTTCAAAACCCTGAAACGGCGGGAGAGAACAGCGGAAATCATCTCCTTGGCCGTGGTCTTCCCCACGCTGCCCGTGATGCCGATCACCGGAATGTTCAATGTCTGCCGATACGCGCTGCAAATCTTTTCCAGCGCCTTCTGCACGTCGTCTGTCAGGAGCACCGGGCCGTTCACATCTTCCGGCAGGTATTCCGCCAGCGCGCATACGGCGCCTTTTTCCAGTGCGCTTTGAATAAAGCGGTGCCCGTCGGTTTTCTCGCCGCGGTAAGCGACGAAGAGATCGCCCGGCTGAACATTCCTGCTGTCGACCACAGCCCGGCCGATCCCCTGCTCCGGATCCGCGCAGTTGACCAGTTTCCCGCCGCAGGCTGCGGCGGCATCACGCAGTTTCATCATCTTCAAATAGCCTCATCTCCTCTGCCGCCCCACAGTATAGCACAGTCTGTCTATGGAGGCAAAAGTTTTCTTTAAAAAAGTAGTGCACAGCGCGAAAAGATATGCTATAATATAAAAGCTTATTTTACAGTTAAAGGACTTTTTGCTATGAACTATGTTGTGGTGGATCTGGAATGGAATCAGGCGATGAGTTCCAAATCCTCCGTTTTTAACAAGCTGCCGATCCATCTCGGCGGTGAAATCATTGAGATCGGCGCTGTTAAGCTCACGGACGATATGCAGCCCGGCGAGGAGTTTACCATTGACGTAAAGCCCGTCTACTTCCGCCGCATGCATTACAAGGTCAAGAAAATTACCGGCTTCGATAAGGATCGTCTGGCGCACGGTCACTCCTTCCCCGACGCGATGGAGCAGTTTCGCGCCTGGTGCGGCGACGATGTGACCTTTATTACCTGGGGCTGTGACGACCAGCGTATCATGGAGCAGAATATTATTATCCACGATCTGGATTGGGATTGGATTGCCGGCTGGGTCAATCTGCAGCTCATCTATAACCTGCAGACCGGCGGGGATAAAAATCAGAAATCTCTCGCCAGTGCCATGGAGCATTTTGAGATCGAGCAGACCCGTGTTGCGCACGACGCGTTGGGCGACGCCTATAACACCGCCGTTGTCGCCTCCCGTCTTGATATGGACGAGGGGCTTCGGATGTACGACGACGCGGCACGCATCCTGGCCGCGCGCATGCCGAACTATAAGCCGCCGGTCGAGAACGAGGGGCCTGACGCGCTGCTTCACGAATGCTTCGACGGCTTTGCCAGCAAGTCCGAGGCTTTTTCCGACGACCGTCTGCTTGCGCTTTCCTGTCCCGTATGCGGGCAGTCGACAGAGGCGCTCAAATGGATCAATCAGGGCGATCAGCGCTATATGAACATATACTCCTGCGCTGAGCACGGAAACTACCTTGTCCGCGCCAAATTCCGCAAGAACAAGGAAGACAACAGCTGGCTTGCGAATCGCCTGGTTTATGAGGCGGATGAGGATATGCTCAGCTTCTATAAAGCCAAAGCTGCCCAGTCCCGCCGCCGCAGCCGCGGACACGGCCGCAAGGGGCGGACTGCAAGTAAATAAAGGGATCATTGCACCAAGTATAATGGGATCGTCTCAGTCATGAGACGATCCCCGTTTTTATGTTTCAAAAAGGCTCATCTGGCTGTCGTCCTCAGGGAACGTGTCCATATACCGAAAGCAGTCCTCCGGGGTATGAAGAATCCCATAATCTGCACAGACAGTATGAAGCAGGCGCATCAGTTTTCCGGCGTTCGGACTTTGCAGATGATAGGCGTCTCCGTAGCGTCTTATGTATTCCTGCTTCAGCCCGGGGAAATGCCGGTCGAGAGCGGCATAGTAGTATTCCCGGTTCCCCTGCCGAAGCGTCAATCCCATATCGAAGCACACAACTCCCCTGACGCCGGTTTCCGCGCAGGAATCCAGGATCGCCCTGACGTTTTCCTCCGTATCGTTGAGAAACGGGAGGATCGGGGTCAGCCAGACGACTGTCGGAATGCCGTGTGATTGCATCTCACGCAAAACCTCAATCCGGCGTTTCGTGCCGCATACGTTCGGTTCAACAATCTGACACAGGCTGTCATCACAGGTTGTCAGCGTCATCTGAACCACGCACTTCGCCGTTTGATTGATTGCATCGAGCAAGTCGATATCCTGCAGGATTCTGTCGGATTTTGTAAGGATCGCCGCGCCGAAGCGGTGTTTTCGGATGATTTCCAGGCACTTGCGCGTAAGCCGGAGCTGCTCTTCGCAGTGCATATAGGGGTCGGACATGGAGCCGGTGCCGATCATGCAGCGCCTGCGCTTTGATCGCAGCGCGGCTTCCAGAAGCGCGGGGGCGTTCTGCTTCACTTCGATATCCTCGAAGGGATGACTGAACTGATAGCACAAGCTTCTGCTGTCGCAATAGATGCAGCCGTGGGTGCATCCCCGGTAGATATTCATTCCGTTGTGTCCGCCGTTTGCGGTCAAAATCGCTTTCGCGTTCACAAAATGCATGTTGAAGTTCCTCAAAACAACTCGGAAATCCAAAACCGAAGGTAACTATTCAGTCTCGGCCAAATGATACGGGAAAATGTCCGACTCGCGTCATTGCGAACCAGTGACCGATGTCACTGGTGTGGCAATCCGTTTTCCATTCGTGGCGCAAACCCGTTGAAAAAAGCCAATTCTTGGGCTGGCCGCCGGGAGAAATAAAGGACGCCGCTGCCTGTGGCAGAAGAAGGCGGCCTGATTTTTCCGCAGCCGCGCCATTGGCGGGCTGTCGCGAAGCAGGCCCAGGAATGGCAAATGCGGCAAGGCGTTCAACGGATTCCCACGCCAGTGTTGCGACTCTGGCTCGGAATGACGGAGGTGGACTGAATAGCTACTATAACACAAATATC
>JBGUWL010000173.1:0-14092 GCA_045221075.1 Acutalibacteraceae bacterium
GACCGGCGAGCCGCCGGTGGTGATTTCGCGTTCAAATTCAATAGCATCCGGCAGTTATATGCCGCGGATACGGCTTTATTCGGGTCGGTTAATGGTCAGATAAAACAGGCACGCCAAACTTTGAACAGCGTATGAAATATGAAATTCCGATGATAATAGCCGGAAAGTGCCGCAATGTGCGGCACGTCGGCGGATAAATACGGTATATGACGTGCCGTGAACCGTGGGAGTAAAGTATCCCTTCCGAGCCCAGAGCGAAACGCAGTGGAGCGACCGCCGCGAATTGGGAGCGCAGGCTCTGCGCCGGAAACGCTCACTTCGTTCGCTCAATGACCGGCGAGCGCAGTGAAACAAGTGCCCTTGGGGTGCCGCCGGACAGCGTGACGCTGCGCCGCCGGGGGGTTGACGAATCGGGGGGATGGTGGTATAATGGTCGTAAAGTCAATAGTATAAACCGTTGAAGCGGGAGTAAAGACAGTTATGACTTCACAGAGAGTCCGGGGCTGCTGAGAGCCGGATAAGAAACAAGCTGTCAAATGGGCCGCTGAGGGCACAGTGAAACGGACTTTGAGCCGGAGTATTCTGTGACGTCCGGGCAGGCGTAAATTGCCGGGGGTATGTCAGTATCCCGCAGAAAAGCCGATGTTCCGCTGTGCTTTGCTATGGCAGGGCAGAAAAGGAACGGCGTTTCACTGAGTGCGCGGCATGAGCCGTGAATCAAGGTGGCACCACGGATATGTTATATTCGTCCTTGATATAGAATTTTTCTATGTCATGGGCGTTTTTTATTTTCTATTTTCAGGGGGGAAGGATATGGTTTTCAGACCGACGACAGAAGAGATAAAAGAGATAGCCGCAAAGGGAGAGTATAGTATTGTTCCCGTAAGCTGTGAGCTGCTGTCCGATTTTATCACTCCTATCGAAGCCATGCGCAAGCTCAAGAACGTATCGACACACTGCTTTATGCTGGAATCAGCACAGGCGGACGACACCTGGGGAAGGTACACCTTTCTCGGCTTTGAGCCCAGGATGGAGATAACCTGCATCAACGGCGTTCTCAGGGCAGGGGATATAAGCATAAAGACCGATGACCCGTCGGGCTTTCTGAGGCAGCTGCTGCAGGGGTACAGAAGTCCGCATTTTGATTATCTTCCGTCATTCACCGGCGGACTGGTGGGATATTTCTCCTACGACTATCTTGGCTACAGTGAGCCGGAGGTCAGATGTGAGACGGAGGACAGCGAGGAGTTCAAGGATGTGGACCTGATGCTGTTTGATAAGCTTATAGCCTTTGACAATGTGCGCCAGAAGCTCATTCTTATTGCAAACATAAAGCTCTGTGATATCGAGGTGGGATTCAACCGCGCGGTGATGGAGCTGAAGCAGCTTGCAGAGCTTCTGAAAAACGGCGAGAAAAAGAAGGAGCCGACTGCAAAACTTATAGGCAGGGTGCAGCCGCTGTTTGAAAAGGAGCAGTACTGCGCAATGGTGGAAAAGGCAAAGCACCATATCCGTGAGGGTGATATCTTTCAGATAGTCCTTTCCAACCGGCTCAGCGCAGAGTTTGAGGGCAGCCTTCTCAATACATACAGGATGCTCAGGACCATAAATCCGTCGCCCTATATGTTCTATTTTTCGGGGACTGATGTGGAGGTGGCGGGCGCATCGCCGGAGACCCTTGTAAAGCTGGAAAACGGGGTGCTCCATACATTTCCTCTTGCAGGGACGCGTCCCAGGGGAAAGACAGAAAAGGAAGACAGAGAGCTTGAAAAAGAGCTGCTCAGTGACGAAAAGGAGCTCGCCGAACACAATATGCTGGTGGACCTCGGAAGGAACGACCTGGGAAAGATCAGCAGGTTCGGAACGGTGGAGGTGGAAAAGCTTCATTCCATCGAACGGTTCTCACACGTTATGCACATCGGTTCTACCGTAAGGGGCGTCATACGGGATGACAAAGATGCCCTTGATGCCATCGAAGCAGTGCTTCCGGCAGGTACCCTTTCGGGTGCGCCGAAGATAAGGGCATGCCAGCTTATAGGCGAGCTTGAAAACAACAAGCGGGGTATTTACGGCGGTGCCATAGGATATATCGACTTTTCGGGAAATATGGACACCTGTATTGCGATCCGCATAGTTTACAAAAAGAACGGCAAGGTCTTTGTAAGGAGCGGCGCAGGCATAGTTGCGGACTCAGATCCCGAAAAGGAGTATCAGGAGTGTCTTAACAAAGCAAGGGCATCCCTTAAGGCTCTGGAGCTTTCACAGGAGGCGGAATTATGATATTGCTGATAGACAATTATGACAGCTTTTCCTACAATCTGTATCAGCTCATCGGCAGCATCGAGCCGGATATAAAAGTCATCCGCAATGACGAGATGACCGTTTCTGAGATCAGGGAGCTGGGTCCGGAAAAGATCATTCTGTCTCCGGGTCCGGGAAGACCGGAGGACGCAGGTATTATTACAGATGTCGTAAAGGAGCTGGGCGGGGAGATACCTATACTTGGTGTGTGCCTTGGTCATCAGGCTATATGTCAGGCCTTCGGCGCGGTCATTACATACGCCTCACAGCTCATGCACGGCAAACAGTCCGAGGTCACACTGCGTACGGATACGCCGCTTTTTGCGGGCTGTCCGGAAAGGACTATGGTAGCAAGGTATCATTCCCTTGCGGCAGACAAGGATACCCTTCCCGACTGTCTTATGATAACCGCCGTGACCGATGACGGCGAGATAATGGCGGTACAGCATAAGGAGAAAAAAATATTCGGGGTGCAGTTCCATCCCGAATCAATTATGACCCCAGAGGGAGTGAGAATGCTCTCAAATTATATTAGATTGTAAAAGAAAGGAAGACCGGATATGATTAAGGAAGCAATTGTAAAGATCGTAAGCAAGGAGGACCTCACCTATGACGAGGCATACGAGGTAATGAACGAGATAATGAGCGGACTGACCACTCCCACACAGAACGCCGCTTTTCTTGCGTCACTTTCCACAAAGAGCGCAAAGGCCGAAACCACCGCCGAGATCGCCGGCTGTGCCGCTGCCATGAGAGATCATGCAACAAAGGTGGACACCGGAATGGATGTGCTTGAGATAGTCGGCACCGGAGGCGACAACGCCCACAGCTTCAATATCTCGACCACATCGGCTCTTGTGGCAGCAGCAGGTGGCGTAAAGGTGGCAAAGCACGGCAACAGGGCTGCGTCCTCAAAATGCGGTACGGCAGACTGCCTTGAAGCCCTTGGGGTAAACATTGAGCAGAGCCCTGCCCGCTGTGTAGAGCTGCTGAAGGAAGTGGGAATGTGTTTCTTCTTTGCCCAGAAGTATCATACCTCCATGAAGTATGTTGGGGCTATCCGCAGGGAGCTGGGCTTCAGGACGGTGTTCAATATCCTTGGTCCTCTTACAAATCCCGCAACACCCACGATGCAGCTTCTGGGAGTGTATGACGATTATCTGGTAGAACCTCTTGCCCAGGTGCTTATCGACCTTGGTGTAAAGAGAGGCATGGTGGTTTACGGAACGGACAAGCTGGACGAAATATCCCTCAGCTCACCCACAAAGGTATGTGAGATAAAGGACGGCTGGTTCAAGACCTATACCATTACTCCCGAGCAGTTCGGTTTTGAACGCTGCACAAAGGACCAGCTCAAGGGCGGTTCACCCGCAGAAAATGCGGCGATAACAAGGGCCATCGTGAACGGGGAAAAGGGCGCACACCGCAACGCCGTGCTGATGAATGCCGGAGCAGCCCTCTATATTGCCGGAAAGGCAGATACCCTGAAGGAGGGCATTGCCCTTGCCGGGGAGATCATTGATTCCGGCAAGGCAGCGGAGACTCTTGACAGGTTCATCGAGATCAGCACAAGGCCGGAGGAATGAGTATGACTATCCTTGACAGGCTTGCGGATCACGCAAGAGAGCGCTGCAAGGCGTACAGACGTGCTATGCCCCTTGATGACCTTGTCAGGGCAGTGTCATCCCTCCCGAAGGGTGACGGATCCTTTGAAAAGGCGTTGAGAAAACCGGGGCTGTCCTTTATCTGTGAGTGCAAGAAGGCGTCGCCCTCAAAGGGACTTATCGCGGAGGACTTTCCATATCTGGAGATAGCAGCGGATTATGAAAGGGCAGGGGCGGACTGCATTTCTGTCCTGACCGAGCCCAGATGGTTCCTTGGAAGCGACAGATATCTTGAAGAGATAGCCCGGACCGTTTCGATACCCTGTCTGCGCAAGGACTTTACGGTGGATGAATATATGATATATCAGGCAAGACTTCTGGGAGCGTCCGCCGTACTGCTGATATGTTCGATACTGGACGAAGGCCGGATGAGGGAATATATCTCCCTGTGCGGTGAACTGGGACTTTCGGCTCTTGTAGAGGCCCATGACGAAAGGGAGATAAACATCGCCCTTGAATGCGGAGCCGGTATCATCGGGGTAAACAACCGCGACCTGAGGGATTTTTCCGTTGATACGGGAAACAGCAGCAGGCTGAGGAGTATGATACCCCCGGAGATCGTCTTTGTGTCCGAAAGCGGCATAAAGGACCCGTCGGATACGGCAGCCCTCAGAAGAGCCGGAGTTGACGCCGTTCTTGTGGGTGAAGCACTCATGAGGGCCGGAAACAAAGAAAGAAAGCTTGCAGAGCTGAGGGGAGATACCCTATGACCAGGATAAAGATGTGCGGACTGACAAGGCCGGAGGATATCCGGGCGGCAAACGAACTCAGACCCGATTATGCGGGCTTTGTGTTTGCAAAAAAAAGCAGGCGATATATTGAGCCGGAAAAGGCCGGATATCTCAGGTCCATGATGGACGACAGAATAAAGGCCGTAGGGGTGTTTGTTGACGAGGATATCAGCCTTATAACGGCGCTGCTTGTTCAGGGAATAATTGATATCCCCCAGCTTCACGGGAACGAGGACGACGAGTATATTGCCCGTCTGAAGGTGCAGACAGGCAGGCCGGTCATAAAGGCCTTCCGCATACGGACTGAGAGCGACGTGGAAAAGGCGCAGAACAGTATTGCGGATATGGTGCTTCTTGACGCCGGCGCAGGGGACGGACTGACATTCGACTGGTCCCTTTTGAAAAACATAAAAAAACCGTATTTTCTTGCGGGAGGTCTTTCTCCCGAAAATGCAGGAGTTGCGGTAAGGGAGCTTGGACCCTTCGGACTGGACGTCAGCTCGGGAATAGAGACTGACGGCCATAAGGACAGAGAAAAGATGGCGGCCTTTATTGCTGCCGTAAGAAAGGAAGAAAAATTATGACTAATCCCAAGGGGCGATTTGGTGTTCACGGAGGACAGTACGTTCCCGAAACACTGATGAATGCCATAATAGAACTTGAAGAAGCCTATAACAGATATAAGAACGACCCGTCCTTCTGTGCTGAGCTTGAAACACTTTTCAACGAATACGCCAACAGACCCTCAAGACTTTACTTTGCCGAAAACATGACAAAGGACCTTGGAGGGGCAAAGATATATCTTAAACGTGAAGACCTTAACCACACCGGCGCCCACAAAATAAACAATGTGCTGGGTCAGGCCCTGCTTGCAAAAAAGATGGGCAAAAAAAGACTTATCGCCGAAACAGGTGCAGGTCAGCACGGCGTTGCCACCGCCACTGCCGCCGCTCTCATGGGTATGGAGTGCGTGGTCTTTATGGGCGAGGAGGATACAAAAAGACAGGCCCTCAATGTCTACAGGATGAAGCTGCTGGGTTCTGAGGTAGTGCCGGTAAAGAGCGGCACCGCTACCCTTAAGGACGCCGTGTCGGAGGCCATGAGGGAGTGGACCACACGAATTGACGACACTCACTATTGTCTCGGATCGGTAATGGGTCCACACCCCTTCCCCACTATCGTCCGGGATTTTCAGGCGGTCATCTCAAAGGAGACCAGGAAGCAGATACTTGAAAAAGAGGGAAGACTTCCCGATGCGGTGCTGGCCTGTGTAGGCGGCGGTTCAAACGCCATCGGCAGCTTCTATCATTTCATAGATGACAGTGACGTGCGTCTTATCGGCTGTGAGGCGGCGGGCAGGGGCATAGATACCTTTGAGACCGCGGCCACCATTTCCACAGGAAGACTTGGTATTTTCCACGGCATGAAGTCCTACTTCTGTCAGGACGATATGGGTCAGATTGCTCCGGTATATTCCATCTCTGCCGGACTGGATTATCCGGGAGTAGGACCCGAACACGCCTACCTTCACGATATCGGCAGAGCAGAATATGTTGCCGTGACCGATGACGAGGCGGTAAATGCCTTTGAGTATCTTTCAAAAACCGAGGGTATCATCCCCGCAATAGAATCCGCCCATGCCGTTGCCTATGCAATGAAGCTGGCTCCCACCATGGACAAGGACAAGATAATGGTCATTACGATTTCCGGCAGAGGCGACAAAGACTGCGCCGCAATAGCCCGCTACAAAGGAGAGGATATTTATGACTAAGATAAGACAGGCTTTTGAAAACGGAAAGGCGTTCATCCCTTTCATAACCTGCGGAGATCCGGATCTTGAAACCACGGCTGCCGTTGTACGGGCTGCGGCGGCAAACGGCGCAGACCTTATTGAGCTTGGGATACCCTTTTCCGACCCCACTGCGGAAGGTCCCGTTATACAGGGCGCAAACATCAGAGCCCTCAGGGGCGGAGTAAACACGGACAAGGTCTTTGAGCTTGTAAAGGAGCTGAGAAAGGACGTGACCGTTCCCATGGTGTTCATGACCTATGCCAATGTGGTTTTCTCATACGGCGCAGACAGGTTCATAAGGACCTGCTCCGAGATAGGCATAGACGGAATTATCCTTCCCGACATTCCCTTTGAAGAGAAGGAGGAGTTCCTTCCGGTATGCAAAAAGTACGGGGTTGCGCTGATATCTCTGATAGCTCCCACCTCCGAGAACCGTATCGGCATGATCGCAAAGGAGGCTGAAGGCTTTATTTATCTTGTTTCAAGTCTTGGAGTCACCGGTGTCCGCAGCGAGATAACCACAGACCTTTCTTCGATAGTAAGCGTCATACGCCAGAACACCGACGTGCCCGTTGCCATCGGCTTCGGTATCTCCACCACACAGCAGGCCCACGATATGGCACAGGTATCCGACGGGGTGATCGTCGGCTCGGCCATAATAAAGCTGCTTGAAAAATACGGAAAGGATGCGCCCGGATATGTGGGAGAATACGTCCGTTCCATGAAGCAGGCTCTGTAAGGAACAATATGATATTGAAAAAGATATTTCCCTTTGATATAATATAACTAAATATATCAAACACGATGTCCCCCGCTTCTATATGCAGCGGGGGACATACGTCCGCAGGAATTAAAGCTCCACGACGTCTGCCCCAGGCGTCGCTTGCTCCTTGTTAAATATAGACAAACAACAAGCCGTGCAGATCACATATCGTGTCTGCACGGCTTTGAATTATAGCTGAACGTGAATCGGGACATATTACTGCAGCATATTTGTAGGACTATCCCTGTGCGGTATTGTCCTGTTCTATATTTCCATTGATCGCCTATAGAAAAAACACAAGTTTTTTTGGAAAGGGGTCCGGGGGATAACCCTTTTTTTTAAAAAGGGTTTCCCCCGGCAAGGTTTGGAACAGCGTTCCAACATTGATCACTGTTCGTCCATTTTTAGGTATTTGCGCCAGAAGGCTTCGGTTTTGAGGACCTTTGCGCTTTCCACATACTTTCTTTCGATCTCGTCCTTGTGGGTCTTGTAGTAGTTCATGATCCTTCTGTGACGGGCAACAAGCTCCTTGAAGCGGTTCTTGTCGCGCTTTCTCAGATGAGCGGTGTGGTCAAAGGCGTTGACCGCAAGGATCTCCTTTGCCATGTACTGCTTTGCGGGATCGTCAAACCAGTCGTATGCGATAACGGCGATCTCGTCCTTCAGCATATAGCTGGGAAGGGTCTGACCGTTGCAGGTCTTTTCGTAGCGCTTCATTTCCTTGTCGCTGAGGGGCTTGTCGCTCTTTCTGTAGATCGCACCCCAGTCAATGGGAATGTCGGGATAAGCCGACGCTGCGGGAAGCATAACTTCGTTCTTTTTGGAGTGCTCCTTCATGATGCGCTCGCCGTCGGGAGTATACATGAATTCGGGACCGTTGCAGAACTCTTCGATGGCGTCCAGCAGAAGCTCACAGTTGTTGTAGGCAAGACGGTTCAGTTCTTTCCAGAAGAAGCCGTCGATGCGCTTCATAAAGTCAACGTTCTTGCAGATGCCGCTCATTGCCTGAATGATAAGGCTGTTGCGGTGTACCTGATAAAGCTCCAGGCAAGCGTTGAACTTTGTGGAGAAGCCTCTGTGCCAGATGCAGATGCCGTTCAGAGAAAGGAACTCTGCGTTGCGGCTGAGGCTGAACTCAACGTCGTCGCCTCTGATAAACAGCGGAATAGGCAGGTTGTCCCTGGGGATCATGGTGATGGGAACACAGCAGTACCACCATCCGGCGTAGGAGTTGGGGTGATACTTGCACTCCTGATCGTTTTTGAGTACGGAATCCCACAGGTGGAGCTCGTAGTCGGGCTTGTTGGGACCGTAGGAGCCGTCATCGTGTACATAGCCTACATCCTCGTGCTGAACGTTCAGGCGCTCATAGAACAGCATTGCGCCGCTTACGAAGCGATCTTTATAGTCATCCTTGAGAAGGGCAAGGAGTGTGTATGTTCTGATAAAGCTTTCGGGCAGAACCATTACGTCATCGTCCATAAGAAGAACGTGAGTGGGGTTGTAGTCCGTATCGTTCAGAGCCTCGATCATACCTCTTGTGTAGCCGCCGCTGCCGCCGGTGTTGTCGTTGGGGACCAGCTCCATATATTCGCTTTCAAAATCCTCGGGATCAAGGGTCTTGCCGTTGTCGATGATCCTGACCTTTATGTGGTCCTTTGCAGGCTCATCGGTATAGAACAGCTCACGCTCCAGCAGAGCCATATTGCTTGTGATGTAGTCCTCTTTTTTGAAGGTGACTGTGGTCAGGGCAATGCGGATGTCGTTGATCTTTGAGCTGTCAACAAGGGTGGACCAGGAGCCTTCATAGAGGAAGAAATCCGCGGGAACCCTCTTGTACATAGGCTTTTTGGAGATAGGATCGATCTCGTCTTCGTCTCTTTCCATCTCGTTGAAGTCAAGCACATCTATCTGGAAGCCCACAACGGTGCTCTTTATGCCGTTGGGAACAGGAAGGCTGATCTCTGTTTTTTCTTTGAGATAGAATTCCTTGGGCTCGAACATTTCCTTGCTGATATCGCTGCCGTCGGTGTAGTGACCGAACATACGGATAATAAAATGTCCCTTGCAGGTCAGGTTAAGAGAGATGTTGCCCACGTTTGTATACTTGCGCCATTTGCCTACGGAGCAGCTGTTGAAGTATGTAAAGAACTCCACAAAGTTGCCTCTTCTCAGCATGTGGACAGAGGTCATCTTGTCGTACCAGAAGCGGTCGCCTCTGTACATCATCCACCAATGCTGTTCAAGGTTGGGGTTGTTCTCTATCATTATATTCTGCAGCTTGAATCTTACACTACCCATTATTCACCCTCCACTTCTGTTTTCTGAACAGGAAGAACGCTTCTGAGCCAGCTTCTTGACTGTTCGATCATTGAATCAAGGATCTTGTTTACCTTCTTGTAACGGATCGGCAGCCTGAACAGGTATTCCTTCTTTTTGAAGTCATCCTCAAGGCTGAGGATCCTCTCCTCAAGACCCAGTGCCGAAAGCAGTGACGAAACATGATTCATGCCGTCATAGTTTACCGACTCAACAAAGATAAAGGGCTTGTTGAAGATAAGTGCAAAGCATACGCCGTAATAATCATCGGTGATGACAAATTCACTGTGACTGATATAGTAGAGCCAGTCCTCCACCTTGATGTGGTAAGCAACATCAAGTCCCAGCATCTTTTTGGATTCGGGATAGATGTTGATGTTGATAAAGTTGCGCATGGGGCTGTAGTTGTTGGGAGTAAGGATGTCGTTGCCCCTGAGGATGAGCTCGCGCTTTCTGCGGTTGCCGGCCTTTATGTATGAGAAGATAAAGGTGTCGTCAGTCTCGTCATGCTGTCCCGGGGACTCGGAGGCTGCCTTTTCAAACCATGACTTATCGCAGAGGAACACGGGATCCAGCAGGACCTCGGCATCAAGACCGAAGCGGCTGCGGAGCATATCAAGGTTTGAATAATCGCATACCGAAAGGTGATCGAAACGCTTAAGGTACTTTGCGCACTTTTTCAGGTCTTCTCCGTAGGGTCCGGAATACTGATATCCGAAGGATGAGGCGCAGCTTATCTTCTTTGCGGATGCGGGAGCGTAATCAAGGAAGAAGCGGGTCTTTGTGGCCTTTGTGCAGACATCATAGTTCCATACTACATCTGATCCCACGATAACGGCGTCGGCATTCTTTGCAAATTCCGTTTCGCTTTTTTTGTCGGGAAGGATCTTTGCCACCTTGCAGTTTTTGTAAATAAAGCTGCCGGCAATGTTTGTGGGGTCGGTGTAATGGTTGGTCCAGAGATCCGGAGATTTATTCATCAAAACCGGGTCACAGCCCATATCTTCAACTGCCTTGTCAAGGGCGTATGCAGTCAGGATGCTGCCGTAATCAAGACCGAACCACAGGGTATCAATCAGTACCGCGGGCTTTTCTCCTGCGCCTTCAACAGACTGGACAACAATGTCCTCAGAAATGGGGGAGACTATTTCCTCCGACTCCTGCTTAAGGCTTCTTTCAAGGTTACTGTTTATGATCTCCTGCAGCTCTTTTTCGATGTTGATATCCTCTTCCTGCACCAGCTGGCGGGATTCTTCGGCAACGGCCTCATCCAGCTTTTTCAGACGGGCATAGCTGCTTTTTGTAACGCTGTTATTCTGATTCGTACCCAAATCTGTTCACTCCTATATCATTCAGTATTTTATGGGAAGATATATATTATCTGTCGGTAGTAAGCATTACCTCAAAGAATATGGGGCGGTCGCTTTCTGCGGCTGTGAATTCCTTGACGAGGATGTCATATTCCTCACGGTTATGAGCGCAGAGATAGCGGAAGCCCAGAGACTGTACCCATCCCATGGCTGTTGTGACGTGGGACTGGGTCGCGCCGTCTGCTTTGAAGTTTTTGAGGAAGCCTGCGCCGCCGTTGTTGTTCATCATGATGCGGATATTGTTCCCGAGGGATTTGTTCCAGAAGGCGTTCATATCCTGGAAGAAGCCCATGTCGCCGATAAGCAGGAATGAGGGCTCCTCGCTGACTGATGCGCGGCCCATGAATGCCGATGCACAGCCGTCGGCGCCGCCTGCGCCGTTGTTGCAGGATACGGTCACGCTGTCCCTGAGCGAGAACATCTGGGCTCTGTAGACCGAAGTGCCTGCTCCCAGGAAGAACTGTGAGTTTTCCGGCAGGGCTGCCATCAGACCGCCGATGCTGTAGAAGGATGAGAAGTCGCCGCCGTCACGGTAGCCCGGGGCTCTGACCTCTGCGGTCTTTGCTTTCCACACTTCAAGATATTTTTTGTCATTTGTTCCGTCCTTTGCTCTGTCGGCAAAATAGCCGAAGAAGCGGGCGGGGGACATTTCAAACACATGAGAGAGCTGACGGTAGGTGTCGGCTATGGCGCCGGTCTCGTCAATGCGCCAGAAATCCGGAATACGGGGCATCATGCGCAGCTTTGCGATAATGGGAGAATTGACAGTCTGCTTTCCTCCGAAGGTTATTACGAGATCGGGGGCGAGAGTCTTGTTGAACAGGTCTTTGTTTGCTGTCCTCAGCAGGTTGAAAGGCTTTACCGTATATTCGTTGTGAAGGTTCGACAGATGGTCCGTGACCACCGCACAGTTGAAGCGTCTGCAGAAGGAATCGAACGCCTTCTGTCCGTCGGCGCTCAGTCCTGCATCCTGACCTGCAACGATCAGTATGCGGCTGGCGGCCTTGAGTCTTTTGAGTGCCCCGTCAAGCTCTGAAGCATCGCTTTCGGCGTCGATCCTGTAGATGTGGCGGTAATCCCCGAGGGCAAGCTCCTGAGGCTTGGGAAGCTCCTCAGAAACAAAATTCATGGGAACATTTATATGAACGGGTCCCGTTCCGTGATGGTTCATTTCAAGAAGTGTCTCGCTGATACGGCGGCGGGTCTCCCATTGGCTGAGTCCGTCCCAGGCAACAGGCAGGGTAACGGAAGCCTTTACCGCAGAGGCGAGTGCACCGGTGTTGTCGGTCATGCGGTGCTCCATCTGACTCTCATAGCAGGGGTAGGCGTCTGCGCTGACAACTACCAGGGGCAGGCCGGAGAGCTTTGCTTCGGTAACTCCGGGCAGGCAGTTTGCCGGGGCCGTTCCGGATGAACAGAGAACGCACACGGGCTTTCCCAGCTTTGATGCAAGACCCAGGGCGTAATATGCCGCCGAGCGTTCATCTGCCACGTTATATGTTGTAAATACTTTTTTGTTGTATTCAAAGAAGCGCATCAGAGGAACGTTCTTCTGGCCGGGAGCCGTCACCACATGGGTAACTCCGTAATCCCTGAGCAGGGAAGCCAGCATCCTGCATCTTGAGATATCCGCGTTTGTCTCTGCGGGCGCGGGGACGGCGGGCTTTTCAGCGGTAACGCGCTTTTTCTTTATTGAGAGTGACTTTTCAAGCCAGTCATAAGAGTGCTTGATAAGGGGATTGATGCGCTTATAGACCTTTTTGTAGTCTATCTTGTGGCGTACGCCGAAGTGATCGAACTTTGTGATCATCTCCTGGGGAGTTTCCGCCATATAGTCCAGCAGGCCGAGAGTGCCCAGCAGGTGAGTAAATCTTCCGCCGCCTCTGCCGTTGTTTTTGAGTACCACAAAGGGTCTGTTGAAGATGACAGAGAAGCAGGTGCCGTGGAAGGAGTCGGTCAGCACGAATTCGCTGTTCTGATACAGCCACAGCCATTCCTGCACGGTGGGCTCTTCGATATAGCGTATTTTTTTGTCGTCAAGGGTGCCCAGGGATTCTTTGCACTTCTGCTTGTCGCTGCTCTCGTTGAACACCACATAGACGTTCAGTCCGGACTTTGCGGCAGCATTTTTCAGAGCCCTGCCCACCTCGGGGTTGGGGTCAAGGATATAGGCAAAGATGTATTTTTCGTTCAGCCGGTTTTCGGCTTCGAGGATAAGGTTTTCGTAGTTTTTGCGGTCACAGAGAAAAACCGGGTCAAATACCAGCTCTGCGGGAACACCGAATTCCTCTTCGCAGATCCTCTTTGAAAAGTCATCCCTTACGGAGATGCCGTCAAAGCGTTTGAGGTTGACCTGGGTGATGGCCTTCTCCTTTGGAGGGCCTACATATTTTTCCTTGCCGAAGGAGGTGGCATAGGCTACCTTAACCTTGTCGTCAGCGGCGAAGTCAAAGAAATATGACTGCTTGTAGGGTTTGCTGAGGTAGTAGTTCCACATCTGGTCGGAGCCCAGCAGAAAGGCGTCAAACCTGTCGTTATGCTCATACATACGGTCCAGCGGGCAGGCCGGAGTTATCTCGTAGTGTGAGAATCCGAATTTCAGCGGGTGGGACCGGCGCAGTCCGTCAATGTTGATCTCAACGCCCAGGGGGTTGCGGAGCATTGCATAGGTCTTTCCCATCTTTTCCATTATCTTTGACAGGGCAAAATAGGTTATGATACTGCCGTAGTTATTGCCGTACCAAAGGCCATATATGCCCACATCATACTTTTTGTTATCTGCCAATTATGTCACCCTCATTCGATAATCTAAAAAAGTATCAACTGTATTTTTACAGACACATTATCATTTTACTGCAATACAGCCACTATGTCAACACGAATTGACAAAACCTGATATTTACATAAAAAGGTATAGTTTTCCGGACAGTTCTTTTGAAACATCATACAACTTGGATCGGCATGGGAGGTTTTATAAATGCCCGTCCGCCGCTGTGAAAATATTTGCGGTTCCTCCGTTTTTGCTATTGAAATCCGTCCGGCAGTGTGGTATTATTATCCTTGTAAAAGCCGCCGGTATGGCGAAATAGGCAGACGCAAGGGACTTAAAATCCCTCGGAGTAACATCCGTACCGGTTCAAGTCCGGTTACCG